>CAXSHO010000037.1:3027-6528 GCA_964237305.1 uncultured Caulobacteraceae bacterium
TTCGAAGCGACCGCGGGCCTGGGCGTCCAGGCGCACGCTGAGGTGCACGCCGCCGTCCGGGTGGTCGTCGCGGGTCACGACGCGGCCTGCGCCGTAGAGCCAGGCCAGGGCCTCGCCCTCGGCGGGACCGAGCACGAGCTCCATCGGCGGCGCTTCGTCGATGCGCGCGGCGATCTCGGCGAGGAGCCTGTCGCAGCCGTCACCGGTCAGGGCGGAGACCAGGACGGCGGGCGCCCTCCCCGCCCTCAGCGCCAACGCTTCGCGGGCCTCCGCCTCGAGCTGGTCGGCCTTGTTCCACACCTCCAGCACGCGGCTCTCGAGCGCGTCGCCCGAGCCCATGCGGCCCAGCACCTCGGCCACGTCGGCGGCCTGCGCCTCGCTGTCGGGTCCGGCTATGTCGCGGACGTGGAGGACGAGGTCGGCCTCCTCCACCTCCTCGAGAGTGGCGCGGAAGGCGGCGACCAGTTCGTGCGGCAGGTCGCTGATGAAGCCCACCGTATCGGAGAGGATGGCCGGGCGGCCGCCGGGCAGGCGCACCTCGCGCAGGGTCGGATCGAGCGTGGCGAACAGCATGTCCTGCGCGAGCACGCCGCCCGCGGTGAGACGGTTGAAGATCGTGGATTTGCCGGCGTTGGTGTAGCCGACCAGCGCAACGACCGGGAACGGCGTCTTCTTTCGCTGCGAGCGGTGCAGCCCCCGCGTGCGCCTCACCTCCTCCAGCTGACGCTTCAGCTGCACGATGCGGTCGGCGATTTGACGGCGGTCGAGCTCGATCTGCGTCTCGCCGGGGCCGCCGGTGCCGCCGGTGCCGCCGCGCTGGCGCTCCAGGTGGGTCCAGGTGCGCACCAGCCGCGAGCGCTCGTACTCCAGCCGTGCGAGGTGGACCTGCAGCTTGCCCTCGGCCGTGCGGGCGCGCTGGGCGAAGATCTCCAGGATCAGGCCGGAGCGGTCCACGACCTTGCGCTCCCACGCCTTTTCCAGGTTGCGCTGCTGCACGGGGCTGAGCGCGTCGTCCACCACCACGATGTCGGCGGTGAAGCCGTCGGCCTCGGCCTTGAGCGCCTCCACCTTGCCCTTGCCGAACAGGGTGGCGGGGGTGGCGGCGCGCAGGGGGGCGACCTGGGCGTCCACGACGTCGAGGTCGAGCGCCTGCGCGAGGCCCACCGCCTCGGCCAGCCGCTGGGCGGGGTCGCGCAGGGACGAGGCGTCGCGGCGCGCGGGGTGGACGACGAGCGCGCGCTGGCGCTGGGGCGTATGGTCGACGCTCAAGCCGCGTCTTCCTCCTCGGAGGGCTCGTACAGCTGCACGGGCGCGCTGGGCATGATGGTGGAGATGGCGTGCTTGTAGACGAGCTGGCTCTGCCCGTCGCGGCGCAGCAGCACGCAGAAGTTGTCGAACCAGGTCACCACGCCCTGCAGCTTGACTCCGTTCACCAGGAAGATCGTCAGCGGCGTCTTGGCCTTGCGCACGCTGTTCAGGAACGTGTCCTGCAGGTTCTGCTTCTTGTCGTTCGACATCGGGTCTCCTCGCGGGCAGGGCCCGCACACAAAGGTGGCGCTCAGGCGGTGGCCCGGGCGCATTGCAGATATAGGTCGCGCAACCGCAGCGCCACAGGGCCGGGCCGCCCCTCCCCCACCCGCTCGCCGTCGATGGCGACGACCGGCGTGACGAAGGCGGTGGCGGCGGTGATGAAGGCCTCGCGCGCGCCCTTCGCCTCGGCCACGGTGAAGGGCCGCTCCTCCACGCGCAGCTGCAGCTCGGCGGCGAGCGAGGCCACCGCCGCGCGGGTGACGCCGCGCAGGATGTTGGCGCCCGTGTCGCAGGTGGCCAGCGCGCCGTCTTGCGTGACGATCCAGGCGTTGGTGGAGGCGCCCTCGGTGACGCGCCCCTCCCGGTCCACGAACCAGGCCTCGAAGGCGCCGGCCTCGCGCGCGGCCTGCTTGGCCAACACGTTGGGGAGGAGGCCGATGGTCTTGATGTCGCACCGCGCCCAGCGCGTCTCGGGCGTGGTGACCACCGCCACGCCCCTCTCCGCGCGGGCCTGAGCGGCGGCGAGGTCCACACGCCTGGCCGTGATCACCACCGACGGGCGCACGGCGGCCTTCGGGAAGGCGTGGTCGCGCGGGGCGACGCCGCGCGTCACCTGCAGGTAGACGAGCCCGTCGCGAACGCCGTTCCTGCGCACCACATCGGCGAGCACCGTCTCCAGCGCCGACCGCGACATGGGCTGCGCGATGCCGAGCTCCGACAGGCTGCGGGCGAGGCGGGTGAAGTGCCCCTCCGAGTCCGCCAGCCGGCCTTCGAACACCGACCAGACCTCGTACACGCCGTCGGCGAACTGGTAGCCGCGGTCCTCCACGTGCACGCGGGCGTCGCGGTGCGGGACGTAGCGGCCGTTGACGTAGGCCGTGCGGCTCACTCCTCGTCGCCCTCCTCGCCCCGCAGCGGCGCCACGCCGAGGGACTTGAGCTTGCGGTGCAGCGCCGAGCGCTCCATGCCGATGAAGCCCGCGGTGCGACTGATGTTGCCGCCGAAACGCAGGATCTGGGCGGAAAGGTATTCGCGCTCAAACACTTCGCGCGCATCCCTCAGCGGCAGGGCGATGATCCGCTCGGGGCCTACGGACCCGGCGGAGCCCGCGGCGGCCACCTCGGCGGGCAGGCGCTCGGCGGTGATCACCTCGGAGGGGTCGCCGGTGGCCAGGATCAGCAGGCGCTCGATGTTGTTGCGCAGCTGGCGCACGTTGCCCGGCCAATCGTGCACCTGCAGCGTGGCCACCGCGTCCTCGCCCAGGATGCGCTTGGGCAGGCCCGTGGCCTCCGAGATGCGGTCGATGAAGTAGGTGACGAGCTCGGCGATGTCCTCGCGCCGCTCGCTCAGGCCCGGCACGCGCACCGGGACGACGTTCAGGCGGTGGAACAGGTCCTCGCGAAAGCGGCCCTCCGCGATCTCCACCCGCAGGTCTTTGGAGGTGGAGGAGACCACCCGCACGTCCACCTGCACGTCCTGGTCGCCCCCCACCCGGCGGAAGCGCTGGTCCACCAGCACGCGCAGGATGCGGCTCTGGCTCTCCCGCGGCATGTCAGCCACCTCGTCGATGAAGAGGGTGCCGCCGTGGGCGCGCTCGAACACGCCGATCTTGCGGGGGCGCCCGCCCTCCCCCTCCTCGCCGAACAGCTCGCTGTCCATGCGTTCGGGCGTGACGCCCGCCGCGCTGACGCCGACGAACTCGTTGCGCGCGCGGGGGCTGCCCTCGTGGATCTGGCGCGCGGCCAGCTCCTTGCCCGAGCCCGGGGGGCCGGCGATCAGGATGCGGCTGTTGGTGGGGGCCACGCGGCCGATCATGTTGCGCAGCTGCTGGGCGGCGGCCGAGCGCCCGATCAGCCCGTCGGGGGTGAGCGTCTGCGCGCGCAGGCGGCGGTTCTCGCGCTTCAGCGACGAGTTCTCCAGCGCGCGCTCCACCACCACCTTCAGCAACTCCGGGTCGATCGGCTTGGGCAG
>CAXSHO010000037.1:6538-10564 GCA_964237305.1 uncultured Caulobacteraceae bacterium
TCGTAGGCGCCGCGCTTGAGCGCGCTCACCGCCGTCTCGATGGTGCCGTGGCCGGAGATCATCACCACGGGCATGTCGGCGTCCGCCGCCTTCACCACGTCCAGGATCTCCAGCCCGTCCAGGCCGCCGCCCTGCATCCAGATGTCCTGGATCAGGAGCGACGGGCGCCGTGCGCGGAAGGCGGCCAGCGCGCCGTGCGAGTCGGCCGCGGTGCGCACGGCGTAACCCTCGTCCTCCAGGATCCCCGCCACCAGCTCGCGGATGTCGGCCTCGTCGTCGACCACCAGGATGTCAGCCGCCATCGTCTACTCCGCCGCCGCCATGGTCGCCCGACCTTCCGCCGCCCGCTCCGACACGCCGCCGGCGATGCGCAGCTCCACGCGCGCGCCGCGGCCCTCCCGCGCGTCGCCGAGCACGAGCGAGCCGCCGTGCTCCTCCATGATCCGCTTGACGATGGCGAGGCCGAGGCCCGTCCCCTTCTCGCGGGTGGTCACGTAGGGCTCCACCAGCCGGGCCCGGTCGCGGGAGGGCAGGCCGACGCCGTTGTCCTCCACCGACACCACCAACTCGCCGGCCGCGCGGTCCAGCGTGACGCGGATGCGACCGGGCGGGGCGGGCTCCGCGGCCGTCCGGGCCGACACGGCCTCGCCCGCGTTCTTCAAGACGTTGGCGAACGCCTGGCCCAGCATCCGCGCGTCCGCGCTCACGGGGGCGGCGGCGGGCTCGGCCATCTCGACCTCGACGTCCGGGTACGCGACGCGCTGGGCGAAAACGGCGCGGCGCAGGAGCTCGGCGAGGTCCTCCGGCGCGAAGCGGGGCTCGGGCATGCGGGCGAAGGCGGAGAACTCGTCCACCATGCGGCCGATGTCGGTGACCTGGCGCACGATGGTGTCGGTGCAGCGGTCGAACGTCTCGAGCTCGGGCTCGGCGATCACCCGGCGGTAACGTCGCTTGAGACGCTCGGCGGAGAGCTGGATGGGGGTGAGAGGGTTCTTGATCTCGTGGGCGATGCGCCGCGCCACGTCGCGCCACGCCGCGTTGCGCTGGGCGGCCAGGAGCCGCGTCATGTCGTCGAAGGTGAGCACAAGGCCCGAGCCGCGGCCGCCCGCCGCCCGCACGCGCAGCCGCCGCGCCTCCGCGTCGCGCGCCACGTCCACGTCCGTCTCCGCCTCGCCGATTCGCAGCGCACGCTCGGTCACCTCCGTCAGTTCGGGCGCGGCCTTGGACAGGAACAGGCCCGGGGCGGTGGCCTCGTCCAGCCCGAGGAGGGTGGCGGCGCGCCCGTTCAGGACGGAGATGCGCCCCTCCCCGTCCAGCCCGACAACGCCCGCGCTCACCTCCGACAGCACCGTCTCGATGAAGCGGCTGCGGGTCTGCGCCTCCGTCCCGGCGCGGCGCAGCGCTTCCTGCTGGCTGCGAAGGTCGCCCGTCATCCTGTTGAAGGCGCGGGACAACACCGCGATCTCCTGCGGCTGCCGCCCGTCGTCCACCCTGGCCGCCAGGTCGCCCCCCGCCACCCTGTCCGCCGCCTGCACGAGCCGGCCCACGGGCGCGGCGATCTGGGCCGCCAGGCTGACTCCGACCCACACCGCGCCGATGAGCACCAGGAGCGCGGTGGCGGCGTAGCTGAGCAGGAAGATCGCCTCGATCCGCCCCCGCGCCCCCTCCGCCTCGCGGTAGGCCGCCACCGCATCGGAGGAGCGTCGCAGCTGCGCCATGACCCCCGCCCCCAGCGGCCGCACCACGTAGAGGTAGGCGTCGGGATAGCTGTCGAGCTTGAACACGGCGCGCGCCATGTCGGCGGCGTCCAGGCGCAGGATCGCTTCGCGCGGGGCGCCGCGCATCATGTCGGGCGGCGGGGCGAGGTAGGCGGGGCCGCCCGGCTGCTCGGCGCGGGCCAGGACGCGGCCTTCGTGGTCGATGACGTAGATCGCCGACTGGTCGCGCACCGCCAGCTCCTCCAGGAGGAAGCGTCCGAAGCCGAGCGGGCTGTGCGCCAGGAGCGGGGCGACACGGTTCAGGTCGCCGGCGATGGGCGACAGGCCCGTGCGCGTCTGGTCCTCCTGCTGGCGGAGGTAGCTGCGCGCCACTCTCGCCCCGTCCTCCACCACCGTGCGCACGCGGGTGGAGAACCAGCTCTCCACCCCGCGGGTCACGAGGAGGCCGAAGAACAGCGCCACGATCACGGCGGGGACCACGGCGGCCAGGGCGAACAGCGCCACGAACCGACGGTGGAGCCGAACGCCCGCGTCGCGGGTGCGCGGCCCGAACAGCACCAGCGCGCGCCAGCCCGCCACCGCGCACAGGGCGACCACGAGCGCCGTGTCGGCCCAGAGCACGACCAGGACCGTGCGGGTGGCGCCGGCGAGGTGGCGCCCGCCCGACACCGCCGCCGCCCACAGGATGGCGCCCGCGGTGACGACCACGGCCGTGGCGTAAAGGCTGGCGAACACCGAGCGGGCGCGACCTTCGAACAGGCGCACGTCCAGCGCCGCGGCGTCGAGGCGGGCGGCGGCGTCGGTGTGGAGGTTGGCGTCGGCCTCGGCCATCCCGCGAGTCTGGCGACCCTGTGCTCCGTTGGCAACAGGATCGTCGCCGCGCTGCACAGGCTCGACCGGCCTCAGGCCCGTGGCCGCACGCCCAGCTCCTGCAGCCGCTTGCGCAGGGTGTTGCGGTTCAGGCCCAGGAGCTCGGCCGCGCGGATCTGGTTGCCCCCGCTGGCGGACAGGGCGGCGCGCAGGAGCGGACGCTCCAGCGCCTGCACCATCCGCTCGTGCAGCCCCGGTGCGGGCGCGCCCTCTGCGAAGGCGGCGGCCACCGCCTGCTCCAGGTGCGGCTCCGGCCCGTTCAGCGCCTCTCCGGCGGCGGGGAGGGGCTGGGGAGGCGTCGGCGCGGCCGTCCCGCGCAGCGGCGAGACCGGAGCCAGCTCGGCGGCGATCATCTCGGCGGTGAGAGGACCGGTCGCGTTGAGCGCGGCGGCGCGCCGCACCACGTTCTCCAGCTCCCGCACGTTGCCCGGCCAGGGCTGGTCCTGCAGCGCCGCCAGGGCGTCGGCGGTGAGCGACCGGGCTTCGCCGCCGGCCGCGGCGGTCCGCCCCAGGGTCTCGCGGGCGAGGTCCTCCACGTCCTCCGGGCGCTCCCGCAGCGGCGGCATGCGCAGCACGGTGACCGCCAGGCGGTCGTAGAGGTCGCGGCGCAGGCGTCCGTCGGCCACGGTCTGGTCCACGTCGTCGGCGCTCGTGGCGACGACACGCACCTTGCCCGGGCTCCGCTCCAGCCGGTCGAGCACCGCGGCGAGGCGGGCCTGGGCGGGGGCGGAGAGCTCGGTGACCTCGCTCAGGTGCAGCACGCCGCCCGCGGCCTGCGCCACCGCCCCGCCGTCGCGCCCCTCGCCCGCGAGCTCCGCCTCCAGCCGCTCCGGCGAGAGCCCGGCCACGCGCACGGAGACGAACGGGCCGCCGCGCCGCGGACCCAGCTCGTGCAGGGCGCGCGCCGCCAGCCCCTTGCCGGTGCCCGGCTCGCCCACGATCAGCACCGGCAGGTCGACCCCCACCAGGCGCGCGATGACGCGGTAGACGGCCTGCATGGCGGCGGAGCGCCCGGTGAGCGGCGACCGCTCATCGCGGGCGGAGCGCGCCGGCCCCCGCGCGGTGCGGCCCGCGGGAGCCAGGGCCCGGCGCGCGGCGGCCACGAGGTCGTCCAGGTCGAAGGGCTTGGGCAGGTACTCGAAGGCGCCGCGCTCGGCGGCGGCCACGGCGGTGAGCAGCGTGTTCTGCGCACTCATGACGATGATCGGCAGGTTGGGGCGGGCGCGGCGGATGCGGGGCAGCACCTCGAACACGTTCTCGTCCGGCATCACCACGTCGGTCACGATCAGGTCGCCCTCCCCCTCCTGCGCCCACTTCAAGAGCGTGCCGGAGGCCCCGGTGGCGCGCACCTCGTAGCCCGCCCGGGTGAGGGCGTGGCTCAGCACGAGGCGGATGGAGGCGTCGTCGTCGGCGATCAGCACCTTGGGGGCGGCGGGGG
>CAXSHO010000037.1:10574-11521 GCA_964237305.1 uncultured Caulobacteraceae bacterium
CGGGGGAGCTCAAGGGCGGGCCTCCGGGAGCGCGAGGGAAGTCGGGGGCGGAACGGCGGGCAGCCGCAGGCGGAACACGGTCCGGCCGGGCTCGGAGGTGAAGTCCAGCGCGCCGCCGTGGTCGGCGGTCAGCTTGGCCGCCAGCGTCAGGCCCAGCCCCTCCCCCTGCGGCTTGCCGGTGACGAAGGGGTCGAACAGCCGCGCGCGCAGCGCCGGGTCAACGCCCGGCCCGTCATCCTCCACCCTGAGCTCCAGCGGGGTGGCGCGCCAACCCTGCCCGTCGCCGCCCGGCGTGCGGGCGCCTTGCCGCCAGGCGGTGGCCAGGGTGACCTCGCCGGGGCGGTCGGGGCGGGCGGCGGCCTCCGCGGCGTTCTTGACGAGGTTCAGCACCACCTGCACCAGCTGGTCCTCGTCGCCGTGCGCGTCGGGCAGCGACGGGTCGTAGCGCTCGCGGAAGCGCACGGCCGGTCCGGCCCCGCTGGCCACGAGCCGGCGCACGCGGTCGAGCACCGCGTGCAGGTTCACCGGCCGCAGGGTGGTGGGCCGGGCGTCGGAGAAGGCCTCCACGCGGTCGATCAGCCGGCGCACGCGCTCGGTCTCGTCCACGATCAGGCGGGCCAGCTCGGCGTCCTCGCCCACGGCGCCGGCCTCCAGCAGCTGGGCGGCGCCGCGGATGCCCGCCAGCGGGTTCTTGATCTCGTGCGCCAGGGTGCGGCCGAGCCCCGCCGCGGCGTGCAGCCCCTCCGACGCGCGCCGGGCGTCGTCGGCCGGTCCGGCGGGGCGCAGCGTGAGGAGCACGCCCTCCCCCTCCAGCTCCTGCGCCACCGCCTCGGCCGTGACCGCCTCCCGCCACGACTCCGTGGAGGCGAGCGTCAGGCCGCCGTCGCGCACGGAGCGGCCCTGCGCCTGAGCCCGTCCGGCCAGCTTCGCCAGCGCCTCGCCTCCCG
>CAXSHO010000037.1:11540-17799 GCA_964237305.1 uncultured Caulobacteraceae bacterium
CCACCACGCCCTCGCCGTCCACCACGAGCGAGGCCCAGGGCGCGGCCGACCAGGCGCGGGCGCGGCGGCGCTCGCGGTCGCTGGGCTCGGGCGGGCGCAGAGGGTCGGCCATGCTGCGGCGCACCTTCGCGCGCGAGAACACGCCGCGTCCAGCCTGGACAGGGGGGTGCGCCCGTCTACAAGGCGCGCGATGAGGTTCGCAGGCGTGATCGTGGCGGGCGGGGCCGGCCTGCGGGCGGGCGGCGGCGTCCCCAAGCAGTGGCGCCCGCTCGGCGGCAAGCCCCTGGCCCGCTGGTCGGCGGAGGCGCTCCTGGAGGCGGGGGCGGCGGAGCTGGTGGTGGTCGTCCCGCCCGGCGACGCGGCGGCGGCGGAGGCCCTGGCCGGCCTGCGCCTGCGCACCGCGGCGGGCGGCGCCGAGCGCCTGGACTCGGTGCGCGCCGGGTTGGCGGCGCTGACGGCGGAGGTCGAGGCGGTGCTGATCCACGACGCCGCCCGCCCCTTCGTCACCCGCGCCCATGTGGACGCGCTCCTCGCGGCGCTGGCCGAAGCCGACGGCGCGCTGCCCGCCCTGGCGGTGGGCGACACGCTCAAGCGGGCGGAGGGCGCCGTGGTCGGCGCCACCGAGCCGCGCGCAGGCCTGTGGCGCGCGCAGACGCCCCAGGCCTTCCGTCTCGCCGCCATCCGCGCCGCCTACGCCGCCTGGCCCGCCGGCGCCGCCGCCACCGATGACGCGGCGG
Source organism: uncultured Caulobacteraceae bacterium (assembly GCA_964237305.1). Lineage (GTDB taxonomy): Bacteria > Pseudomonadota > Alphaproteobacteria > Caulobacterales > Caulobacteraceae > JASLDZ01. Next base: position 12,278 of record CAXSHO010000037.1, read on the forward strand.
TGCTGGAGGCGGCGGGCGGACGCGTGGTGCTGACGCCGGGCGATCCCGCCCTTATGAAGGTGACCCACCCGGAGGACTTCCCCATGGCCGAACTGCTGGCGGGAGAGCGGCGACGCACGCGCGTGGGCCAGGGCTTCGACGCCCACGTGTTCGGCGAGGGGTCGTCGCTGTGGCTCTGCGGCGTGGAGATCCCGCACGACCGCACGCTCCTGGCCCACTCCGACGGCGACGTGGGCCTGCACGCGCTCACCGACGCGCTCTTGGGGGCCATTGGGGAAGGCGACATCGGCGACCACTTCCCGCCCACCGACCCGAAGTGGCGCGGCGCACGCTCCGACCAGTTCCTGCGTCACGCGGTGGAGCTGATGGCGGGCAAGGGCGGCGAACTCGTCAACGCGGACGTGACGCTGATCTGCGAGCGGCCCAAGGTGAAGCCGCACCGCGAAGCCATGCGCGCCAAGGTGGCCGAGCTCCTGTCGCTGCCGCTCGACCGGGTGAGCGTGAAGGCCACCACCATGGAGCGAATGGGCTTTACCGGCCGCGAGGAGGGTATCGCCGCCTCCGCCGTCGTCAGCGTGGAGTGCCCGGCCTGAGCCTATTCCCCCCCGAGATCGACGCGCTGGCCGCCGCCGTGCTGGACGGGGCGAGGACCCGCGGCCTGTGGGTCACCGCCGCTGAGAGCTGCACGGGAGGACTCGTCCTGGGAGCGCTGACGGAGGTCGCAGGCGCCTCGGCCGCCGTGGCGCAGGGCGTCGTGACCTACGCGGACAGCGCCAAGCGCGACCTCCTCGGCGTGCCTGAGGCGGTGCTGCGGGCGCACGGCGCAGTATCCGAGCCCGTGGCGCGAGCCATGGCGGAGGGCGCGCTGGCCCGCTCGGGCGCCGACCTCGCGGTGGCCGTCACCGGAGTGGCGGGCCCGGGAGGCGGCTCGGCCGGCAAGCCCGTCGGGACGGTTTGGTTCGCCACGGCCATGGCGGGCGCGGAGACGCAGGCGGCGCAGACGCGCTTCGGCGACCTCGGCCGGGGCGCGGTGCGGCTGGCGGCCGTGCGCCGGGCGTTGGAGCTCCTGCGGGACCGGCTGGGATGAGCGTCTCCGGCGGAGAGCCCCAGGCGGTCTGGACGCGGGTGGACGCCTTCATCGCCGAGCACCTCGCCGCCGACGACGCCCCCCTCGCCGCCGCCCTGGAGCGCAGCCGCAGGGACGGCCTGCCCGACATCGCCGTCTCGCCCGCGCAGGGGCGGCTGCTTCGCGTGCTGGCCCTGGCCGTCCGCGCCGAGCGCGTGCTGGAGATCGGCACGCTCGGCGGCTACAGCACGCTGCACCTGGTGCGGGGGCTGGCGGAGGGCGGCCGCGTGACCACGCTGGAGCTCGACGCGCGCCACGCCGCCACCGCCCGGGCCAACTTCGCCGCCGCGGGCGTGGCGGATCGGGTCGACCTGCGGGTGGGGCCGGCGCTGGAGACCCTGCCCCGCCTCGCCGCGGAGGGCGGGCCTCCCTTCGACCTCGTGTTTATCGACGCGAACAAGCCGGACAACGTCGCCTATCTCGACTGGGCGCTGCGCCTGACCCGGGCCGGGTCGCTGATCCTGGTGGACAACGTGGTGCGCCGCGGCCGCCTCCTCGACGCGGACGGCGACGCGAGCGTGCAGGGCGTGCGCGCCCTCTTCGCGCGGGTGGCGGCCGAGCCGCGCCTGGTGTCGACCGCCGTGCAGACGGTGGGCGACAAGGGCTATGACGGCTTCCTGGCGGCCACGGTCGCGTCCGCGCCGTGATCGGCGTCGGCGGCGCAGTCGGCGCCGGGGCCGGGCGGCGCCCCGGCCCGTTCGCCGGCTTCCGCCCCGCCCCCCTCTTCGCGCTCAGGCGGCTCCAGGCCCGGTCCGCGGTCCGGGCGCTGCGGCGCGACCGGTGGGCGTGGGCGGTCCCGCCCGTCGCGGCGGCGCTGGCGGTCCTCGTCGGCATGCGGCTGCCCGCGTCGGAGCCTCCGGGCTTCGGGGCGGGCCTCTTGGTCGAGACGGCCTTGGGCGCCGCCGCGGTGTGGGTGACGTTGCGCCTCCTGGACCATGCGGACGCCGGCCGCACGGCCGAAGGCTGCCTGGGAGACCGCGTCCTGGCGGACCGTCACGCCGCGCTCTGGCGCTGCGCCCAGGCGGCGGTCGTGCTGCCCGCACCGTGGCTCTTGGTGACCGCGGGCGCCGCCTCCGCCTCGCCCATGAGCGGCTTGAGGCTGGCGGGCGCCGTCGCGGTCGGAAGCGTCCTGGCGGCCGTCGCGGATGCGGCCGCAGGAAGGTCGTCGGGCTACGCCGCCGCCGTCTCAGCCACGTCCGCAAGCCGCGCCGGACGCCTCTCGAGGCGCGGCGGGCGTCTCCTGGCGACAGCGCTGCTCGTGGCGGTCGGAACCGCGGCGACCGCTCTCGCCCATCGCAACAACCCCGATGCGGCGTTGGCGTTCGCACTGCTGGGCGCCTCGGGCCTGGTGGCCGGGGCGGCCCTGGGCGCCGTCGACCTGCCGTTGCTGCGCTTCCTCGGGCGCCAGCCGACGCCGCTACGCGACCTCCTGCTCCGCTTCGCCGTGGCGCCCGCGCTGGCGACGGGCGCGGGGGTGGGCGTCGCGGGCCTCGCGGCGGGCCTGCCGGCGCCCGCCGTGGGCGCGACAGCGGGCGCCGCGGCGCTCGTGCTGGCGGCCTACGCCTGCGCCACCGTGCTGCACGCCCTGGGCGGGAAGGACCGGCTCGCGGCCGCCGCCGCCGCGATGGAGCTGGCGCTGCTGGCCGCCGTGGCCGCCACGGCGGCACCCGCCGCGCCGGCGTGGGCCGTCCTGCGCGCGGTGGTGCTGACCTCCTCCGCACGGCGGCGACGATGGCTGGAATGCTGAGCGTCCGGGGGCTCTCCGTCGTGCTGGGAACGCGCCGCGTCCTCACGGAAGTCGACCTGGAGGCGGCCGACGGCTGGCTCGGGGTGCTCGGCGCCAACGGCGGCGGCAAGACCACGCTCCTGCGTGCGCTGGCGGGCCGCATCGCCCCCGCGGCCGGCCGCATCGCGCTGGACGGCCGCGAGCTCGCCGGCGATCCCGCCGCCCGGGCGAGGCTGTTCGGCTACGCCCCGCCGCTGGCCTCCCTGCCGGGCGGGGTGACGGCGGGCGAGCTCCTGCGGCTGACGGCCCGCGCCCGGCGCGCCGACCCGGGCCGCCCGGAGGCGCTGCTCGGCGCGCTGGCGCTCGACCGGGTCCACGACCGCCCCGTGGAGGCGCTGTCGTCCGGCTGGCGCCAGCGGCTGGCCCTGGCGCTCGCCGTTCTCGGCGAGCCGCCGGTGGTGCTGCTCGACGAGCCGTTCAACTGGCTGGACCCGGTGGTCGCCTACGACGTCAAGGCCGAGCTGGCCGTGCTGGCCCGGGACCGGGTGGTCGTCACCGCGCTGCACGACGTGGCGACGTTCGCGCTCCGCTGCGACGGTGGCGTGCTGCTGCAGGACGGCCGCGTGTCGGCCCGCTTCGCCCCCGCCGACCTGCTCGCCGCGCGGGCCGACCTCGCCGCCTTCGAGCGCGGCGTCTACGACGCGTTGCGCGCGGGGGCGCCCGCTCCGTAGAGACCGACGCCGTCAGCTGCAGGGATCATCCGCGAAGGTCTTCAGGTACTCGGCCTCAGTCTCCGTGAAGCCGACGGCGCGGCGGCGGGCGTCCACCCCGGCGGGCGTCTCCAGGTCCGCCGGTCGCCAGGCGCCGGCACGGCACTCCACCTGCGTGCCGTAACGCTGCTTGCGATGATCGAACGTCAGCGCGATCCGGTCGGACATGATGGCGTACTGCGTCCCCTCGAAGCCGCGGGCGACGGCGAGCGGCTTCAGCCGGGCCACCACGTCGCGCATCAGCGCCGGATCGTTCACCGCGTGATCGACCACCAGCCACGCGCCCAGCGCCGCCTTGCGGCCGTAGGCCTTGCGCGTGAACCAACCCGTGCGCGGGATCATCGTCTTGAGCTCCGCCTGGTCGGCCAGGTCCTTGGCGAACATGACGGCCGACGCCCTCTGCAGGGCCTGGACGTCCGCGCCCTCCAGCTTGGCGCCGACGAGGCGGCTGAGGGCCTCGCGCCCGGCCTGGTCGAAGTACTCCAGCCGCTCGAGCCGCGCCCGCACGGTGGCGGGCGGCGGCTTGGCCCTGTCCGCCTCCACCCGCGCGCAGTCGCGCAGCATGGACTGGATCAGCGCCGCATTCGTCGCGGGCGTCGCGGGCGTCGCGAGCGGCGGCGGGGCGATCACGCGGGCGCCTCCACCGGCGTGTAAAGCGCCGCCGCGCGCGCCTCGAAGCAGGTGATCAGCTTGTTCACCGCGCGGTCGAAGTTGGCGGCGAGCACCATGTCCAGGAGGCGCGTCTTGAACTGGTAGTCGATGTCGAACACCACGCGCGTGCCCCGCGGGTGCGCCTCGAACCGCCAGTGGTTCTCGAGGCGCCTGAAGGGGCCGCGCACGAGCCCGACCTCGATCGTCCCCACCGGGGCGTTGCGGCGCACGGAGGTGGAGAAGCGCTCGGTGAGGAAGCTGAAGCCGACGCCCGCCTCCGCCTCCACGACATCACGGCCCTCTCCCTCCGGCGTGACGGCGCCCACGCTCATGGAGGTGACCCAGGGCACGAACTCCGGGTAGCGCGCCACGTCGCCCACCAGCACGAACAGGTCCCACGGCCGGTAGGGCAGCACGCGCTCGACGTGGTGGGCGGGCACGCGCGCTTACGCCGCCAGCGCCTCGCGCGCCGCCTTCAGCCGGGCGAAGTCCGCGCCCGCGTGGTGGGAGGAGCGGGTGAGCGGGCTGGCGGACACCATCAGGAAGCCCTTCGCGCGCGCGATCGCCTCGTAGGCGGCGAACTCGTCGGGCGTCACGAAGCGGTCCACCGCGGCGTGCTTGCGCGTGGGCTGGAGGTACTGGCCGATGGTCAGGAAGTCGACGCCGGCCGAGCGCATGTCGTCCATCACCTGCATCACCTCCTCCTTGGCTTCGCCGAGGCCGACCATGAGGCCGCTCTTGGTGAACTGCGCCGGGTCGCGCTCCTTCACGCGCTCCAGGAGGCGGAGGGAATGGAAGTAGCGGGCGCCCGGGCGGATGGAGAGGTAGAGGCGCGGGACTGTCTCCAGGTTGTGGTTGAACACGTCCGGCCGCGCGTCGATCATCACCTCGGCCGCCGCCACCGGCTTGCGCAGGAAGTCCGGCGTCAGGATTTCGACGGTGGTGAGCGGCGCGGCGGCGCGCACGGCGCGCACCACCGCGGCGAAGTGCGCGGCCCCGCCGTCCGCCAGGTCGTCGCGGTCCACCGAGGTGATCACCACGTGCAGGAGCCCCATGGCGGCCACGGCGCGGGCGACGCGGGCGGGCTCCTCGAGGTCCAGCGGGCCGGGCAGGCCGGTCTTCACGTTGCAGAAGCTGCAGGCGCGCGTGCAGGTGTCGCCCATGATCATCATGGTGGCGTGGCGCTGCGACCAGCACTCGCCGATGTTGGGGCAGGCCGCCTCCTCGCACACGGTGTGCAGCCCTTCCC
>CAXSHO010000037.1:17809-21278 GCA_964237305.1 uncultured Caulobacteraceae bacterium
TCGGGCTTGCGCAGCACGGGGGTGTCCGGCCGTGCGGCCTTCTCCGGGTGGCGGAGGGCGCCGCGGGGGGCGAGGGTGTCGATGACGAGCGCCATGCCCCGTCTAGATCGGCGTTTCGCCGCGCCGGATCAAGCGGGGGTGCGGCCTCAGCCCGCCTTGCGCTTGGCCGGCGCGCGGCGCGGCGCGGGCTTGGTGTCGGCCGCGGCCTTGGCGCCCGAGGCCTTGCGCGGTGGCGAGGGCGCGGCCCCGCGCTGCAGGCTGGCGCGCAGGGCCTCCATCAGATCGACGACCTTGGTGTCCTTGGGCGCAGGCGCCTCGGTGAGCGACTGCCCCTTCTTCTTGTCCTCGATCAGCGCCTTCAGCGCGTCTTCGTAGCGGTCGTTGAAGGTGGAGGGGTCGAAGGCGCCCTCCTGCTGCTCGATGATCTTCTCCGCGATCGCCAGCATGTTCTTGTCGGCCTTGGCGTCGGGAATACCGGCGAAGTATTCCTTGGCGTCGCGCACCTCGCCCTTGGTGCGCAGCGACCAGGCGACGATGCCCTTGCCCTGCGGCTCCAGCGCCAGGAGCCGCTCGCGGGTGGAGAGCACCACGCGACCCAGCGCGATGCGCCCGGTCTCGCGCATGGCCTCGCGGATCACGGTGAAGGCCTCGTTGGCGATCTCGCCGGAGGGGGTGAGGAAGTAGGGGTCGTTCCAGTACAGCCGGTCGATCTCGTCGGCGGCCACGAACCGCTCGATGTCGATCACCTTGGTGGACTCGAGCTTGACCGCCTTGATCTCCTCGTCGGTGACGGTGACGTACTGGTCCTTGGAGACCTCGTAGCCCTTGATCAGGCTCCCGCGCTCCACCGGCCCGGTGTCGGGGTCGGTGGTGATCATGCGGATGCGGTTGCCCGTCTTGGGGTTGAGCAGGTGAAAGCTCACGTCCCCCGCCCGCGTCGAGGCGGTGTAGAGCGCCACCGGGCAGGTGACGAGCGACAGGCGCAGGTGGCCTTGCCAGGTGGGACGGGCGGCCATGGCGAAGCTCCGGGCGGGCGGGTGAGTCGGCCAACGGCCGGCGCTGCGAATCGTTCAGCTTGCGCACGACGCGCCGGCGCGCGACCCCGTCGCCGTGATCGAGATCGACGCCCGCGGCCACCGCTGCCCCACGCCCACCCTGCGCCTGCGCCGGGCGGTGGAGGCCGCCGGCCCGGGCGTTCTCGTGACGCTCCTGGCCGACGACCCCCTGGCGCGGATCGACGTGCCGCACTTCGCCCGGGAGCGGGGGCTGGAGCTCGTGGGGGTGGACGCGGTGGCCGGCGGCCTGCGCTTCACGGTCCGCACGCCCTCAGGTCAGCTCGCTTGAGCGGCCGCGCGGGAACAGGCCCCAGTCCGCGAGCACCGCGTCCGTGTCCGCGCCCGCCGAGGTCGGCGGCCCCTGAACGGCTGAAGGCGTGGCGGAGAAGCGCGGTGCGGGGGCGGGCTGGACGAGGCCGCCCACCTCCACGAACGTCCCCCGCGCCACGTTGTGCGGGTGCAGCGGGGCCTCCGCCAGCGACAGCACCGGGGCGGTGCAGGCGTCCACCTCGTTGAGGATGCCGAACCAGGTGTCGCGGGCCAGCGTGGCGAAGCGGGCGGCCAGCTGCAGCTTGCGCCCGGGCCAGTCCGCCCGGTCGAACTGGCGCGCCAGGGCGTCCGCGTCGTCCAGCTTAAGCCGCCGCAGCAGGGCGGTGTAGAACTGCGGCTCGATGGCCCCCACCGCGATGAAGCCCCCGTCCGAGCAGCGGTACACGTCGTAGAAGGGGGCCGCCCCGTCCAGGAGGTTCGCGCCGCGGCGGTCCTCCCACAGCCCCTGCGCGTGAAGGCCGTAGGTCATGGCCATGAGCGAGGCCGCGCCGTCGGTCATGGCCGCGTCGACCACCTGCCCCTCCCCCGTGCGGCGGGCGTGGTGCAGGGCGGCGAGGAGCCCCATGGCCAGATAGAGGGCGCCCCCGCCGAAATCGCCCACGAGGTTCAGCGGCACGGCGGGCCGCTCGTGCGCCCCCACCGCGTGCAGCGCGCCGGAGAGCGCGATGTAGTTGATGTCGTGGCCGGCGCGGTGCGCCAGGGGTCCCGTCTGTCCCCACCCCGTCATGCGGCCGTAGACCAGCGCCCGGTTGCGCCCATGCGCCTCGGCGGGGCCGAGCCCCAGCCGCTCCATCACCCCGGGGCGCAGGCCCTCGATCAGGAGGTCCGCCCGCTCCGCGAGGTCCAGCGCCACTGCTGCGTCGGCGGGCGCCTTCAGGTCCAGCGTCACGCGGCGGCGGCCGCGCAGCAGCACAGCGTCGGCCGCCCCGTCCGCCGCGCCCGGCCGGTCGATCCGCACCACCTCCGCGCCCATGTCGCAGAGCAGCATGGCGCAGAACGGCGCGGGGCCCAGCCCAGCGAACTCCAGCACGCGGACGCCGTCCAGCGGGCCCTGAGCCATGATCGTCCTCCCCCTGCGAGACGCCGGTGGATCACATCGGCGCGCTTACGTCGATGTCCGCCGCCCGCTAGGGTGTGCGCCGTGACCGGCTCCCCGCGCGTGCTCATCGTCGCCGAGGACGACCGCCTGGCCGGCCCGCTCGCCGAAGGCCTGGGAGCGCGGGGCTGGCCGGCGCGGGTGGTGCGCGGCCTGGAGCCCGCTCTGGCCGCCGCCGTGGGCGACGCGCCGGAGGTGGTGCTGGCCGACCTCGCGGGCGCCGCGCCCGACCTGCTGCGGCTTCCCGTCCGCCTCAAGGCGGCCGTCGCGCCGAGGCGGCTGCCGGTGGTGGCCCTGGCCCGCCCGGAGCCCGCGCTCCTGTCGCTCGACTTCGACCTGGCGCTGGCGCCCGGCCTGCACCCCGTCCAGGCCGCGCTCCGGCTGGAGGCGCTCGTGCGCGCGGCGGTGTCGGAGGAGGAGGTGGAGCTCCGCGCGGCCACCTTCGCGGCGGCCGGCGGCGGCGCGCTCGCCCTCCCGCCCGTCGACGCGGCGCCGCTCGCCGTGCTGACGGTGGGCGAGCCTGCGCCCAAGTTCCTGGCGCTCCGCCACGCCCTGTACGCGGCGGGCGCGGAGGTGACGGGAGCCTTCACCGCCTACACGGCCTTCGACTACCTGCACGACCGCCCTTTCGACGCGGTGGTCCTGTGGGCGGGCGAGACCCATGCGGAGGCGCTGTCCATCGCCGGGGGCATGCGACGCAACACCCGGCTGCATCACACCCCCACGCTCCTCTACCTGCGCGACGGGGCGCAGGTCGCGCTGGCCGACGCCTACGCCAAGGGGCTGTCCGACGTCGCCTCCGCCGACACGCCGGAGGCCGACACCGCCGAGCGCGTGGTGTGGCTGGCCCGCACGCACCGGCCGCAGCCGATCGTGCTGGCGGCGTGGTCGGTGCAGGTGCCGGGCGCGGGACGTCCCGCCGCCTCCGCCGCCCGCCGTCTCGCCGAGGCGCTGGGCGACCGCTGCGCGGGGCAGGTCATCGCGAGCG
>CAXSHO010000037.1:21288-22221 GCA_964237305.1 uncultured Caulobacteraceae bacterium
CACGCTGGAGGCCATGCGCGGATCGGGCGCGATGGACGCCGCCACCGGACTCTTCACCCGCAGCCTGTTCGCCAGCCACCTCGGCCGGATGGCGCGGGCCTACCGCGAGCGGCGCCGGCCGCTGTCGGTGGCCGTGCTGCGCCTGTCTCCCCGCGGGGTCGCGGCGCAGGCGGCGCGCGAGCGCGGCTGGCTGGAGCGCGCCTGTCCGCAGATCGGCGCCATGCTCGGCCGCCTGGTGCGGGCGGAGGACACGCCCGCGCGCCTCTCCGCCGACGTTTTCGCCGTGGCCTTCCCCGCCGCCCACCGCGCCGCCGCCCAGGCCGCCGCCGAGCGCATCGCCGCGGTGATCGCCTGCACCGCCTTCGACGCGGGCGGAGACGAGGCGCCGTTCACGGTGGAGTTCGACATCGGCTCGGCCGAGGTGTCGCCGGGCGAGCCGCCCAGCGCGGCGCTGGAGCGCGCCGCCGCCCAGGCGCACAGCCGCGCGGCGGGGTGAACGGTCGCGGGCGGAGGCTCAGCCCGCCGCGCCGCGCTTCTCCGCGTAGATCACCAGCGGCTGGGCGCGGCCCTCGATCACCTCGCCGTTGACCACGACCTCCTCCACGCCCTGGTAGGTCGGGAGCTCGAACATGGTCTCCAGGAGGATCGCCTCCATGATCGAGCGCAGGCCCCGGGCGCCCGTCTTGCGGGCGATGGCCTTGCGGGCGATGGCGTTCATCGCGTCGTCGGTGAACGACAGGCCGACGTTCTCCATGTCGAACAGGCGCTGGTACTGCTTGACGAGCGCGTTCTTCGGCTCGGTGAGGATCTTCACCAGGGCCGCTTCGTCCAGGTCCTCCAGCGTGGCGATCACCGGCAGGCGGCCGATGAACTCGGGGATCAGGCCGAAGCGCTGCATGTCCTCCGGCTCGACGCCGCGCAGCACCTCGCCCG
>CAXSHO010000037.1:22231-22977 GCA_964237305.1 uncultured Caulobacteraceae bacterium
GGCGACGACACCGTCGCGCCAAAGCCGATCGAGGTCTTGCGGCCACGGTCGGAGATGATCTTGTCGAGGCCCGAGAAGGCGCCGCCGCAGATGAACAGGATGTTGGTGGTGTCGACCTGCAGGAACTCCTGCTGCGGGTGCTTGCGCCCGCCCTGCGGCGGCACGGAGGCCACCGTGCCCTCCATGATCTTGAGCAGCGCCTGCTGCACGCCCTCGCCCGACACGTCGCGGGTGATGGACGGGTTGTCCGACTTCCGGCTGATCTTGTCGATCTCGTCGATGTAGACGATGCCGCGCTGCGCCCGCTCGACATTGTAGTCGCTCGCCTGGAGCAGCTTGAGGATGATGTTCTCGACGTCCTCGCCGACATAGCCGGCCTCGGTCAGCGTGGTGGCGTCGGCCATGGTGAAGGGCACGTCGATGATTCGCGCCAGCGTCTGCGCCAGCAGCGTCTTGCCCGTGCCGGTGGGACCCACCAGCATGATGTTGGACTTGGCCAGCTCGACGTCGTTGTTCTTGGCGGCGTGGTTCAGCCGCTTGTAGTGGTTGTGCACCGCGACGGAGAGCACCTTCTTGGCGTGGTCCTGCCCGATCACATAGTCGTCGAGGACCTCGCGGATCTCCTTGGGCGTGGGCACGCCGTCTTTCGACTTGACGAAGGCGATCTTGTGTTCTTCACGGATGATGTCCATGCACAGCTCGACGCATTCGTCGCAGATGAACACGGTGGGGCCGGCGATCAGCTT
>CAXSHO010000038.1:0-6621 GCA_964237305.1 uncultured Caulobacteraceae bacterium
GGCGCAGCTTCACGCCGATGGCCTGCTGGCGCAACCGCGCCTCCTCGACGGCGGGCTCGTCGTCATCGTCCATGGCCGCAGGCGCCTCCGCCACGCGGGCCGTTCCCCGCTCGGAGGCCCGTGGTGATGGCGGTGAACCGTCAAAAGAGACGTAGGTTCCCGGGCCGGCATGCTAGAAGGTCGCACCCCACACTTGCGGACCCGCCGATCGCCCCGTATCGCCGTGGAGCCGCGGGCGGGACGGCGGCCCGGGTGCGGACCGGGGCGGCCCGTCCGCCTCTCAGGGCGTTGTCGTAGGGGCGGTGCGTCCGCCAGGAGCGATCATGGGTTTTCTAGAACGACTGGCGCCGCATCTTCCCTACGTGCGCCGCTACGCCCGGGCGCTGACCGGCGACCAGGCGGCGGGCGACCAGTACGTCCGCGCCTCGCTGGAGGCGCTGGCGGCGGGCGAGCGGCAGCTGCCGCCGCACCTGACGCCGCGCGTGGCGCTCTACCACGTGTTCCACACCATCTGGTCGTCCACCGGCGCCAAGCTCGACGAGGGCGTCGCGGCCGACCACGAGCCCGCCGACCCATCCAGGCGGCTCATGCGCATCACCCCCCGCTCGCGCCAGGCCTTCCTCCTCACCTCGCTGGAGGGCTTCAGCCCCACGGAGGCGGGGCAGATCCTGGGCGCGCCCGCCCACGACATCGAACGGCTGATCGCGGAGGCGCAGCGCGAGCTGGACGCCGAGCTCGCCACCCGGGTGCTGATCATCGAGGACGAGCCCGTCATCGCCTCCGACATCGAGGCGCTGGTGAAGGAGCTGGGCCATGAGGTGCTGGACGTCGCCGCCACCCGCACGGAGGCGCTGGAGGCGGTCAAGCGCCACACCCCCGGCCTGGTGCTGGCCGACATCCAGCTGGCCGACGGCTCCAGCGGCATCGACGCCGTCAAGGACATACTCGGCCAGTTCGACGTCCCGGTGATCTTCATCACCGCCTTCCCCGAGCGCCTCCTGACGGGCGAGCGGCCGGAGCCCACCTTCCTCATCACCAAGCCGTTCCAGCCGGAGACGGTGAAGGCGGCGATAGGCCAAGCGCTGTTCTTCCACCCGGGTCGGGCGCGCCAGGCGGCCTGAGCCGGGAGGAACCGCCTTGCGGCGCAAGCGTTGCCGGGCGGAGCCGCGGTCGGGGGCGCCCGCACCCGCCGCGCCGCCTGCTTGAGGAGCTCTCCATGGCCACCCACCGTCTAAGCGACGACGCTTCCCGACTGCAGGACGACGCCGAGCGCCTGCGCGACCACGGCCGCCGTCGCTTCGAGGCGCTGCGGGACCGCGCGCCCGACTTCGCCCGCCACGCCACGGACAAGGCGCGGGACCTGTTCGACGACCAGGTGGAGCGCTGGGCCGGCAGGGGCCGCGAGGTCGCCGACCACGCGGGCGACGAACTGGAGCAGGCCCGCGTCTACGTGGTCGAGCGCGTGCAGGAACGCCCGGTGACGGCCACCGTCGCCGCCCTGGGCGTGGGCTTCCTCCTGGGCGTGCTCCTGTCCGGCTCGCGCCGCTGATGCTCAAGCGCATCCTCCTCGCCGCCGCCGCCGCCGGAGCCGCGCTCGCGGCCGCGGGCGTGATCATGGTGGCGATCTCCTACGCGATCTTCGCGCTCGCCAAGCCCTACGTCGGCCAGGCGGGCGCGGCGGGGGTGGTCGCGCTCGTCTACGCGATCCTCCTGGGCGTCGGCTTCGCGGTCGCCGCATCGGGCGCCAAGGGGAAGGCGCCGAAGGTCCACAAGCGCGGCGGCCACCACGAGGAGCCGGGCTCGCTGATGAGCCGGGTGATGGACACGGCGCGCGAGCGGCCCCTGGTCGCCGCCGCGGGCGCGGTGGCCGCGGGGCTCCTCGCCATCCGCAACCCGACGCTCGTGGCCACGGCGCTGGGCCTGATCAACCAGCCGCCCCGCCCCCGCCGCTAGCCTCCGTCCGTCCCGAAAGGCCCTCCATGTTCAGCCTGCCCGACCTGCCCTACGGCTACGACGCGCTCCAGCCGGTGATCTCGTCCGAGATCATGCGGCTGCACCACGACAAGCACCACCAGGCCTACGTCACCTTCGTAAACGGCGCCGGCGGCGACCACTTCCCCGACATGGAGGCGGCGGTGCGCGGCTCCGCGGGCGACGCGGCCAAGGCGAAGCTCTTCAACAACGCCGGCCAGGCCTGGAACCACGGCTTCTTCTGGAACGCCATGGCGCCGGGCGGCGGCAAGCCTTCGGGCGGGGTCGCCGCGGCGGTGGAGGCGTTCGGCGGCCTGGAGCCCCTCCGCACCAAGTTCGTGGAGGGCGGGCTCGGCCAGTTCGGCTCGGGCTGGGTGTGGATCCAGGCGTCGGCCAAGGGCGAACTGTCCATCCTGCAGACGGGCAACGGCGACACCGCGCTGCTGCGCGACGGCGCGCCGATCACCGGCTGCGACGTGTGGGAGCACGCCTACTACCTGGACTACAAGAACGACCGCAAAGCCTACCTGGAGGCCTGGTTCGACGGCGTGCTGAACTGGAGCTTCGCGGAAAGCCAGTTCGCCGCGGCGACGAGCGGCGGCGAAGGTTACCGCTATCCCAAGCCTTCGTGACGCCCGGCTCTTCGGAACTGCGCGGGAACCCTGGTCCGGCTTGCTGGTTAAGCTGGAGCTGGAGGCCTGGGGCCTCGGAGAGAAACCTCAAGAGGAGTGTTCCCGATGCTTCAATGGGCTCTGATCTTCCTGGTGGTGGCGCTGGTCGCGGGTGTTCTGGGTTTCGGCGGAATCGCCGGAGCGTCCATGGGCATCGCCAAGATCCTGTTCCTCATCTTCCTCGTACTGTTCGCCGTGTCGCTGGTCATGCACCTCGTCCGCGGGCGACGCATCTAAGCCGCTCCTGAGCGGCCCATCTGCTGGAAGGGGCGACGTCCGCGAGGGCGCCGCCCCTTCTCGTATCCGCCGTGCGGGGCTAAGCCGCCCGGCCATGGACTTCGTGATCGCCGTCGACGGGGCCGCCGCCTCCGGCAAGGGGACCCTGGCGGCGCGCTTGGCGGCCGAGCACGGGCTGCCCCACCTCGACACCGGCCTCCTCTACCGCGCCGTGGGACGGGGGGTGCGGCGCGACGGCGGCGACCCGGCGGACGCGGCCGCCGCCACGGCCGCCGCCACGGCGCTGGAGCTCTCCGGCCTGGACGACCCGGAGCTCACCACGGCCCCCGCGGGCGAGGCGGCGAGCCAGGTGGCCGCCCACGCGGGCGTGCGCGCCGCCCTCTACGACCTGCAGCGGCGCTTCGCGCTCCAGGCGGGCGGGGCGGTGCTGGACGGGCGCGACATCGGCACGGTGATCGCGCCGGAGGCGGCGGCCAAGCTCTACGTCGACGCCGACCTCGCGGTGCGCGCACGACGGCGCTGGCTGCAGGTTTCCGCCCGAGGCGACACGCGCGACCTGCAGGCGGTGGCCGACGATCTGGCGCGCCGCCGACGCGGCCTTGCTCGACACCACGTCCATGGGTATAGCGGAGGCCGTCGACGCGGCCCGCCGCATCGTCGAGGCTGCACGCGCCCGCTGGCTGGAGCAACGCTCCGCCGCCGCCGGGTAATCCCAACGCGCCGCCCAGCGAGCTTCCCGCACGAGACATCCTCCGTCCGCCCGGCATTCGTCGGCGGCGACTTCCCCAACCCTCGAACCCCTGGCCGAGCGTGCGCGGCCGCGACCGGAGTACACCCGTTTGGCCGACGACATGAGCATGGGCATGAGCCCCTCGCGCGACGACTTCGCCGCGCTCCTTGAAGAAGCCCTGGGCGGGCGCGACCTGGCCGAAGGCTCGGTGGTGCACGGCTTGGTGACCGGCATCGAGAAGGACTTCGTCATCGTGGACGTCGGTCTCAAGACCGAGGGCCGCATCGCGATGAAGGAGTTCGCCGAACCCGGCAAGGAGCTGCCCAAGAAGGGCGACACGGTCGAGGTGTTCCTTGAGCGCGTGGAGAACGCGCTGGGCGAGGCGGTCATCAGCCGCGAGAAGGCCAAGCGCGAGGAGGCGTGGACGCGGCTGGAGGTGGTGTTCAGCGCCAACCAGCCGGTGAACGGCGCCATCGTGGGCCGCGTGAAGGGCGGCTTCACGGTCGACCTGGGCGGCGCCTCGGCCTTCCTGCCCGGCAGCCAGGTGGACATCCGCCCGGTGCGCGACGTGGGCCCGCTCATGGGCAAGGAACAGCCTTTCGCCATCCTCAAGATGGACCGGCCGCGTGGCAACATCGTCGTCTCGCGCCGCGCCATCCTGGAGGAGGCCCGCGCCGAGCAGCGCACCGAGCTCGTCGGCCAGCTGCACGAGGGCGAGGTCCGCGAGGGCGTGGTCAAGAACATCACCGACTACGGCGCGTTCGTGGACCTGGGCGGCATCGACGGCCTCTTGCACGTCACCGACATGAGCTGGAAGCGCGTCAACCACCCGAGCCAGGTGCTGGCGGTGGGCGACACGGTGAAGGTGCAGATCGTCAAGATCAACCCGGACACCCAGCGCATCAGCCTCGGCATGAAGCAGCTGCAGTCCGACCCGTGGGACGATGTGGAGACCAAGTACCCGGCGGACAGCAAGTTCACCGGCCGCATCACCAACATCACCGACTACGGCGCCTTCGTGGAGCTGGAGCCGGGGGTCGAGGGCCTGGTGCACGTGTCCGAGATGAGCTGGACGAAAAAGAACGTGCACCCCGGCAAGATCGTCTCCACCAGCCAGGAGGTCGATGTGATCGTGCTGGACGTGGACAGCTCCAAGCGCCGCATCTCGCTCGGCCTGAAGCAGGCGCAGACGAACCCGTGGGACGACTTCGTGGCCGCGCACCCGGTGGGCTCCACCGTGGAGGGCGAGGTCAAGAACGCCACGGAGTTCGGCCTGTTCATCGGGTTGGACGGCGACATCGACGGCATGGTCCACCTGTCCGACCTCGACTGGAACGCGGCGGGCGAAGAGGCCATGGCCAAGTTCAAGCGCGGCGACCTGGTCAAGGCCAAGGTGCTGGACGTGGACACCGAGAAGGAGCGCATCTCGCTCGGCATCAAGCAGCTCCAGGGCGACCCGATGGACGACGGCGCCTACAAGCGCGGCCAGACGGTCACCGCCGAGGTGATCGAGGTGTCGTCCGGCGGGCTGGAGGTGAAGTTCGGTGAAGACGACCAGGCGATGACCTCCTTCATCCGCAAGGCCGACCTCTCCCGCGACCGCGCCGAGCAGACGCCCGAGAAGTACAAGGTCGGCGATACGGTGGAGGCCATGGTCACCAACGTCGACCGGGGGGCGCGCCGCGTCTCCCTGTCGGTGAAGGCCATGCAGCTGGCCGAGGACAAGGCCGCGATGGAGCAGTTCGGCACGCCGGACACCGGCTCCTCGCTGGGCGACATCCTGGCGGCGGCCCTGCGGGACAAGGCCAAGGGGGCGTAGGCCTCGGAGCCGGTCTGACCTGACGAGGGCGGTCCGCAAGCGCGGGCCGCCCTTCGTCGTTCAGCGGGCGCTCAGTAGGTCCACTTCAGCCCCGCCGTGTAGGTGCGTCCGGGGAAGGGGTGGAAGATGAAGTAGGTGCGGTCGGTGAGATTGTTCACGCCCGCCTCCAGCGCCAGGTGCTCGGTCATCGCCCGGCGCAGATGCAGGTCCACCACGAACCAGGCGCCGAAGCCCTGGTAGGTGTTCGCGTAGGTGTCGCTGTTGTCGATGGCGCCGAACGAGCGGTCGCTGTAGCGGGCGGCCACCGTGGCGGCGGTGCGGGCGTCGGGCCGCCATGTGGCCACCACCGCGCCGCGGAGCGCCGGCACCTGTGGG
The DNA here is from genome assembly GCA_964237305.1 of uncultured Caulobacteraceae bacterium. Lineage (GTDB taxonomy): Bacteria > Pseudomonadota > Alphaproteobacteria > Caulobacterales > Caulobacteraceae > JASLDZ01. The sequence goes on from CAXSHO010000038.1 coordinate 5,804, forward strand.
ATCGCCTTGCCCACGGCAGCGGGGAAGGCGGCGTCGTCGGTGATCTCCGTGTCCACGTAGGTGAGCCAGCCGGACAGGTCGAAGCGGCCGAGCGTCTGCGACGCCACCGCCTCCACCCCGCGCGAGCGGTCGTGGCCGACGTTCTGCACGAAGCTGGCGGGGGCCGAGGTGGCCGGGCCCGTGGACACCTGCCCCGTCTGCGAGATCAGCGCGTCGTCGACGTCCTCCGTGAACAGCGACAGCCGCACCCGCCCCGTGGACCAGGCGCGTTCGGCCGAGAGCTCGGAGGCGATCACGTGCTCGGGCTTGAGGTCCGGGTTGGGCACGGTCAGCAGCGTCCCCACCGTCACGGATTGGTAGAGCTCCTGCACGGTGGGGAAGCGGTCGGCCACGCCGAACGAGGCCTTCACCGTCCAGGCGGGCGCGGGCGTCCAGGCCAGCGTCGCCTTGGGCGAGACGCCGGTGTCCGACAGCTTGGGCTGGCGGGTGTTCAGCGCGGGGGCCGCGCTGAAGTTCAGCCCGTCGAACGCCCGCCAGTGCTCCACGCGCAGGCCCAGCGTGGCGGTGAGCGCCGGGGCCAGCCGCCAGCGGTCCTGCCCCCACACGGCCTGCGTTTCAGTCCTGCCGCGGCTGAAGGTCTGGGTGGCGCCCGCGGGTCCGTCGATCCAGTCGAGGAGGGCGTAGCGCGGGTTGTTCAGCTTGAACTGGTCGGCGTGGGCGCCGAAGGTCACCTCGTGCGGTCCGTCGACGGAGCCGGACGGCCGCCACGCGCCCCGCGCGTCCAGCGTCCACCAGCCGGTGTCGTCCAGCGACACGGT
>CAXSHO010000038.1:6631-22925 GCA_964237305.1 uncultured Caulobacteraceae bacterium
GGCCGGGATGCGCTGGCGGCTCTTCAGCGTGTCGAACCGCGTGGCCACGACCTCGCCGTCGAACCGCCCCTGCGTGTGCGAGGTGAGCGACAGCCCCTGGGCGAGCTGGTCGGACTCCAGGTGGTAGACGCCGTTGGAGAAGACGCCGTTGGCCAGCGTCAGCGCCCGTCCGCCCAGGTTGACCGCGCCCGCGTAGACGGGGGCGCCCGCCGCGTCGCGCAGGTAGCTGACGACGGTGTCGTCCTCGTCGTTGCGGAAGAAGCCGGCGGTGTAGGCCGCCGTCAGCGTCGGCAGGAGGTCGTAGGTGAGCCGCGTGGTGGCCGCGTCTATGGCGTGGTGCGGCACGGCGGTGGAGCCCAGCACGAAGATCGGCTGGCGCGTGCGGTTGGCGTCCAGGTAGGGGTCGGTCACGGGCGATCCCGTGGACGACGTCGCCGCCGGGATGGTCGCGGTGGCGTAGGTCAGCGGCTGGTTGTCGGAGTCGAGGTGGTTGTAGGCGGCGCGGAAGCTGAACCGCCCCAGCCGATCGCCGACGCTCGCCGCCACCCGCCCGGCGCCCGGCGCGATGTCGTCCCCGTACTTGTGGAAGGTCTGCACCGCACCCTGCACCTCCAGCGAGGCCTCCGGCCCGGTGGGCGCCTTGGTGGTGATCTCCACCACCGCGCCCGTGGAGTTGCCGGGATAGGCGGCGGAGAACGGGCCGTAGAGCACGTCCACCCGCGCCACCGCGTCGGGCGCCACCAGCTGCCAATGCGGCGAGGCGATCCCGTTGTTGTTGCCGATCAGGGCGGAGAGCAGCACCCCGTCGGCGTAGATCAGGCTGCGGGCGGAGGCGCCCACGCCCGACGTGCGGGTGGCGATCGGGTCCTGGTCGTCGCCGAGGTTGCGCTGCCGCACGAACAGGCTCGGCAGGTACTTCACCGCGTCCTCCACCGTGACCTGGTTGACCGTGTCGGCCACCGCGGCGGCGGTGACGGACTCGCGGGTGGCGGGGGACTGGGCGACGGGCGTGGGGAGGCGGTCGCGGGTGACGACCACGGTGGAGGACGGGTCGGCCGCGTCCGCGCGGGCGAGGCCGGGGGCGAGGGCGAGCAGCAGGGCGGGCGCGCAGGCGCCGGCCGCGAGGCGAAGAGGCATGGGGCAGGGTTCTCCCGGGCGCGGCCGGACGGGCGCGCGCCGCCGACAGGGCGGGCGCGGGGTCGACGCCCCGCGCTCAAGCTCTAGATTTCAGGCGGGGAGGGCGGAGGGAGGGTCGCGGGCGCTGGGCCGGCGAAGCGGCGGGCCGCGGGGGCCGCGGGCGGCGGGAGCGTCGTAGCGGGCGAAGACGGCGGGGCCCGCGGGCGGGGTCCAGCCGATCGGCTGGGCGTCCAGCGGCGCATGCGCGGCGGCCGCGCAGTACGGGCAGGCCGGGGCGGATCTCGTCGGGGCGGATTTCGTCGGGGCGGACTTCGCGGGAGCGGCCGAGCCGGCCTTCCCGGCGACAGGGGCGGGCATGCCGGCCATGCCGCCGCCCATGTCGCAGACGCCCGCGGGCTGCGCCTCCATGGCCGCCTGCATGACGGCGGAGCGGACACCGGCGTGGGTGAGAAGCGCCAGGGCGAGGAGCGCCAGGACGGGGGCGAAACGCGGGCGTGACGCCTTCGCGGTCATCGTCGCCCGCCTACGCGGCGAACCGACGCGCCACAAGCCTCAAAAGACAGGTTGCGCTTGCCCGGCCGCAGGCGCTCGCCCATAGCTCGCGTCGTAGCCAGGCGCCGCGGGCCGTCCGATGATCCGATCCCAGCTCGTCGCGCGCCTGGCCGCCGACCACCGCCTCTCGCGCGACGACGCCGAGCGGGCGGTGGCCGCGATCCTCGACACGGTGGCCTCCGCCCTGGCGGCCGGCCGGCGGGTGGAGCTGCGCGGCTTCGGCGCCTTCTCCGTGCGCAGCCGTCCACCCCGGTCGGGCCGCAACCCGCGGACGGGGGAGGCCGTGGAGGTGGGCGTGAAGGCCGCCCCTTTCTTCAAGAGCGGCAAGGAGTTGCGTGAGCGGCTGAACGCGGGCGGCGACGGCTAGCGCGACCGTTCAGCCCGCCGCCGCCTGCAGGCCCTTGGCCGCCTCGGCGTCGGCGATGTCCTTGGCGGCCGCGGCGTCCGCCTGGCGCTTCTTCGACCCGACGAACTCGCCCGAGTTGAAGCGCCTGCGGTCGGGGCCGACGTACATCTGCGCCTCGATCCACAGGCGGGGGTTCATGACGACGTTCTCCACGCGCCGGAACAGGTCCCTGGCCGTGTAGGGCTTGCGCAGGAACTCGTGGGCGCCCGAGTCGCGGGCGGCCTTGATGCTGTCCACCGTCGCCTCGCCCGTGACCATGATCACCGGCGTCCTGCGCGCTTCGAGGCTCGACCGCCGCAGCCGCCGCACGAGGTCGGGCCCGTCGAAATCGTCGCCCATGTAGTCCATGCAGATCAGCGCCGGCTGGACGTGGGCGATCAGGTCCAGCCCCTTCACCGTGCGCGAGGCGCAGGTGACCTGCTTCGCCCCCATCTCCTTCAGGAGGTCGCTGAGGAGCTTGGCCGAGGCGGAGTGCGCGTCGAACACCATCACCCGGGGAAGCTGGGCGGACACCCGGGCGAGGAGCTTGGAGTCGGCGATGAACATGGAGGATGCCGCGGTTCGAGTCGCCTCCAGGTTGTCGCAAAGCCGTAAAGAAGCTGTTTCCCAAACCCGCCGGTGCTGAACGGTCAGCCGTCGCCGCCGGTGCGATCGCCCTCGCCGAAGCCCGAGCTGCGCCGGCGCCCGCTCTGCGCCTCCTCCTTCTGCCCCCGCCAGAAGTCGGCGCCCTCGCGCGGCTTGAAGAAGGTGCGCGGCGCCCCGTCCTTGCGCGCCACGGCGAACATGTTGGACCGGGCGTCGTAGAGCAGCTTGTCGCCGTTGCGCTCGCGGATCGCCGTCTCCACGCCCGACGGCGGATTGTCGACGAAGGCGTGGACCTTGGTCAGGCAGTCGTCCAGCGACTTGGAGGCGATGTCCTCGCCGTGCTTGCCGCACTGGTACTCGGCGTTCTCGCGCGCGGTGTGGCGACGGTTGTCGGCCCACATCGGCTTGCCGTGGAAGTCCGGCGTCGCCTCCCGCTCGCGCGGCGCGGCGCCCTCGTCGCGCGAGGCCGAGCGGTAGCCGCCTCCCTCCCCGCCCGAGCCGCCTTCGTCGCGCGGACGCGAACCTCCGTAGGACGAGGACGAGGCGTCCGACGACGCGGAGGCGCCCCCGCCGTCGCGCTGCGCCCGCGACGGCGCCCTCGCCCCGCGCTCGCACGCCGCCAGCGCCAGCACGGCCACGCCCGCCAGCACCGCTCCCCCGATCCGACCCATCGCCCGTCTCCCTGCCCTGCCTAGGAGAGAACATAACGCGAAACTTGGCCCCGGAGTCCAGCCCTGTTAGACGGCGGGGATGGACGGCCCGGCCCCCGGCGGAGACATGCGGCCCGGCGCCAGGGTGCTGCTGGTCGTGGGCGGCGGCATCGCCGCCTACAAGGCGCTGGAGCTGGTGCGGCTGTTCGCCCGGTCGGGCGTGGGGGTGCGGGCGGTGCTGACGCGCGCGGGGGCGCAGTTCGTGACGCCCCTGTCGCTCGCCGCGCTCACGGGCGAGACCGTCCACACCGACCTGTGGTCGCTCACGGACGAGGCGGAGATGGGGCATATCGAGCTCAGCCGCTCGGCCGACCTCGTGGTGGTGGCCCCCGCCACGGCCGACCTCATGGCGAAGGCGGCGAACGGCCTGGCCGACGACCTCGCCTCCACCACGCTCCTGGCCACCGACAAGCCCGTGCTGATGGCGCCCGCCATGAACGTGCGCATGTGGCTGCACCCGGCCGTGGTGCGCAACGCCGCGCGCCTGAGGGCCGACGGAGCCGTCTTCGTCGGGCCGGACGAGGGCGCCATGGCCTGCGGCGAGTTCGGCCCCGGCCGCATGGCCGAGCCTCCCGCCATCCTCGAGGCCGCCCTCCGCCTGCTGGGCGGGGGGGGCGCGCGCCCGCTCGCCGGTCGCCGGGTCCTGGTCACCGCCGGGCCCACGCACGAGCCCATCGATCCCGTGCGCTACATCGCCAACCGCTCCAGCGGGCGGCAGGGGTATGCGGTGGCCGAGGCCTTGCGGGCGGGGGGCGCGGAGGTGACGCTGGTCTCCGGCCCCGCCGGGCTCCACGCGCCGGCCGGCGTTCGTCTCGTCCCAGTGGAGACCGCCGCGCAGATGGCCGCCGCCTGCGAGGCCGCCCTGCCCGTCGACGCGGCCGTGCTGGTGGCCGCGGTGGCGGACTGGCGCGTGGCCGAGCCCGCGCCGGGCAAGATCAAGAAGGAGGCGGCGGGCTCCCCCCCGACGCTCGCCCTGGCCGAGACGCCCGACATCCTGGCGCACCTCTCCGCGCCCGGGCCGCGCCGCCCCCGGCTGGTGGTGGGCTTCGCCGCGGAGACGGAGGACCTCCTGGCGAACGGCCGGGCCAAGCTCCGGCGCAAGGGCTGCGACTGGCTGGTGGCCAACGACGTGTCCGGCGACGTCATGGGCGGGTCCGACAACGAGGTGGCGCTGCTCACCCGCGACGGCGTCGAGCGGTGGCCGCGGCTGCCCAAAGCGGAGGTGGCGCGGCGCCTGGCGGAGCGCATCGCCGCCGCGCTCGCCCCGCCGGAGCCCGTCCCGCCGCGTCCCGCTCCGTGACCGGCGCGGTGCGCGTGCGCCTGCTCCGCCTGCCGGGGGGCGAGGGGATGGAGCCGCCCGCCTACGCCAGCGCGGGCGCCGCCGGGCTCGACCTGCGCGCCGCCGTGCCGCAGGACGCGCCGGTGGTGCTGGCCCCCGGCGACCGGGCGCTCGTGCCCACGGGCTTCGCCCTGGCCCTGCCCGCCGGGCATGAGGCGCAGGTTCGGCCGCGCTCCGGGCTGGCGCTGAAGGCGGGGGTCACCTGCCTGAACAGCCCGGGCACCATCGACGCCGACTACCGCGGCGAGGTGGGCGTGATCCTGGTCAACCACGGCGCAGGCCCCTTCACCATCGCCCGCGGCGACCGCATCGCGCAGCTGGTGGTCGCCCCCGTCAGCCGGGCGGAGTGGGACCATGTGGAGACGCTGGACGAGACGGCGCGGGGCGCCGGCGGCTTCGGCTCCACCGGGCGGGACTAGGGCTCGTCGCGAGCGCGGGCGCGCGGCCCCGTCAGGCCACGACGGCGCGACCGCCGCCGGAGGAGGCCGACGCCGCCAGCGCCCGGCAAAGGAGCGCTCCGGCCACCCCCGCGTCGGGGACGCAGCGGAGCATCGGCTCGGCGCGGAGGATCCGCCAGGGCCGGGCGTGCGGCCACAGCTTGGGGTAGATCACCCCCCGGCCGGGCCTCAGCCGCAGCGCCACGTCCCCCGAGCCGTCGGCGTGGACGCGCACCTCCACCCGCTCGATGGCCGCGAAGGGGATGACGAGGGTGGCGGGCAGCGCCACGCCGTAGCGCAACGTCACCGCCCGGGCGCCGATGGCGTAGCGCGTGGTGCGCGCGGTGAGCGCCGCCATGACGAGGAGGCCGGTGGTCGCCACCACGGCCACGACGAGCAGCCGGCCCTCCCCGCTCCAGGCCCCCGCCGGCGCGTGCGGCCCGGCCAGCGCGATGCGGGCGCCGTCGGCCAGGAGCACGGCGAACCAGGCCGCCACCCAGGGCGCCTTCCATATGTGCCGGGCGGCCGCGGCCCAGCCCGGCCGCCCCGCCCAGAGCTGGAGGTCGTGCGCCCCGGCCGGCGACGCGGCGACGATGGGGGTGATCGCGTTCATGCGCGACGGCCCTTCCCTTCCCAGGGCAGGAGGCGCGGCGGCCCCCGCGACGCTTCCCGGGCGTAGAAGGCGGCGCCTGCGTAGTGGGCGTTCACTCGATCCTCCTCGCGGGCGGTGACGAGGTCCGGGCTCGCGAGCCGGGGGGCGCCCGTGACGTGCGCCGCCCTAAGCCGGCCCTTCAGCGCCACGCGCGCCTGCAGGCGGCGGAGGTCGGTGTGGTGAAGGGGGAGCAGCGTGCGGCCGCCGTCGTCGGCCTCCACCTCCATGTAGCGGAGCGTCTTCACGCCGCGATCGAGCCACAGGTCGCGCACGGCGCCGGCCCGGGCGCCCCAGGCGTCGATCACGGGCAGTCCGCGCGGATCGATGTCGCCCTTCGCCAGCGTCCAGCCCGGCATGGTCCGCATGGGCTCCACCTGCGCCACGCCGGGCGCGAACCACAGCGGCTCCTCGAACCGCAACGCCCAGGAGGCGGGGCCCACCCCGTCCGCCACCGGGTCGCCCGTGGGCTCCAGCGACGAACCGGGGAAGGGGAAGGCGCGGCCGGCGGCGAGCGGGCGCTCATGCTCGGGGTGCGGCGCGGTGACGACCCCGCCCTGGGGCAGGAGGAAGGCCTTGGGCGCGGGCATGGGCGGGAAGCCGTCGCCGTCGCTCCCGCCCGCGGGGTCGAGCAGGGGGTAGCCCTCCCGCTTGTCCTCCGTGCGGAGGTGTAGGACCAGGCCGAAGAAGAAGATGAAGAAGGCGACGACGAGAAGCTGGGCGATGTCCACGTCCCCGATGATCGCGCCGTTTCCCACAGGAGTGCTCCTCAGCCCGGCCGCGTCGGGGTCGCCGCGGCGATGTTGACGGGCGCGGCGGCCGCGGGCGTCAGCCCGGGGAAGCCGCCCGCGGGCGCGGCGGGGTCGCGGGGCTTGGGCGCGCCCTGGTGGCAGGTGGCGCAGTCCGCCAGCCCGTTCCCCACCTGCGCCCCGCGCAGGCGTGCGGGCAGGCTCAGCGGCCGCGAGTTGCCGGACTGCCAGCGCGTGATCGGATCCTGCTGCGCCAGCGCCAGCAGGTAGCCCCGGTTCAGGTCGCGCGTCATCTGGATGCCGCTCTCGCCCGTCCAGCGCATGGGCGTGCTCTGGCGCCAGTCGTTGAAGTTGCGCGAGTGGTGGCAGTAGCCGCAGTTGACGCCCATGCCCTCCGACATCTGCATCATCGCCTCGTACAGCCGCTTCACCTCCACGAAAGAGGGCGCGGTGCCGGTGGGGAGCGCGGTGAGCGGCTGGCCGTGGGCGGGGGTGGCCTGCAGCAGGTACTCCTCGTAGCCCTCGTTGGGGAAGAAGCCCCGCACGGTGCGCGCGGCCTCGTTCCAGTCGTCGCCGACCTCCGACAGCTTCGGCTTGGCCCGCGGCGGGCTCTGGAACCACACCTCCGCCGGCACGGGCTGGCCCCCGTGGCAGCCGAAGCAGGTGACGCCCGCGGCGCCCACGTGGCTCCTCCAGTCGGCGTTGATGTGGCGGGTCATGGCCAGCATGGTGCGCGCCGCCAGCTTCTGCGGCTTGGCGTCCGACGCCCAGTCGGTCCCCTCGTGGCAGAAGCCGCAGCCCTGCTTCGGCGAGACCCAGGCGGTGATGGCGTACTGCACCCTCATGAAGTCGCCGGCGTTCACGTCGGTGAGCACCTTGACGTTCCTGTAGGCGGCCGTGGCCGGACGGGGGTCGTCCGGCACGGTCGGCAGGCGCGGAGCGGGGGCGTTCTGCGCCTTCGCCTCGGCCTCGGTGGGCAGGAACTGCACCATCTGCTGGCCGGGCGGGCCCACGTCGTAGCCCGGCCCCGGCGAGCGCCACTGCGGCACGAGGCCGATGAACAGGGCGAACAGCACGAAGGCGCCCGCCCCGAGGTACAGCCAGCGCTCCCTCACCGTGCGCCGCCCGCGGTGGGGGTTCCGCCGGCGGGCGAGGCGAGCCGCAGCGGCGCGGGGACCGACACCTGCTCGCGCGCCTCCCGCGCGCGGAGGTCGCGCTGGATGTAGGCGTACTCCGGCGCGATGCAGTGCTTGACGCCCCACAGGTACCAGTTGTCCACCACCGTGCCGCTGAGGAGGATGCCGATGCCCCCCGTCAGCGTGGTCAGCGTGGCGAACCAGAACAGCCAGCGGTGCACCGACTCGAAGGTGGAGTTGAACCCCATGGTCCAGCGCCAGAACAGGGAGGCGCGCTCCTGGGCGGAGCTCCGGTCCACGATGTCGTGGCTCTCGCGCTCGCCGCCGAACTTGGCCACGGCCAGGATCGTGCCGCCGTGCATGCAGAACAGCAGCGTGGACCCGTAGAGGAATACGATCGAGAGCATGTGGAACGGGTCGTAGAAGAGATTGCCGTAGCGCACGGAGAACGACGCGGTCCAGTTCAGGTGGCTGATCACGCCGAAGGGCACGGCCTCGCACCAGCAGCCCATCATCACCGGCCGGATGAAGCCCAGCACCAGGTAGAGCCAGATCGCGGAGGCGAAGCACCAGGACACGTGGGTGCCCATGCCCAGCGCCTTGGCGCGCGTGTACATCCGTCCCCACCACAGGAAGATCGCCGCGGTGAGGAAGAAGCCCGCCGCCAGCCACCAGCCGCCCTGCGACAGGGGCGGCAGGTTCAGCCCGTACTTGGGGTCTGGCGGCTCCAGCGACAGGAAGGGGAGCATCTTGATGAAGCGCAGGACGTTCCAGTCCACCTGCGCCAGCATGTTCAGCCCGATGATCTCAACGGCGATGAAGCCGCACACGAGGGACGCGACGCCCAGCCTCCCGAGGTAGGTCGGCAGCACCTGCGTCTCGCCGATGCGCCCCAGCAGCACGGAGTGGAGCGGCTTGCCCACCCGCGGGGCGGAGCCCGGCGGCAGGGCCGGCCCCTCCTCGTCGGGGCCGAGCGCCACCACGGCGTTGTAGAGGGTGTGGAACCGCGCCATCCGCCGCCCCTACAGCCCGTTCCAGATCGGGATGGAGAGCCACCAGTTCCACCAGTAGGGCCAACCGTGCGTCCAGAACGGGCCGGAGATGATGATGCACACCGCGCTCCAGACCCCCGCGTTCAGCGCCACGAAGTAGCCGAGGCGGTGGATGCCGATCTCGCCGATGGAGTAGGTGATGGTGTCGCGGAAGTAGGCGCTCTCGTGCTCGCCCGACTTCACCGTCGCGCCCTTCTGCGGGTTCACCGCCGACAGGATCTCGCCCCCGTGCATCCCCAGCGCGAGCGTCGTGGTGAAGAAGCACGTCACCGCGATCATGTGCGCGGGGTTGTAGTGAAAGTGGAGGTACTGGTAGCCGGTGTTGGACACCCAATCGAGGTGGCTCATGATCCCGTACGGGAAGCCGTAGCCCCAGGCGCCCAGCATCAAGGGGCGGATCACCACCAGCGCGAAGTAGGCGAAGATGGCCGCCGAGAAGCCGATCGGCACGTGCAGGTCCATCCCCAGCTTGCGCGCGATCTCCACCTGCCGCAGCGCCCAGGAGACGAAGGCGCCCAGCGCGCAGACCGTGATCAGCTGCCACAGCCCGCCTTCCCTCAACGGCGCGAACCGCAGCCCGTAAGCCAGGGGCGGAGGGTCTATGCTGATGCGGAACAACGCCCAGGTCGGCCCGATCGCCGCGCCATAGATGATCAGCAGCGTTCCCAGAAGCGAGAACAGGATGGAAGAGACGCCAAACAGGCCGACATAGAAGGGGCCGACCCAGAAGTCGAACAGGTCACCGCCAAGGAGCGTGCCGCCCCTCACCCTGTACTTCGCCTCATAGCTGAGCATGGGCATGGATGCAGCGCTCACAAGCAGATCACGCCCGCCACCATGCAGCGATCACCGGACTGTGTCCATATCAGTTGACAGGTCAAAGCGTCAAATCCAAGCTACTGTCGTTCGCGGGGGTCTACGGCATGGTGCGGCTGAGCATGGCGCGGTGGGGCGTCGCCGCAGCGGCGCTCCTCGGGGCTCCGGCCCTGGCGGGCGCGGCGCCGCCGGCCACGGTGGCGTGGTCCACCTACCTCCGCTCCGGCCCGGGCCAAACCTTCACCGCCCTGTCGGAGCTCGAGCATGACGCGCGGGTCGAGGTCGCGGGATGTGCGGGGGGCTGGTGCCGGGTGCGCGACGGGGCCGTGCAGGGCTACGTCGACCGTGACGCCCTGACGCTGCCGCGCACGTCGCCCCCCGTCCCGCCCGCGAACACCGGCTGCGTGATCGCGGGGCAGGCGGACGACCGCCGCCCCATGCCCACCCGCTTCTGCTCCGCGGTCCGCCGCGGCGGCTGACGCCGCGTGCACGGCGGGCGGGGAGCGCTTGTGCGCCGCCGCCGCGTCTCGTAGATCGCCCCTGTCGGCCGGCCCGGCGTCTCCATGCGTCAGCCGCAGGCGGAAGGCCGGCCATGCTCCAGATCGACGGGCTCGTGTTCAACGCCTGGGGGCGGCGCTTCTTCGACGGCGCGTCCGTCTCCGTGCCGCCGGGCGCGAAGGTCGGGCTGGCGGGCCGCAACGGCGTGGGCAAGTCCACCCTGTTCAAGCTGATCCTGGGAGAACTCCAGCTCGACGGCGGAGCCATCGAGCTTCCGCGGGCCGCCCGCATCGCCGCGGTGGCGCAGGAGCATCCCGCCACCCCCGTCAGCCTGATCGACACCATCCTGGAGGCCGACGTGGAGCGGGCGCGCCTCCTGGCCGAGCTGGACACCGCCGAGCCCGAGCGCATGGGCGACATCTGGACCCGCCTGATCGAGATCGACGCCGACCGGGCCCCCGCACGCGCGGCCGAGATCCTGTCCGGCCTCGGCTTCTCCACCGCCGACCTCCCCCGCGCCATGTCCGAGTTCTCCGGCGGCTGGCGCATGCGCGTGGCGCTGGCCGCCGCCCTGTTCGCCGAGCCCGACCTCCTGCTCTTGGACGAGCCGACCAACTACCTCGACCTGGAAGGCGCCATGTGGCTGGAGGCGCGGCTGAAGAAGTACCCGCACACCGCCCTGATCATCAGCCACGACCGCGAGCTCCTCAACAGCTCGGTCAGCCACATCCTGCACTTCCGCGCGGGCAAGCTGGAGCTCTACACGGGCGGCTACGACGACTTCGAGCGGATGCTGGCGGAGAAGACGCGGCTGCAGGCCGCCACCCGCGTCAAGCAGGAGGCCGAGCGCGAGCACCTGCAGAGCTTCATCGACCGGTTCAAGGCCAAGGCGTCGAAGGCGGCGCAGGCGCAGAGCCGGGTCAAGCGGCTGGCCAAGCTCGCCCCCGTGGCCGAGATCGCCTCGGAGCGCGTGGCGCCGTTCCTCCTCCCCTCCCCCGCCCGCCCACTCGCCCCGCCGCTCCTCAGCCTCGAGGACGCCGAGGTGGGCTACGGCGGCGAGCCCGTGCTGCGGGGCTTGAACCTGCGCATGGACGTGGACGACCGCATCGGCCTCCTCGGCGTGAACGGCGCGGGCAAGTCCACCTTCGCCAAGATGGCGGCGGGGGCGCTCGCCGTCTCGGGCGGCCGCATGCACCGGGAGGCGCGCATCAAGGTCGGCTGGTTCCACCAGCATCAGATCGAGGCCATGGACGGGGCGGACACGCCGCTGGACATCATGCGCCGGGCGCTGCGCGACGCGAGCGAGAACTCCCGCCGCTCGCGCCTCGCGCAATGGGGGATCGGCTTCGACAAGCAGGAGACCACCGTGGCCGACCTGTCGGGCGGCGAGCGCGCGCGGCTGCTGCTCAACCTCGTGGCGCTGGAGGCCCCGCACCTCCTGATCCTGGACGAGCCGACCAACCACCTGGACATCGACAGCCGCCGCGCGCTGCTGGACGCGCTGAACGACTACGAGGGCGCGGTGATCCTGATCACCCACGACCGTTCGCTGATGGAGCTGGTGGCGGACCGCCTGTGGCTCGCGGCCGACGGCGGGGTGAAGCCGTTCGACGGCGACATGGACGACTACGCCCGCTTCGTGCTCGACCGCGCGCGGCAGGGCGCGCGCCCGACGCAGGTCGGCGGCAAGGCGAAGCGCGGGCGGTCCAAGGTCCCCGCCTGAACGGCCTCAGCGCAGGGCGCGGAGCACGGCCGGGGCCACCCTCTCGGCGATCAGGCGGGCGCCCTGGGCGTTGGGGTGCAGCCCGTCCGCCTGCTTGAGCGCGGGCGTGTCCTCCACGCCTCGCAGGGCGTCCGGCGCCAGCACCGCCCCCGTCTCGCGCGCCACCCGGGGGAAGACGGCGTCGAACTCGCGCCCGTAGCCGCCGGTGGACCGCCGCGGCGCGCGGCCGCCCATCAGCACCACCTTGATGCCCCGCCGCCGCAGCCGGCTCGCGATGGCGGTGAGGTCGGCCGCGGTGCGCGCCACCGGGATCGACTGCAGGACGTCGTTCGCTCCGAGTTCGACGACGCACACGGCGGTGTCCGGCTGCACGCTGAAGTCCAGCCGCGCCAGCGCCCCCCGCGTGGTGTCGCCGGACACGCCCGCGCCGCGCACCACCGCCGCCGAGCCCAGACGCCGGAGCGCGGCCTGCAGCTGCGCAGGCAGGGCCTGGGAGGCGGGCAGGCCCAGGCCCGCGGTGATCGAGTCGCCCAGCACGGTGACCACGGGGGCGGGGCGCTGCGCACGGGCGCCCTCTGCGCCCGCGACGGCCAGGAGGGCGGCCAGGATCACCGTTCGGCGGGCGGGGCGCGTCATCGTGCCTATGTAGGCGCTCGCCCCACCCGCACGACCCCGCCGGAGCCATGACCGACGCCTCCCCTCCCCTCGTCATGGCCGGCGTGGACCTGACCCTGCCGTCGAGCGCGGGGGCGGTGGAGATCCTGCGCGGCCTCGACCTGCAGGTCGCCCCGGGCGAGCGGGTGGCCGTGACGGGCCCGTCCGGCTCGGGCAAGTCGTCGCTGATCTCCGTGGCGTGCGGATTGGAGCGCCCCACCGCCGGCGTCGTCCGCCTGTTCGGGACCGACCTCGGCGCCCTGGACGAGGACGGCCGGGCGCGGCTGCGGCGCGGCCGCGTGTCGCTGGTGTTCCAGTCTTTCCACCTCCTGCCCAACATGACGGCGGAGGAGAACGTGGCCGCGCCCCTGGAGATCGACCGCCGCAGGGGCGCGCTCGACGCCGCGCGCGGATGGCTGGACCGCGTGGGGCTGACGCACCGGCTGCGCCACTATCCCCACCAGCTCTCCGGCGGCGAGCAGCAGCGGGTGGCCCTGGCCCGGGCGCTGGCGGTCCGCCCGGCGCTGCTGTTCGCCGACGAGCCCACGGGCAACCTCGACGCGGAGAACGCCGCCCTGGTGGCCGACATGATGTTCGACCTCCTGGCCGAGACGGGCGCCGCGCTGGTGCTCGTCACCCATGAGGCGGCGTTGGCGCGGCGGGCCGACCGGGTGGCGGTGATGGCCGGCGGCCGGCTGGTCGCGGGATGAGGCCGGCCCTGCTCTTCGCCCGGCGCGAGCTGCGGTCGGGGGTCGCGGGCTTCCGCGTCTTCCTGGCGTGCCTGGCGCTGGGCGTGGCGGCGCTGGCGGCGGCGGGGTCCACTGCGGAAGCCTTCCGTCGGGGCCTGGCGGCGCAGTCGCGCACGATCCTGGGCGGCGACCTCGCGGCCTCGGTGGATGGCCGCCGCTTCACCCCGCAGGAGCGCGACGCCTACGCCCGCCTGGGCGCCGTCACCGACACCGTCCGCGTGCGCGCCATGGCCGAGGGATCGAGCGGCGACCGGCGACTGGCGGAGGTCCGCGGCGTGGACACGGCCTATCCGCTGGCGGGCGCGGTGACGCTGGAGGGCGCCTCCGGCCTCGCGGACGCCCTGCGGGACTCGGCGGAGGGTCCGGGCGCGGCGGTGGAGCCCGCGCTGCTGGATCGGCTGGGGCTGAAGCTCGGGCGGCCGTTCATGATCGGCGACGCTCGCTTCGTGGTCCGCGCGCGCCTGACCTCCGAGCCCGACCGGCTGGGCCGCGGCTTCGCGCTCGGCCCCGCGGTGATCGTGTCGCGCCGGGCGCTTGAGCGGTCGGGCCTGATCGCCGCCGACAGCCTGTTCGGCGAGACGGTGCGCGTCGCCTTCGCCCGGCCCCGCGACCCGCAGCCCGTGATCGCCGCGCTGGAGAGGCGCTTCCCGTCGGCGGGCGCGCGGCTGCGGGGCCGCAACGACGCCGCGGCGGGCCTGCGGCGGCTGATCGATCAGCTGGAGTACTTCCTCGGCTTCATCGGGCTGTCGTCACTTCTGGCGGGCGGGCTCGGCGTCTCCACCGCGGTCTCCGCCCACCTGGAGGCGCGCAAGCCCGGCATCGCCGTTCTCAAGGCGCTGGGCGCCGACACGGCCACCGTCCGCGACCTCCACCTGCTGCAGATCGGCGTCCTGGCGGCGCTGGGGATCGCCATCGGCCTCGGCCTGGGCGCCGTGACGCCGTTGGTGCTGGGCGAGGCGTACAAGAACCGCCTGGCGGTCCCGGCGCTGTTCGCCGTCTACCCGGCCCCGCTGCTGAGGGCGGCGCTGTTCGGCGCGTTGGCGGCGGCGGCCTTCTCGCTCCTGCCGCTGGCGAGGGCCCGGGCCACGCCCCCCGCCGCCCTGTTCCGCCGCGAGCTCTCCGGGCGGCTGACGCCGGGGGTGGAGACGGCCGGCGCCGCCGTGGCCGCCCTCGGCCTCGTCGCACTCACGGTCCTGAGCGCCCCCACGCCGCTGACCGCCGCCGTGATGGTGGGGGCGGTCCTCTTCGCCTTCGCCGTCCTGTGGGCGCTGGGGCGGGCCGCCGCGGCGGGAGCCGGACGCCTGCGGGGCGTGTTCCGCGGCCCGCTGCGCATCGGGCTCGCCAACCTGGCGGGGCCCCGGTCGGCGGCGCGCTCGGCCTCCCCCGCCATCGGGCTGGGCGTGGCGCTCCTGGTCACGGTGGTGCTGGTGCAGTCGAGCCTCCTGGGCCAGATCCGCACGGTGGCCCCGCAGACGGCGCCCTCCATGATCTTCACCCAAATACCCGGCGAGCGCGCCGACGCCTTCGACGCCGAGCTGACGCGGAGCCTCGGCGCGCTGACGCCCGACCGCTATCGCCGCACGCCCTTCGCCACCGGCCGCATCACCGCCCTGCGCGGCCGCCCCGTGGACGTCGCGCGCATCCGCGCCGACCAGCGCTGGGCCTTCGACCAGGACATCACCCTGGGCGCCGTGGACGCCGCGCCCGCGGACGCGAGGGTCACGGCGGGCCGCTGGTGGCCGGAGGGCTATCGCGGCCCGCCGGAGGTCATGCTGGACGAGCGCATCGCCGCCGCCGCGGGGCTGCGCGTGGGCGACGGCCTCACCCTGTCGCTCCTGGGCCGGGACCTCGCCGTGCGCGTGGCCGGGCTGCGGCGCGTGGACTGGGGCGGCTTCGGCGCGGGCTTCCCCGTGGTGATCGACCCCGCCGCCGTGGGGGGCGCGGGCCTGCGCCACGTGGCCATCGCCAAGGCCTCGAGCGCGCAGGAGGCCGCCGCCACCCGCGCGCTCGGCCGCGACTTCCCCGAGGTGAACGTGATCAGCGTGCGCGAGCAGCTTGAGGCCGCGGCCCGGCTGTTCGACCAGCTGGCCCTGGCGGTGCGGGGCGCGGCGGGCGTGGCGGGCGCCGCGGGGGCGCTCGTGCTCCTGGGCGCGCTCCTGGCGACGGCCGGGGCCAGGGCGAAGGAGGCGGCGATCCTCAAGGTGCTGGGCTCCACCCGCGCGGAGGTGCTGGCCGCCTACACCGTGGAGTACCTGTCCGTCGGTATGATCGCCGCGCTGGCGGGCGCGCTCCTGGGCGTCGCGGCCGCCTGGCCGATCGTGGTCCTCGTCTTCCGCGCGGCCTGGAGCGTCGACTGGCCGGCGCTGGCGCTCGTGCTCGGCGGTGTCGCGGCCCTGACGGGGCTGGCCGGGGGCGGGGCCGCGGCGGCGGCGCTTTCGCAGCGGCCCTCCCCCACGCTGAGGGCCGCCTAGGGTCGCGGCTCCCGCCCCCGTCAGTCGATCCCGCCCCCCGACTCCGTCACCCCGCCGTCGATGACGATCTTCTGGCCCGTGATGAACGCCCCCGCCCTGCCCGCCAGGAACACCGCGGCCCCCGCGATCTCGTCGGGCTCGCCGATGCGCCGCAGCGGGGCGCCCGCGGTGGAGCGGCGCAGCGTGTCGGGGTTCTCCCACAGGGCCTTGGCGAAGTCGGTCTTGATCAGCCCCGGCGCGATGCAGTTCACCCGCACGTTGTCCGGCCCGTACTCGCTGGCGTAGTTGCGCGCGAGCTGGAAGTCGGCCGCCTTGCTCACGTTGTAGGCGCCGATGATGGGCGAGCCCCGCAGGCCGCCGATGGACGAGACGATGATGATCGAACCGTCCCGGCGCTCCCGCATCTCCGGCGCGACCATCTGGATGAGCCAGTGGTTGGACAGGACGTTGTTGTCGAAGATCTTGCGGAACTGCTCGTCGCTGATGCCCGCCAGCGGCCCGTAGTAGGGGTTGGACGCGGCGTTGCAGACCAGGACGTCGATGCGGCCGAAGGTCTCGCGGGCGGTGTCGATCAGGCGCTGCAGGTCGTCCTTGGAGGAGATGTTGGCGGGCGTGGCGATGGCCCGGCCCT
>CAXSHO010000039.1:0-5372 GCA_964237305.1 uncultured Caulobacteraceae bacterium
GGGGGCGGGGGCGGCGGCGGTCGCGGCTCCCAGCGCGGCGGCGACGCCTACGGCGGCGGCGGCGGCGGGGGCGGGCGCGGCGGCGGCGGCGGCGGTCGTTCAGGCGGCGGCGGCCCCAAGGAGAGCTTCCCCGCCGACATGGACGACGAGATCCCGTTCTGACCTCAGCGGTGCGGGGGCGGAGGCGGGGGCTCGCTCTAGCAGCCGCAGTCCGGCCCGCAGTCCTTCTGCGGGCGGCCGTCCAGGGCGTCGGCGTTCAGCGCCTTGTCGTAGGCGGGCGCGGCGGGGCGGCGGGTGAGGCGGGCGCGCCAGCTCTCCGGGCCGAAGCTCCACACCAGCCACAGGGCGGCGGCGAGCACCACGGCGTCCACCGCGAGCTCCTGGAGCGCCGCGCTCATCCGAGCAGCGCGCGCGACGTCTGGTAGACCAGGAGGCTCGCCACGTAGGCCAGGGCCAGCATGTAGCCCACCATCACCAGCGGCCACGTCCACGACCCGGTCTCGCGCCGCACCACGCTGAGGGTGGAGGCGCACTGCGGCGCGAACACGAACCAGGCCAGGAGCGAGAGCGCGGTGGGCGTCGACCAGTGGTGCGCCAGCTGCCCGCCCAGCGCGCCGGTGGCCTCGCCCCCCGCCGCCACCGCGTAGATCGTGCCGAGCGTCGCCACCACCAGCTCGCGGGCGGCGAAGGCGGAGATCAGCGCCAGCGCGATGGTCCAGTCGAAGCCGAGCGGGTGCAGGGCCGGCGCGACGAGGCGGCCGATGCGCCCGGCGTAGCTGTATTCGATGGCGGGGCCCGCGGCGCCGCCGTCCGCGCCCGGGTGCGAGGACAGCCACCAGATCAGCACCATGACGGCCAGGATCGTCGTGCCCGCCCTCGTGACGAAGGCGGCCGTGCGCGTCCACAGCCCCTGCAGCACGTCGCCGAGGCCGGGAACCTTGTAGGTGGGGAGCTCCATGATGAAGGGCTCGCTCGCGCCCCGCCACAGGAGGCGCCGCGTGGCCGCCGCCACGGCCAGCGCCGAGCCGATGCCCGCCGCGTACAGCCCGAACATCACGAGCCCCCGCAGGTCCAGCACCCCGCCCACGCGGTGCGCGGGCACGAAGGCGGAGATGATCAGCGTGTACACGGGGATGCGCGCCGAGCAGGTCATCAGGGGCGCGATCAGGATGGTGGTGAGCCGGTCGCGCCGGTTGTCGATCACCCGCGTGGCCATGATCCCCGGGATCGCGCAGGCGAAGGAGGACAGGAGCGGGATGAAGGCGCGCCCGTGCAGCCCCGCCCCGCCCATCAGCCGGTCCATCAGGAAGGCGGCCCGGCCCATGTAGCCTGAGTCCTCCAGGAGCAGGATGAACAGGAACAGCACCACGATCTGCGGCAGGAAGACGAGCACGCTGCCCACGCCCGCGATCACCCCGTCCGACAGGAGGTCGCGCACCGGCCCGTCCGGCAGCGTCGCCTTCACGCCTGCGCCCAGCGCATGGAAGCCCGCGTCTATGGCGTCCATCACCGGCTGCGCGCCTGCGAACACCGCCTGGAACATGAGGAACAGCACCGCCAGGAGGATGGCGATGCCGCCCACGGGGTGCAGCAGCACGCGGTCCAGCCGGCCGGTCCAGGTGTCGGGCAGGCGCGGCGGCGTGACCGCGG
Source organism: uncultured Caulobacteraceae bacterium (assembly GCA_964237305.1). GTDB lineage: Bacteria > Pseudomonadota > Alphaproteobacteria > Caulobacterales > Caulobacteraceae > JASLDZ01. The sequence continues at coordinate 1,651 of CAXSHO010000039.1, forward strand.
CGCGCAGGATGCGGTCGGCCTCGGCGTGGGCGGCGCGGATCGCGCCGGCGTCCGGCGCGCGCCAGGCGGAGGCGGAGCCGGCGTCCTCCGCGGCGCGGTCCACCGCCTCCAGGAGCTCGGACACGCCGCGGCGGCGCGTGGCCACGGTGGTCACCACCGGCACGCCCAGCTCGGCGGACAGGCGGGCGAGGTCGATGCCGAAGCCCTGCCGCTCGGCGATGTCGAACATGTTCAGCGCCAGCACCAAGGGCCGGCCCACCTGGCGCAGCTCCAGGATGAGCCGCAGCACGGTGCGCAGGTTGGTGGCGTCGGCCACGCACACCAGGAGGTCCATGGGCGCCTCGTCGGCCCGGCGGCCCAGCACCACGTCGCGCGTCACCTCCTCGTCGGGCGAGCGGGCGCGCAAGGAGTAGGTGCCCGGCAGGTCCAGGATGGTCACGCGACGCCCGGCGGGGGTGGAGGCGGCGCCCTCCTTCCGCTCCACCGTCACGCCCGGGTAGTTGGCGGTCTTCTGACGCGCGCCGGTCAGCGCGTTGAACAGCGCCGTCTTGCCCGAGTTGGGCACGCCCACCAGCGCCACGCGCGCCGGGGCCCCGTCGCGCGTGAGGGTGGCGGCGCTCATCGCGGGGGCGGGGCGTCCATGGCCACCATCACGTCCGCGCACTCGCGGCGGCGCAGCGCGATGCGCGTGTCGTCCACCTGCACGGCGATGGGGTCGCGGCCGAACAGGCCCTCGTGCAGCACCCGCACGCGCGCGCCCTCGACGACGCCGATCTCCAGGAGCCGCCGCTCCAGGTCGCCGGCGCCGGCGACGCGCCGCACCACGCCCGCCTGTCCCGGACGCACCGCGCCGAGCGGTCGCAGCGCGGGGGTGGGGGAGGGAGCCGCCTCGGTGTCGAACATGCGACGCGTTATCCGCTTCACGGACCGATCTTGCAAGCGGTTCGCAGTCTGTGAACGCGGAGCGTCGAGCCCTCGCCGTTGCAGACACGGCGGCCGTTCGCGCCTAATCCTGCGGCCGTGAGCGACACCTTCGATTGCGACGTCCTGCTCGCCGGCGGCGGCCTGGCCTCCGGCCTCCTGGCGCTGGCGCTGGCGCGGGCGCGGCCGGAGCTCACCGTCCGCATCGTGGAGCGCGGGGCGACCATTGGGGCGGGCCACACCTGGAGCTTCTTCACCACCGACCTCTCCCCCGAGGCGCAGGCCCTGGTGGGCCCGCTGGTCACGGCCACCTGGCCCGCCTACGAGGTGCGCTTCCCCGCCCACCGGCGGCGGATCGCCAACCGCTACAACAGCGTGGCCGACCACAGCCTGCACGACGCGGTGGCCGCCGCCCTGCCGCCGGAGAGCCTCCTGACCGGCGTGGGCGTCGCCGCGCTCGCTCCGGACCGGGTGACGCTGGACGACCAGCGCACCCTCACCGCCCGCTGCGTGATCGACGCCCGCGGCCCGGTGGGCGACGCGGCGCTGACGGGGCTGAAGCTCGGCTGGCAGAAGTTCGTGGGGGTGGAGATCGAGTGCGACAGGCCCCACGGCCTCGCCGAGCCCATCGTGATGGACGCCACCGTGCCCCAGGCCGACGGCTACCGCTTCCTCTACGCGCTCCCGTTCAGCCCCACGCGCGTGCTGGTGGAGGACACGCGCTACGCCGACGGCCCGTCGCTCGACCGGGTGGACCTCGCCGCGCTCAGCCTCGCCTACGCCGAGGGACAGGGATGGCGCGGCCGGGTGGTGCGGGAGGAGCACGGCGTGCTCCCCATCGCGCTGGGGGGCGACATCGAGGCCTTCTGGCGCGAGGCGCTCGGCCCCGGGGTGGCGCGGGCGGGCCTGCGCTCGGCCATGTTCCACCCCACCACCGGCTACTCCCTGCCCGACGCGGCGCACACCGCCCTGAAGGTGGCGGCCGTGCCCGAGCTCACCACCGCCGGCGTCGGCGAGGCGATCCGCCGGGCGTCCATCGCGGCGTGGGAGGACCGGGGCTTCTTCCGCCTGCTGGACCGGATGCTGTTCAAGGCCGCCGAGCCGCACCTGCGCTACAAGGTGCTGGAGCGCTTCTACCGCCTGCCGGAGCCGTTGATCCGCCGCTTCTACGCCGCGCGCCTGACCGGCGCCGACAAGCTGCGCATCCTCACGGGCAAGCCGCCGGTGCCGATCGGGCGCGCGCTGGCGTGCATGAGCGAGCGCTCGGTGTTAGGCGAGGCGGCATGACCATGCTCGCTCCAAGGACGGCCGCCGTGATCGGCGCGGGCTTCGGCGGGATCGCGCTCGCCTGCCGCCTGCAGTCGGCCGGGATCTCCACGACGCTGTACGAGGCGCGGGACAAGCCGGGCGGGCGCGCCTACGTGTACGAGCAGGACGGCTTCACCTTCGACGCCGGCCCCACCGTGATCACCGACCCCGACTGCCTCCAGGAGCTGTTCGCCCTCACCGGCCGGCGCATGGCCGACTATGTCGAGCTCCTGCCCGTCAGCCCCTTCTACCGGCTGCAGTGGTCGGACGGCGTCACCTTCGACTACGTCAACGACCAGGCCGAGCTGGACCGGCAGATCCAGGCGCTGGAGCCGCGCGACCTGGAGGGCTACCGCAAGTTCCTCGCCTATTCCGAGGAGCTGTACGAGGAGGGCTACGTCAAGCTCGGCACGGTCCCCTTCCTCGACTGGGGGTCGATGCTCAAGGCGGCGCCGGAGCTCGTGAAGCTGCAGGCGTGGAAGACGGTGCACGCCAAGGTGGCCGAGTTCATCCGCGAGCCGCACCTGCGCCAGGCGTTCAGCTTCCACTCGCTGCTGGTGGGCGGCAACCCGTTCGCCACCTCCTCGATCTACGGTCTGATCCACGCGCTGGAGCGCCGCGGCGGCGTGTGGTTCCCCAAGGGCGGCACGGGCGCGCTGGTGCGGGGCCTGCTCAAGCTCTTCACCGAGCTGGGGGGGACGCTGCGGCTGAACGCGCCGGTGGACCGGATCGCCACGGCGGGCGGGCGCGCCACGGGCGTGGTGCTGGCCGACGGCTCGGCGCAGAGCTTCGACATGGTCGCCTCCAACGGCGACGTGCACACCACCTACGCCAAGATGCTGCGCGACGAGCCGCTGGCCAAGGCGCCGGCTCGGTCGCTGGCGCGCAAGCGCTGGTCGATGTCGCTGTTCGTCATCTACTTCGGCACGAGGAAGAAGTACGAGGACGTGGCGCACCACACGGTGGTGTTCGGTCCGCGCTACAAGGAGCTGATCGGCGAGATCTTCAACGGGCCGGAGCTGGCGCAGGACTTCTCGCTCTACCTGCACCGCCCCACCGCCAGCGACCCCGACCTGGCGCCCGACGGCTGCGACGGCTTCTACGTGCTCTCCCCCGTGCCGCATCTCGGCCGCGCCGACCTCGACTGGGCGCACGAGGGGCCGCTCTACCGCGACCGCATCCTCCAGTACCTGGAGGACCACATGATGCCGGGCCTGCGCGAGAACCTGGTCACCAGCCGCATCTTCACGCCCTACGACTTCCGCGACGAGCTGGGGGCGCACCTGGGCTCCGCCTTCAGCCTGGAGCCGATCCTGACGCAGAGCGCCTACTTCCGCGCCCACAACCGCGACGACAGGATCGGCGGCCTTTACCTCGTGGGCGCGGGCACGCACCCCGGCGCGGGCGTGCCGGGCGTGGTGGGCTCGGCCAAGGCCACCGCCGGGCTGATGATCGCCGACGCGCAGGCGGCCCCCGCGCGCACGATCGCCGAC
>CAXSHO010000039.1:5382-22764 GCA_964237305.1 uncultured Caulobacteraceae bacterium
AGGTAGAGCGTGGCGGGGAAGCGGCCCGTCCCGGCGAGGCGGGCGTCGAACGCCGGCTCTGCGGCGACGACCCGGTTGAGTCGGGCGACGGTGTCCGCGTCGATCGCCGACGCGGGGGGCGGGGCCGAGCGGATCGCGGCGGAGTGAGGGGAGAGTCGCACTCCGCTCATCTCTGCGGAGGCGGGGACGAGCGGGTGAGGTATGTGCGCCATCGGGGAGGCGCGGCAGCGTCCGTCTCCTGCCGAACTCCGCACCTCGGGGCGGGAGTGAGCCCTTCACCTCATGGAGGCCATGGCCGCGGAGGCGGAAGGCGAAGTCAAGGACGGGCGAAGCCCGCCGCGGTGCGGCGACACGCAGGGCGTGTCGTCCTTGAGTTCGCCTTCCGCCTCCGCTCAGCTGCCTCCATAAGATCAAGGGCTCTCTCCCGCACCGCAGGTGCGGTGTTCCTAGGGGAGGGCTGCCGCCCGGCGGCCGGGTGGATGCGGGGCTGCGCGTGAGCGCCGCCCCCGTCGCCTCCCGCGCGCTCCTCGCCGCCTCCGCCGACACCATCGCCGCGGGCTCGCAGAGCTTCGCCGCCGCCTCCCGCCTGTTCGATGCGCGCACCCGCGGGGGCGCCCACCTCCTCTACGCCTGGTGCCGCCATTGCGACGACGTGGTGGACGGCCAGGCGCTGGGCCATGGCCGCGAGGACCTCTCCGCCGACGACCGGCGCGCCCGCGTGGCGGAGCTGGAGGCGCGCACCCGCTCCGCGCTGGCGGGCGAGCCCCAGGACGAAGCGGTGTTCCGCGGCCTGCAGGTGGTCGCGCGCGACTTCGACATCCCCGGCCGGTGGCCGCTGGAGCATCTCGCCGGCTTCGCCATGGACGTCGAGCCGCGTCCCTACGCCGACCTGGACGAGGTCCAGCTCTACTGCTGGCGCGTGGCGGGCGTGGTCGGCGTGATGATGGCGGCCGTCATGGGCGTCGCACCCGACGACCTCGCCACCCTGCGGCGCGCGCAGGACCTGGGCCTCGCCTTCCAGCTGACCAACATCGCCCGGGACGTGCGCGAGGATGCGGAGAACGGCCGCGTCTACCTCCCCGCCGACCGCCTTCGCGCCGCGGGCGTGGAGCCCACGCCCGCCGGGGTGCTGGCGGCGCCGTCGCAGGCGGCGGCGGTGGCGCGCGAGCTGGTGGCGGCCGCCGAGCCCTTCTACGACTCGGCCCGCGCGGGGCTGTCCGCCCTGCCGTGGCGCTCGGCCTGGGCGATCGCGGCGGCGCGGGGCGTGTACCGCGAGATCGGCCGCAAGGTGGTGCGCTCCGGACCTCGCGCGCTGCAACGGCGCGCCTCCACCTCCGGCGCGGAGAAGGCTTGGCTGGCGCTGCAGGGCGGCGGCCTCGCGCTCGCCTCGCGCGGGAGGACGCCGCCGCCGCGGCCGGAGCTCTGGACCGCGGTCTGACCCGCCGCGCTTGACGGCGGGCGCGTTCCGTGGTGTCCCAAGGCGTCGGCGCGGACTCGCTCAGCGTCGTCCCCCGCCTCTCAGGCCGCCCCTGTGCGCACCGCGCAGGCCCCGCGGCCCCGCCGAACATTCTATCGAGCGGCCCGGCCGCTCCGCACCGCTTCCCGCCCGTGCGCCGCTGCGCGCGCGCCGCGCCCGCAGAGACCTCCCATGTCCGACGTCCTCGACCCCGCCGCCGACGCCCAGGCCGACACCGAAGGCGAAGCGCCCGACACCACCGCCGCCGTGGAGGCGCCCGCGCCCGCCGCGCCGGGCGCCATCACCCGCATGTCGCTGCAGGAGCTGAAGGAGAAGCCCGCCGCCGACCTCGTGACCTTCGCGGAGGGGCTGGAGATCGAGAACGCCAGCTCCATGCGCCGGCAGGACATGATGTTCGCCATCCTCAAGACCCTGGCGGACGAGGGGGCGGAGATCACCGGCTCCGGCACGCTGGAGGTGGTGCAGGACGGGTTCGGCTACCTGCGCTCTCCCGAGGCCAACTACCTGCCCGGGCCGGACGACATCTACGTCTCGCCCAGTCAGATCCGCCGCTTCGGCCTGCGCACGGGAGACAGCGTGGAGGGCGGCGTGCGCGCACCGCGCGAGGGCGAACGCTACTTCGCGCTCATGACGGTGGCGCAGATCAACTTCGACGACCCGGAGAAGGTGAAGACCAAGGTCGCCTTCGACAACCTCACGCCGCTCTACCCCGACCAGCGCCTGACCATGGAGCTGCCCGACCCCACGGTGAAGGACCGCACCGGCCGGGTGATCGACATCGTGGCCCCCATCGGCAAGGGCCAACGCTGCCTGATCGTCGCGCCCCCACGGGTGGGCAAGACCATCATGATGCAGAACGTGGCCAAGGCCATCGAGACCAACCATCCCGAGGTCTACCTCATGGTGCTGCTCATCGACGAGCGGCCGGAGGAGGTCACGGACATGCAGCGCACGGTGAAGGGCGAGGTGGTCTCCTCCACCTTCGACGAGCCCGCCACCCGCCACGTGGCCGTGGCCGAGATGGTGATCGAGAAGGCGAAGCGGCTGGTGGAGTCCAAGAAGGACGTGGTGATCCTCCTGGACAACATCACGCGCCTGGGCCGCGCCTACAACACGACCGTCCCGAGCAGCGGCAAGGTGCTGACCGGCGGCGTGGACGCCAACGCCCTGCAACGTCCCAAGCGCTTCTTCGGCGCGGCGCGCAACGTGGAGGAGGGCGGCTCGCTCACCATCATCTCCACCGCCCTGATCGACACGGGCAGCCGGATGGACGAGGTGATCTTCGAGGAGTTCAAGGGCACCGGCAACAGCGAGATCATCCTCGACCGCAAGGTGGCCGACAAGCGCATCTTCCCCGCCATCGACATCCTGAAGTCGGGCACGCGGAAGGAGGAGCTGATCACCGACAAGGCCAACCTGCAGAAGACCTACGTGCTGCGCCGCATCCTCTCGCCCATGGGCCCGCAGGACGCCATCGAGTTCCTGCTGGACAAGATGCGCCAGTCCAAGACCAACGCCGACTTCTACCAGTCCATGAACACCTGAGACGGGGCTCTCTTTTGCCCCGGCGGACCCCGGCTGCTAAGGTGGCGTCGCCTTCCACACGCGTGATTCCGCCGCGCGCCACCACTCCGGAACCGCCTTGCCCGACGACGCCGACCTGACACAGCCGGCCGCCCCACCCCCGCCGGGCGGCGGCGGGATCGCTCCCATCGCCATCGAGGACGAGCTCAAGCGCTCCTACCTCGACTACGCCATGAGCGTGATCGTCAGCCGGGCGCTGCCGGACGCGCGCGACGGGCTGAAGCCCGTGCACCGGCGCATCCTCTACACCATGAGCGAGCTCGGCATGACGCCCGAGCGCGGCTACTCCAAGTGCGCGCGGGTGGTCGGCGACGTGCTGGGCAAGCTGCACCCCCACGGCGACCAGTCGGTCTACGACGCCCTGGTGCGCATGGCCCAGCCCTTCTCCATGGGCCTGCCGCTGGTGGACGGGCAGGGCAACTTCGGCTCGGTGGACAACGATCCCGCCGCCTCCATGCGCTACACCGAGTGCCGCATGACGCGCGCCACCGTGGCGCTCCTGGCCGACATCGACCGGGACACGGTGGACTTCAAGCCGAACTACGACGGGCGGGAGAGCGAGCCCACGGTGCTGCCCGCGCGCATCCCCAACCTCCTGGTCAACGGATCGGGCGGCATCGCGGTGGGCATGGCCACCAACATCCCGCCGCACAACCTGGGCGAGGTGGTGGACGCCTGCCTCGTCATGATCGACGACCCGTCGGTGGAGCTGGAGCGGCTGCTGGAGCTGGTGCCCGGCCCCGACTTCCCCACCGGCGGCGAGATCATCGGCCGCTCCGGCGCGCGCCAGGCGCTGATGACGGGCCGCGGCGGCGTGGTGCTGCGCGGCAAGAGCCACGTGGAGGTGATCCGCAAGGACCGCGAGGCCATCGTCTTCGACGAGATCCCCTACCAGGTGAACAAGGCCGCGGTGGTGGAGCGCATCGCCGAGCTCGTCCGCGAGAAGCGCGTGGAGGGCGTCAGCGACCTGCGCGACGAGAGCGACCGCACCGGCATGCGCGTGGTCATCGAGCTGAAGCGCGACGCCTCGCCCGAGGTGGTGCTGAACCAGCTGCACCGCTTCACCGCGCTGCAGATCAGCTTCGGCGTGAACGCCCTGGCGCTGAACCGCGGCCGGCCCGAGCAGATGGGTCTGCGCCAGATGCTGCAGGTCTTCATCGACTTCCGAGAGGAGGTGGTGGTCCGCCGCACCAAATTCGAGCTCGCCAAGGCCCGCGACCGGGGCCACGTGCTGGTGGGCCTGGCCATCGCCGTGGTGAACATCGACGAGTTCATCCGCATCATCCGCTCCTCCGCCGACCCGGCCGAGGCGCGGGAACGGCTGACGGCGCAGGACTGGCCGGCGGGCGACATGCTGCCCCTGATCGCGCTGATCCAGGACCCGCGCACCGTGGTGCGGCGCCCAGGAGAAGACGGGGGCGACGTCGTGCGCCTGTCCGACGAGCAGGCGCGCGCGATCCTGGCGCTCACCCTCTCGCGCCTCACCGGCCTCGGCCGCGAGGAGATCTTCGAGGAGGCGACCGAGCTCAGCGAGGCCATCGCCAGGTACCTCGCCATCCTGGGCTCGCGCGAGCGGATCATGGCCATCGTGCGCGAGGAGCTGGTGGAGGTGCGCGAGCGCTTCGCCGTCCCCCGCCGCACCACCATCGTGGAGGGCGAGGCCGAGTTCGAGGACGAGGACCTGATCCCGCGCGAGGACATGGTCGTCACCGTCACCCACGGCGGCTACGTCAAGCGCACGCCGCTGTCGGCCTACCGCACCCAGCACCGGGGCGGGCGCGGCAAGAGCGGCATGAACATGAAGGAGGAGGACGCGATCACCCGCGTGTTCTCCGCCTCCACCCACGCGCCGGTGCTGTTCTTCAGCTCCGAGGGCAAGGTTTACAAGCTCAAGGTCTGGCGGCTGCCCAACACGCAGGCCAACGCCCGTGGGCGCTCGTTCAACAACCTCCTGCCGCTGGAGGGGGGCGAGCGCATCACCTCCATCCTGCCGCTGCCGGAGGACGAGGCCCAGTGGGAGCGGCTGGACGTGATGTTCGCCACCACCACCGGCGGCGTCAGGCGCAACAAGCTCTCGGACTTCGTCAACGTGAACCGCGCGGGCAAGATCGCCATGAAGCTGGACGAGGGCCAGCACATCGTCGGCGTGTCCCTCTGCAACGCGGGCGAGGACGTGCTGCTGACCACCGCCGGCCGCCGCTCCATCCGCTTCGAGGTGGGCGACGTGCGCGTGTTCCTCGGCCGGGACTCCAACGGCGTGCGCGGCATCCGCCTGGCCGACGGCGACACGGTGATCTCCATGACCATCCTGCGGCACGTGGAGGTCACCGGCCCCGAGCGCGCCGCCTACCTGCGCTACGCCGCAGAGCAGCGCCGCGCGCGCGGCGAGGACGCCGACGCCGAAGGGCTGGAGGCCGAGGCCGCCGAGATCGAGGCGGAGGAGCAGGTGGACCTCGCCGAGGAGGGCGCGGTCACGAGCGAGCGGCTCATCGAACTGGAGGCCGCCGACCAGCTGATCCTGACGGTCAACGAGCGCGGGCTCGGCAAGCGCACCTCGGCGTACGACTACCGCACCACCGGCCGCGGCGGGCAGGGGCTGAACGTGTGGTCCACCCGATCGACCGACAAGCTGGCGGCGAGCTTCCCCGTGGACGAGGGCGACGAGCTCCTCCTGGTCACGGACGCCGGGCAGCTGATCCGCACGGCGGTGGGGGCGGTCTCCATCCGCTCGCGCGGGGCCGGCGGCGTGTTCGTGCTGCGCACGGCCGAGGGCGAGCGCGTGGTCTCGGTGGAGCGGCTGGAGGCGGTCGCCGGGGCGGAGGGCGGCGACGCGGTCGACGAGGCCGCCGCGCCGGACACCTCCGAAGGTTGAGCGTGGCTGGACGCGCGCGGCCCGGCCGTGCCACCTGTCGCGGATCAAGGGCGCGGAGCGGCGGCGGATGAGCGGGACGAGCGTGGGCGGGCCCCTCTGATGCGGGTCGGCCTCTACCCCGGCACCTTCGACCCCATCACCAACGGCCACCTCGACATCATCGGCCGCGCGGTGAAGCTCGTGGACAAGCTGGTGGTCGGCGTGGCGGTGAACGCCGGCAAGGGGCCGATGTTCTCCGTGGAGGAACGCGTGGAGGTCGTGGTGGGGGAGACCGCGCACCTGCGCGGGCGCGCGGAGATCGTGGTGCGGCCCTTCTCAGGCCTCCTCATGCACTTCGCCGAGGAGCTGGGGGCGTCCGTGATCGTACGCGGCCTGCGGGCGGTGGCCGACTTCGAGTACGAGTTCCAGATGACCGCCATGAACCAGCAGCTGAACCGCGACATCGAGACCGTCTTCCTCATGGCCGATCCGCGCCACCAGGCCATCGCCTCGCGGCTCGTGAAGGAGATCGCGGTGCTGGGCGGCGACATCTCCCCCTTCGTCACCCCGGGCGTGAAGGCCCGCCTCCTGGAGCGCACCCCCCGATGATCCTGCGAGCCGCCTCCGCCGCGCTCCTCATCGCCGCCGCTCCTCCGGCGCCCGCGCCGACACCGCCCGCCGCCGCCGCTCCGGAGCCCGCCGCGGGCGACTTCCGGCCGGTGCCGCCCGAGCGCCTCCTGGTGGTGGACACCAACCGGGGCCGCATCGTCGCCGAGCTCAGCCCGGAGGCGGCGCCCAAGCATGTGGCGCAGGTGGGCGCGCTGGCGCACCAGCACTTCTACGACGGGCTGACCTTCTTCCGCGTCATCGACGAGTTCATGGCGCAGACCGGCGACCCGGAGAACACGGGCAAGGGCGGCTCCAAGCTGCCCGACCTTCCCGCCGAGTTCAGCTGGCGGCGCGGCGCGGAGGGCTTCTCGGCCGTGGCGAGCCCTGCGGGGATGGAGAGCGGCTTCTACGGCGCGCTGCCCGCCTACAGCCAGCCCTCCGGAATGCTGGACATGACCAAGGACGGCAAGGTCACCGCCTGGGCCGCCTACTGCCCGGGCGTGCTGGGCATGGCGCGCGACACCAACCCCGACAGCGCCAACAGCCAGTTCTTCTTCATGCGGCGGCCCTATCCTTCGCTGGAGAAGAAATACACCGCCTTCGGCCGGGTGCTGGTGGGCGAGGACGTGGTGCGCGCCATCAAGGCGGGCGAGCCCGTGGCCGACCCGCAGGACCGCATGACGCGCGTGCGCCTCGCCTCCGACCTGCCGCCCGCCGAGCGGCCGAAGGTGAGCCGCGAGGACCCGTCCTCCCCCGCCTTCCGCGCGGAGGTCGAGCGGGTGCGCGCCGCCAAGGGCGCCGACTTCTCCATCTGCGACGTCGAGCCCCGGGTCCGCGTCGGGTGACGCAGGCCGAGGCCGCCTTCAGCGCGGAGGCGGCGGACCGTTCGGAGCACCTGTTCCGCCGACGGCTCCTCACCGCGCTCGGGGTGGCGCTGGTCTCGCTCCTGGCGCTGGCGGTGGTGGCCTTCGCGCTCTACGGCCGGCTGCAGTCGGCGGGGGTCTGGGTGCAGCACACCTACGCCGCCCAGAACCGGATCAGCGTCCTGGCCACGGAGGTGGAGCGGCTGGAGACCGCGAGGCGGGGCTACCTGCTCTCGCCGCGCGACAGCTACTGGCGCACCTACGTGGAGTCGCGCGCCAAGATCCGCCCGCAGGCCGACGACCTGGCCGACTTCACCTCCGACAATCCCGTGCAGGTGCGCAACAGCGCGACGCTGCGCCCGCTGATCGAGGCGAAGTTCGTCCAGCTCCGCGCCACCATCGAGCTGGCCCACGACGGCGACCCGGAGGGCGCGCGCAGGAACTTCCTCCTCATGCAGGAGCAGAACGTCACCCAGCGCCTGCGCGCGGTGTTCGCCGCCATGCTCGACGAGGAGTCGACGCTCCTGGAGCAGCGGGGGGGCGAGCAGCGTGCGAGCGCGTTCGAGCTCCTGGCGGCGGTGCTCGTCGTCTCCGCGCTCCTGACGGCCATCGCGGTGACCACCGTGATCCTCATGCGCCGCTACGCCGCCGACCTGGCGCGCAGCCAGACGGCGCTGCGCTCGCTGAACTTCGGCCTGGAGGAGGCGGTGCGCGACCGCACCGCCGACCTGCAGCGCGTGAACGAGGAGGTGCAGCGCTTCGCCTACATCGTCAGCCACGACCTCCGCTCGCCCCTGGTCAACATCATGGGCTTCACCAGCGAACTGGAGACCGCCGCCAAGCCCCTGGGCGAACTGCTGGAGCGGGCGGAGGCGAGCGCGCCCGGGATCGTGACGCCGCAGATGCGGCTGGCGGTGCGCGAGGACCTGCCCGAGTCGCTGGCCTTCATCCGCACCTCCACCAATAAGATGGACCGGCTGATCAACGCCATCCTGCAGCTGGCGCGGCAGGGCCGACGGACGCTGACGCCCGAACCGCTGGACATGGACGCCCTGGCCGGGAGCGTCGCCGATAGCCTGACCATCCTCGCGCAGGACAAGGGGGCGGAGATCACGGTGGAGCCGGGCATGCCCGTGCTCGTCAGCGACCGGGTGGCCATGGAGCAGGTGCTGTCCAACCTCGTGGAGAACGCGGTCAAGTACCTCCAGCCCGGCCGCCCGGGCCGCGTGGTGGTGCGCGGCCGCGACAGCGGCGGCCGCACGCTGCTGGAGGTGGAGGACAACGGCCGCGGCGTCGCCCCCGCCGACCGGGAGCGCATCTTCGAGCTGTTCCGCCGCGCCGGCGCCCAGGACCAGCCGGGCGAGGGCATCGGGCTGGCGCACGTGCGCGCGCTCGTCTATCGGCTGGGCGGAACGATCACGTGCCTTTCCGAGCCGGGCGCGGGGTCCACCTTCCGCGTGTCCCTGCCCCCGGGGATGGCGGCGGGCCAGGAACACATATGAGCGCGCACCAACCCGTCAACATCGTTATGGTCGAGGACGACGAGGGGCATGCGCGGCTCATCGAACGCAACATCCGCCGCGCGGGCATCTCCAACGACATCAAGCACTTCCTGGATGGCACGAGCGCGCTCGACTACCTCTTCAACCACGAGAGCGGGCCCACGCGGAACGGCCCCGCCCTGGTGCTCCTCGACCTGAACCTGCCGGACATGAGCGGCACGGACATCCTGGTGAGGATCAAGAACGAGCCGCGCATGAAGCGCACCCCCGTGGTCGTTCTGACCACCACCGACGACAAGGTGGAGATCCAGCGCTGCTACGACCTGGGCTGCAACGTCTACATCACCAAGCCGGTGAACTACGAGAGCTTCGCGGAGGCCATCCGGCAGCTGGGGCTGTTCCTGGCCGTGATCCAGGTTCCGGACGTCGATGAATGACGCGGACGGGGGCGGGGGCGTGATCGAGCGCGAGGGCGGGGTCGCCCCCCGCCTCCTGTACATCGACGACGACGAGGGCCTGCGCCGCCTGGTGACGCGCGCGCTCGGCCGCCGCGGGCTGGACGTGGAGACCGCGGCCGACGGCGAGACCGGGGCGCTCCGGGCCGCGGCCGAGCGCTTCGACGTGGTGGCGGTGGACCACTACATGCCGGGCCTGGACGGCCTGGCGACCATGGAGCGCATCCGGGCGCGGGCCGAGCCGCCGCCGGTGATCTACGTCACCGGCTCGGAGGAGAGCCGCGTCGCCATCGCCGCCCTGAAGGCTGGCGCCGAGGACTACGTCGTCAAGACGGGGTCGGAGGACTTCACCGACCTCCTGTTCACCGCCGTGCGCCAGGCGGTGGACGCCGGCCGCATGCGCCGCGCGCACGACGTCGCCCAGCGCGGCCTGGCCGAGGCCAACGCCCGGCTGGAGATGGTGGTCGAGCGCCAGCAGGTGCTGCTGCGCGAGGTGAACCACCGCGTGGCCAACAGCCTGCAGCTCGTCTCCTCGCTCGTGCACATGCAGGCCTCGGCGGTGAAGGACAGCGAGGCCAAGATCGCGCTGAAGGACACCCAGGCGCGCATCTCGGCCATCATGCAGGTGCACCGGCGGCTCTACACGGGCGAGGACGTGGAGCGGGTGGACATGCGCGAGTACCTCACCGGCCTCGTCTTCGAGCTGGAGCACTCGCTGCCGTCTGCGGGGGCCGCCCGCGCCATCCGCCTGGACGCGGACGCGGTGGAGCTCGCCACCGACAAGGCCGTGTCGCTGGGCGTGATCGTCGCCGAGCTCGTGACCAACGCCTACAAGTACGCCTACGCCGCCGACCGCTCCGGCGAAATCCGGGTGGCGCTGGAGGACCAGGGCCCGCGCCTGCGCCTCACGGTGGAGGACGACGGCGGCGGCTTCATCGACGGCGCCGGCCCCAAGGGCACCGGCCTCGGCCAGAAGGTGATCGCCGCCATGGCGTCCAGCCTGTCCAGCCGCGTGGAGTTCGACCCCGCCCACCGGGGCGTCCGCGCCCACCTGGCGTTCGACGCCTAGCGTCGCCCTCCCCCGCTCATCCCTGCGCGGGCGGATCCAGTCTTGTTCGCCGCGTCCTGACCTCGACGAGCGTGGATCCCGCATCCGGGGATGGGCGGGTCAGTGGGCGCGTGGGCTCCCTGATGTGCCGCACAGCCGGCCGTGGTCGACCTACGCGAACGCGCTCCTCCGCCGCGCGTAGGCGAAGTAGACCCCAAGCCCGATCGCGTTCCACACGAAGAACAGCGTGATCGTCACCGCCGGCAGGCTGGTGAACAGGTAGAGGCAGCCGAGGATGCCCAGCGGCCCCACCAGCCACGGCCAGGGCGTTCGGAACACGCGCGGCCGCTCGGGCTCGCGGCGGCGCAGCACCAGCATGCAGGCGCACACCGCCACGAAGGCGCACAGCGTGCCGGAGTTGGCCAGGGCCGCGATGTCGGCCAGCGGCAGGAAGCCCGCGATGGCCGCGGCGATCACCGCGGTGAGCATGGTCACCGCCACGGGCGCTCCGCGGCCGCTGACCTTGGCGAGGCCCTCCGGCAGCATGCGGTCGCGCGCCATGGCGAAGAAGATGCGGCTCTGCCCGTACATGAAGGCCAGGATCACGGTGGGCAGCGCCACCACCGCCGCCCCGGCCACCAGCTTGGCGGCCAGCGGCTGCTGCAGGGCGTTCATGATGTGGACCAGGGGCGCCGGGTCCCTGGCGAAGTCGCCCACCGGCGAGGCGCCGATCGCGGCGGCGGCGGTGAGCATGTAGATGGCGATGCAGGCCAGCATGGAGCCGATGATGCCGATCGTCAGGTCGCGGCCGGGGTTCTTGGCCTCCTCCGCCGCGGTGGAGATGGCGTCGAAGCCGTAGAAGGCGAAGAAGATGATCGCCGCCGCCGCCATCACGCCCACCTTCTGGCCGCCCACCTCGTGGCTGGCGAAGCCGTTGGGCATGAAGGGGGTGAAGTGGCTGGCGTCGAAGTGCGGGAAGGCGATGGCCACGAAGGCAGCCAGCGCCAGCACCTTCACCGCCACCAGCCCCGCGTTGATCGTGGCGCTCTCGCGCGTGCCGACGGTGAGCAGCGCCCCCACCGCCAGGGTGATCAGCACCGCGGGCAGGTTCACCACGCCGCCGGGCGTCCCCGGCCCGCCCGCCAGCGCCGCGGGCAGGTGCACGCCCACGCCGGCGAGGAACTCCGCGGCGTGGCCCGACCAGCCCACGGCCACCACCGAGCACACCACCGTGTACTCCAGGATCAGGCTCCACCCGACCACCCAGGCCAGCCCCTCGCCCAGGACGGCGTAGCTGTAGGTGTAGGCCGAGCCCGCGGCGGGGATGGTGGTGGCCATCTCGGCGTAGGCCAGCGCCGCGCACACGCACACCGCGCCTGCGATGGCGAACGACAGGATCACCGCGGGCCCCGCCAGCCCCGCGCCGACGCCCGTCAGCGTGTAGATGCCGGTGCCCACGATGGCCCCGACGCCCAGGGCCACCAGGTGCGGCCACGACAGGGTGGGCGCGAGCCTGCGCGCGCCCGACCCCAGCTCCCGCGCGGCGTCCACTCCCTTGATGCGCCAAGTGTTTGTGCTCGGAACCGCGTCAGCCACGCCCATCTCCTCCGCTCATCCCCGCGGAAGCGGGGACCCAGGCTTGAGCGGCTCCGCCACGCTCTACCGGACCGGGCCACAGTGCGCGGAGCTCACACTGGGTCCCCGCTTCCGCGGGGATGAGCGGAGTAGGTTAATGGGCCAGCGCGTCCAGCCCCTCGGCGTAGCGGGTCACCGCGGCGGCGGTGAGCGCGATGTAGCGCTGCGCCTCGGGGTGGCGGTCGCCCTCGATGGCCTCGCGCACGCCGGGGAAGGTCTTGGCGCCGTAGCCCGTCAGCACGCCCGGGGCGTAGGCCGCGTTCCTGTACCAGGGCCGGCCGGGCAGCCCCTCGTCCAGGAGGAGCCGCTGCTCCATCCCCTGCAGCCCCCTGTTCACCTCCGCGCGCCGGGCGGGGCCGAGCCGCGCGGCGTCCAGGCGGTCATAGGCGGCGGCGCTCGCCTTCAGCTTGGCGACGGCGGCGTCGAGCGCGCGCCAGTCGAGCGCCGCCACGGGCGCGGGCCGCTCGGGCGGCCGGGTGTGCAGCGTCGGGTCGGCGGCCAGCCTGTAGGCCCCGGAGTCCAGCAGCCGAGACACCTCCGCCGCCTGGTCCCGCCGACGCGCCGCCAGCGTCTTCAGGTCGGCGACGTAGGCGGTGAAGGAGGCGGCCGTGTCGCCGAAGCGCATGGGCGCCGTCTCGCCGTTGGCCAGCCGCAGCACCACGCGCGCGGCGGTCTTCGCCAGCGTCGCGCCGTAGGCCTCGCCCGGGTCGCCGAAGCGGCTGTAGTGCTCGTAGGTGTCGTAGGCCGAGTGGTAGACGCCGCCGGACTCGCCCTCGCCGCCGAAGCGGATGTCCAGCGACGCCAGCCCCAGGTGCTGCAGGAAGCTGGAGTAGTCCGAGCCTGAGCCCAGCGCCTCCAAGGGCGCGTCGCCGCCGTCGGCCTGCTGGCGCGCCAGCCGCCGGGCGCGGTCGTCGCCGCCCTCGGCCGCCGCCACCTGCACGCGCGCCCGCGCCCGGTCGCGCAAGGAGACGCCCGTCTGCGGGTCGCGCACCTCGGCCGCCACCTCGTTGACCATCCGCGTCAGCGCCTGGCTGCCGCCCACGTTGAGGAAGCCGCGATCGATGTTGTCGGAGTTGACGTAGGCGAGGCCCTTGGCCTGCAGCTCGGCCGCGTGCGTCTCCGCCCACTCCGTGGAGCCCAGGAGGCCCGGCTCCTCCCCGTCCCAGCTCAGGTAGACGAGCGTGCGCTTGGGCCGCAGCCCCTGGCGCGCCAGCGCGCCGATGGCCTTGGCCTCCGCCATCACCGACACCTGGCCGGAGAGCGGGTCCTCCGCGCCGAACACCCAGCCGTCGCGGTGGTTGCCGCGCAGCACCCAGGTGTCCGGCTCCTCCGAGCCGCGCATCATCGCCACCACGTCGTAGAGCGTGCGCAGGCTCCAGTCCGAACGCACCTTCAGGTGCACCCGGGCGGGGCCTGGGCCGTGGTGGTAGGTGAGGTCGAGCGCCCCGCGCGCGCCGCGCTCGGCCACGGGGCCGTCCAGCGCCGCCAGCAGCGGGCGGGCGTCGCCGTAGCTGATGGGCAGGGCGGGGATCTTCAGGATCGTGGGGGCCGTCTCCCGCGTGTACTGGCGCGCGACGCCCTTCACCGCGCCGACCCCCGGGGTCAGGGGGTCGCCGGGGTAGGTGGTCATGTCCTGCACCGAGCCGCGCTGCACGCCGTCCGCCGGGCGCTGCGGGCCCTTGGGGTAGACGTCGTCGCTGGCGTAGCCGTCGTCGGCGGGGTCGGAGTAGATGAGGCAGCCCACCGCCCCGTGCTCCTGCGCCAGCTTGGGCTTCAGCCCGCGCCAGCCGGCCCCGTAGCGGGCGATCACGATCTTGCCGCGCACGTCCACCCCGGCGCGGGCCAGCGCCTTGTAGTCGTCGGGCATGCCGTAGTTGACGTAGACCAGCTCGGCGGTGACGTCCCCGTCGCCCTGGTAGGCCACGTAGGGCGGCAGCTGGCCGGGGGCGGCGGAGGTTCTGTCGCCGGGCACGGGCGGCTCGTGCAGCTTGGCGGTGGGGGCCCAGCAGCTCCAGCCGCGTCTCCAGCGGCGTGGGGTAGAGCACCTCGAAGGTCTCGATGTGCGCGTCCCAGCCCCACTCCTTGAAGCGGGCCAGCTCCCACTCGGCGTTGTCCCGGTCGTGCGGCGAGCCGACGTGGTTGGGGGCGGAGGCCATGCGCGCCAGCCACCCGCCCATCTCCTTGGGATCGACCAGTGCGTCGAGCTTGGCCTCCATGGCGCGCTCGGCCGCCGCGGCGCCGGGGGAGAAGCCGGTCATGCCGCCGGGGGCGGAGGGGCCGGGCTTGGCGGCGGACGCCTTGTCCGGGTTCGCGTCCTCATCGGCGCGCTCGCCGTTGAAGCTGGTGGCGGGCGGAGTCGGCTTGCCGGGCGCGGGCGGCGGCGGGGTCTGCGCCGCCGCCGTGGCGAGCGAGGTGCAGGCGAGGAGCGCGGGGACGAGGCGGCGGAGCATGCGCGCGAGCGTAGCGGAGGCCGCCGAGGGCGCCAGCCCCTCCTCGAAACGACTGTCATCCCGGCCGAAGAGCCGGGACCCAGGAGGTCAGGTCGCGCGTGTGGTCCTGGGTCCCGGATCAGCTTCGCTGTCCGGGATGACAGGAGAGCGCGTGCGGTCCCACACGGCGAACTCGTAGGCGATGCAGCGGTCCACCAGCGTGCGCCAGACGGGCTCGGCGATCTCCGGCGACAGGCCGGCCGCCGCAGCCGACGCCCTCACCTTGGCCACCACGTCCTCGATCCGGGCGGCGTCGTGCACCCGGTCGCGGCTCGGCTTGATGCGGGCGGCGGCGTCCATGTAGCGCTGGCGCTCGGCCAGGAGCGTGACGAGCGCCCGGTCCAGCGCGTCCACGCCCGCGCGCACCTGCGCCATGTCGGCGCAGTCCTCCGGCGCGGGGCGATCGTCCACCCGCACGGAGCGCGGGCTCATATGCCCGCCCCGTTGTTCATGGTGGCCAGCTGCGCCTCGTGGGCGGCGGCCTGCGCCTCGATCCAGCCGGTGAAGGCGCGCACCGGTTTCAGCCGCGCCTTCGCCTTGGGGTGGACCACGTAGTAGGCGAAGTCGACCTCCGTGGAGTCCGCCAGGGGCGCCACCAGCCGCCCGGCGTCAATGTCGGCCTGCGCCAGGGCGCGCTTGGCCAGCGCCACCCCGCGCCCCGCCATGGCCGCCTCCAGCACCAGGCTCGACTGGTTGTGGCGCGGCCCGCGCGCGCCGTCCACGTGCAGGAGGCCGCGGGCGGTGAGCCACATGGGCCAGTCGGGGCAGCTGTCGTCGCCCTCCGGCGAGCCGTCGTGCAGGAGCACGTGGCGGTGCAGGTCGGCGGCCTCGTCCAGCGGCTTCTCGGCCAGGAGCGCGGGGGCGGCCACGGGGATCACCGTCTCGCGCATCAGCCGCCGCACCTCCAGGCCCGGATAGCGGCCCGAGCCGTAGCGGATGGCCACGTCGATCTCGCCCGACGCGAAGTCCGCCAGCTCCATCCCGGCCTGCAGCCACACGTCCATCTCCGGGTGCGCGGCCTCGAACCCGCCCAGGCGCGGCATCAGCCACTTGGCGGCGAAGGAGGGCGCCACCGACACCGTCACCCGCCGCCCGTCCACCCCCGCGGTGAGGAGCGAGGCGGCCTCCGCCAGCTTGTCGAACGCGTCGCGGAGCGCGGGCAGGGCGGTCTGCGCCGCGTCGGTGAGCAGCAGGCCCTTGGGCGTGCGCCGGAACAGGGAGGCGCCCACATAGTCCTCCAGGTTCTGGATCTGCTGGCTCACGGCGCCGGGCGTCACCGCCAGCTCGTCGGCGGCGCGGCTGAAGTTCATGTGGCGCGCGCTGGCCTCGAAGGCGCGCAGCGCGTTGAGCGGGGGCAGGCGGCGGCGGTCCATGTGAGATTTTCTGGGAGCTTGGGTGCGAGTTGCGGCTTGCGCTTACGCCCGATCGGGCGTGAAACGCAACCGCCGTCGTCACAGATGGCCTGCAAGGACTGTAAGCTTCCGTGCCGCCTCCCAACCGCCTCGTCCCGCTCTCCGGCGGCGCCTCCGCGCCCGGCGCGATGGGGCGCGTGCGGCTGGTGGGGGCCGGGCCGGGCGACCCCGAACTCCTCACGGTGAAGGCCGTGCGCGCGCTCGAAGCGGCGGACGTGGTGGTGCACGACCGGCTGGTGTCGGACGAGGTGCTGGCGCTGATCC
Organism: uncultured Caulobacteraceae bacterium; assembly: GCA_964237305.1. Classification (GTDB taxonomy): domain Bacteria; phylum Pseudomonadota; class Alphaproteobacteria; order Caulobacterales; family Caulobacteraceae; genus JASLDZ01. The sequence continues at coordinate 21,572 of CAXSHO010000039.1, forward strand.
CGCCCGGCGCGCGGCGGCTCTACGTGGGCAAGCGGCGCTCGCAGCACTCGGTGCCGCAGGGCGAGGTGGACGCGCTCCTGGTCGCCCTCGCCCGCGAGGGGCTGGAGGTGGTGCGGCTCAAGGGGGGCGACCCCTTCGTGTTCGGCCGCGGCGGCGAGGAGATGCTGGCCTGCCGCGCCGCCGGTCACCCACCGCGGCCTCGCCCAGGCGGTGACGCTGGTCACCGGCCACGCCGCCCCCGACGGCGAGGGCGCCTGGGCCGAGCCGGCGCTGGACTGGGCCGCGCTGGCCCGGCCGAACCAGACGGTGGCGGTGTACATGGGGCTGGCCACCGCCCCCGCGCTCGCCGCCCGGCTCATCGCCGCGGGCCGCAGCGCCTCCACGCCGGTGCTGATCGTGGAGAACGCCTCGCGCGCCGGGGAGCGGCGCGTGCTGACCACGCTCGCCGGGCTGGCCGACGCGGCCGCGGCGCTGGACGGCCCCGCCGTGCTGCTGATCGGCGAGACGGCGGCGCTGGCGGAGCTCTGCACCCCCGCCGCTCATCCCGGCGAACGCCGGGACCCAGGAGCGGCACGCGCCACCCTGGACATCGCGGAGTCCACGCCCCCCTGGGTCCCGGCGTTCGCCGGGATGAGCGGATTCATGAGGTGACGCAGGCCCTCACCGCCAACGACCTCGGCTCGGGCGAGCCCGTGTTCCGCCGCGGCGCGGGCTGGGTCGGGCGCCTCCCCGACGCCGACCTCTACGCCGAGCCGGCGGCGGCGGCGGCGGCGCTCGCCCGGGCGCAGGCCGAGCCGCTGGTGGTGGTCGACCCCTACCTGATCGACTGCCTGATGGAGGGCGCCGTCGCCGTGCCCGTCAGCCACCGCGAGCGCGTGCGTGCGCTCGGCCCCACCTTCCACCCCGACATGGGCAAGCAGGCGGAGGGCGGGGTCGACTTCAAGGTCCGGGGCGGCGCGTTGCCGCCCGCCAGCCCGGTCGGCGCGGTGGCGACGGTCGGCACCGTCTTCCGCGTGCTCCGGATCTTCCCCGGGCGGGACGGCGGGGCGCCCGAGGTCCGCGAGGTCCCGTTCAGCTATTTCCGGGTCGAGGGGATCGACGGGGCGATCGCCCATTGCGCCATGATCCGGGGCGTGAGCGACCCGCTGTCGAGCCGCTATGCCCGCAAGAACACGCTGGTCGCGCTCGGGGTC
>CAXSHO010000040.1:0-5855 GCA_964237305.1 uncultured Caulobacteraceae bacterium
CCAACACGGGGCTGGTCTCCGATCCGCGCGCGGCGGCGCTGCAGGGTCTGGCCAAGGCGGCGCGGCTGGCGGAGCTCGGACTGCCGCAATTCGTGCTGCCCCCGCACGAGCGGCCGGACGTGCGGTTCCTGCGCGCGCTCGGCTTCGGCGGGTCGGACAGGGCGGTGCTGGAGGCCGCCGCCCGCCAAGCGCCCGAGCACCTCGCCGCCGCGGGCTCCGCCAGCGCCATGTGGGCGGCCAACGCGGCCACGGTGACGCCGAGCGCCGACGCGCGCGACGGCCGCGTGCACCTGACGCCCGCCAACCTCCACTCCAACCTCCACCGCAGCCTGGAGCCTGAGCAGACGGGCCGCGCCCTGCGCGCGCTCCTGCCCGCCCCCGCGCGCTTCGCCGTCCACGATCCCCTCCCGGCGCAGGCGTCGTTCGCCGACGAGGGCGCCGCCAACCACGTCCGCCTCGCCGGGGAGGAGGGCGGGGAAGGCGTCGAGCTGTTCGTGTGGGGTCGGGAGGCGGGCGAGCCGTCCACCGCGCGCCAGACCCGCGCGGCCTCCGACGCGCTGGTCCGGCGCCACGGCGTGACCCGGCCCGTGTCCGCGCGCCAGTCGGCGGAGGCGGTCGCAGCCGGCGCGTTCCACAACGACGTGGTGTGCGTGGGCGCGGGGGCGTGCCTCCTCCATCACGAGGCCGCCTTCCAGGACACCGCCCGCCTGCGCGACGACCTGCGCCGCGCCGCCGACGGCCTGTTCGCGCCCGAGTTCGTGGAGGTGTCGACCGCCGAGCTGCCGCTGGAGGAGGCGATCCGGTCCTACCTCTTCAACGCGATGCTGGTGCGGCCGCCGGGCGCCGACCGCCTGCTTCTCCTCGCGCCCGCGGAGGTGCGCGAGAGCGCCGCCGCCCGCGCCGCGGTCGACCGCGTGCTGGACGGGAACGGCGCCATCGGCGCGGTGGAGTACGTCGACGTGCGCGAGAGCATGCGCAACGGCGGCGGCCCCGCCTGCCTGCGCCTGCGCCTGTCGCTCACGCCCGGCGAGCTGGCCGCCGCCAACCCCGCTCAGCGGCTGGACTCAGCCCTGCACGCCCGGCTCGCCGACCTCGTGCGCCGCCGCTGGCGCGACCGCCTCACGCCCGGCGACCTCGCCGATGCCGCGCTCCTGGACGAGGGCCGGGCGGCGCTGGACGAGCTGACGCAGGTGCTGGGGCTCGGCGATGGCTTCTACCCCTTCCAGCGCACGGGGGACGGCGGGGTGTCCAAAGCTTAATCGTCCAGCTCTGCTTCGGCCCTTCATCCCGCTCAGGTTCGCGCCTAGGTTCCACCGCATGAAGGCCGGGCGGGGCGTCCGGGCATCGCGAAGGAAGATCCCGTGACCCAGTCGAGTTCGCGCGCGCGTCTCGTCCTCACCCTGGCGGCCGTCGCCGTCGCCGCCCCCGCGCTCTCCGGCTGCGGGATCAACGCGATCCCCACCAAGGACGAGCAGGTCAAGGCCGCCTGGGGCGACGTGCAGAGCCAGTACCAGCGCCGCGCCAACCTGATCCCCAACCTGGTCGCCACCGTGCAGGGCGCCGCCGCCAACGAGCGCTCGATCCTGGTGGACGTGCAGAACGCCCGCTCGCGCGCCACCTCGATCAACGTGTCGGCCGCCGACGTGAGCGACCCCTCCAAGATCGCCCAGTACCAGCAGGCGCAGGGCGAGCTCAGCCAGGCGCTGGGCCGGCTCATGGTCGTGCAGGAGCGCTATCCCGACCTGAAGACCAACGCCAACTTCGTCACGCTGCAATCGCAGCTGGAAGGAACGGAGAACCGAATCCAGGTGGCGATCCGCGACTACAACGGGGCGGTGCAGAGCTACAACACCACGCTGCGCACCTTCCCCACCGTGCTGTGGGCCAAGACGCTGTACGGCGGGCAGAAGGAGGCGCAGCCCTTCGCCGCCACCGCCGCGGCGCAGACCGCGCCCACCGTCAGCTTCAACATCCCGCCCGCGGGCGGCGCCGCTCCGGCCGGGCCGGCGCCCATGGGCGGCGCGCCCTCGGCCGCCTCCGCCATGCCGGGGACGACCACCACCACCAGCACGTCGACCACCGCGCCCGCGCGATGATGCGCACCGTCGCCGCCGCGTTCGCCGCGGCGGCGGTCGCCCTGCTCGCGCTCGGGCGGCCCGCCTTCGCCGCGCCCAAGTTCCCGGAGCTCACCGGCCGGGTGGTGGACGCCGCGCACGTGCTGGACACCGCCACCGTGCAGGCGATCACCGCCCGCTCGGCCGCGCTGGAGCAGTCCACCGGCCGCCAGCTGGTGGTGGCCACCGTCCCCTCGCTGGAGGGGCTGGACGTGCAGGACTACGGCGTGCAGCTCCTGCGCGCCTGGAAGATCGGCGAGGCGGGCAAGAACGACGGCGTGGTGATGGTCGTCGCGCCCGGCGACCGCAAGGTCGGCATCGAGACCGGCTACGGCGTGGAGGGAACGCTCACCGACGCGCTCTCCTCGGTGATCCTGCAGGAGCGGGTGCTGCCCAAGTTCCGCTCCGGCGACGTCAACGGCGGCGTGCGCGACGGCGCGGACGCCATCGCCGACCAGCTGGCGCTGCCCGACGACCAGGCCAAGGCGGCCGTCGCCCAGGCGGCCGCCTCGCAGGACGACGGGCGGCGTCACCGCCCCAGCCGCTCGGGCGGTCTGCCCGGGATCGTGGTGCTGGTGATCATGTTCGCGGTCTTCTCCTCGCTGTTCGGCGGTCGGCGCGGCCGGGGCGGCGGCCTGGGCGGGGTGCTGCCCTGGGTGATCCTGGGCGCCATGTCGGGCCGCGGCGGCCGCGACGACGACTGGGGCGGCGGCGGCTTCGGCGGCGGCGGCGGGTGGGGCGGCGGTGGAGGCGGTTTCTCCGGCGGCGGCGGGTCGGGCGGCGGCGGCGGCGCCTCGGGGAGCTGGTGATGGCGGTGACCACCCTGACCTCCGACGACCGGCGCGCCATTGCGGAGGCCGTGGGCCGGGCCGAGGAGGCGACGTCCGGCGAGATCGTGTGCGTGCTCGCGCCCGAGGCCGACGACTACGCCGAGGTGCCGGTGGCGTGGGCCGCGGCGCTGGCCCTGGCCGCGCCGCTGCTGGCGGTGCTGGCGGGCTGGCGGCCCTCGCTGCGCCTGTCGTGGCTGCACAGCTGGGAGGCGGGGCGCGCGGCGCTGGACGTTCAGCTGGTGGAGATGCTCGCCGCCTTTGTCGCCATCCAGGCGGTGCTGTTCGGCCTCGTCTTCGCCCTCCTCCAGGTTCCGGCGCTCAGGCGAGCGCTCACCCCCGGCGCGCTGAAGGCGGCCAAGGTGCGCAAGGGGGCGGCCTCGCAGTTCCTGGCCACCGGCCTCGCCGCCGCGCCCGAGCGCACGGGCGTCCTCATCTACGCCTCCATGGGCGACCGCCGGGTGGAGGTGATCGCCGACCGCCTGATCCACGACAAGGTGGGCGAGGCGGCCTGGCGCGAGGCGGTGCAGGCGGTGGAGGCCGGCATGAAGGGCGGCGTCAGCGGCGGCGGCTTCGTGCGCGCCGTGGAGGTGTGCGGCGCGGCGCTGGCGGCGCACTTCCCGCCCACGGGCCCGCGGGCGAACGCCTTCCCCGACGACCTGCGCGAGCTGTAGGCGCGCGCCGACCCGGCCTCGCCGCCTCCCTCCGAAGTCCGCTATGACCCGGGCATGAGCGACGCCGCCTGGGAGTTCTGGATCGACCGCGGCGGCACCTTCACCGACGTGGTGGGCCGCGCGCCCTCCGGCGCGCTGCACGTCGAGAAGCTGCTCTCCGAGGCGCCCGGCTATGCCGACGCGGCGGTGGAGGGGGTGCGGCGCCTTCTCCACGCGCCTGGCGGCGGCCGGGTCTCCGCGGTGAAGATGGGCACCACCGTGGCCACCAACGCGCTCCTGGAGCGTCGGGGGGAGCCGACGCTCCTGGCCATCACCGCCGGGCACGCGGACGCCCTGCTCATCGGCTGGCAGGCCCGCCCCCGCCTGTTCGATCTCGACATCCGCAAGCCCGCGCCGCTCCACGCCCGCACCCTGGAGATCGACGAGCGCGTCACCGCCGAGGGCGCCGTGCTGCGCCCGCTGAACGAGGCGGCCGCCCGCGACGGGCTGCAGGCGGCGTTCGACGACGGCCTGCGCGCCGTGGCGGTGGTGCTGGTGCACGGCTATGCGCACACGGCGCACGAGGCGCGGGTGGCCGCCCTCGCCCGCGAGGTCGGCTTCACGCAGGTGAGCGCCAGCCACGAAGTCGCGCCCCTGATCAAGCTGATCGGGCGCGGCGACACGGCGGTGGTCGACGCCTACCTGTCGCCCGTGCTGGCCCGCTACGTGGACCGGCTCACCACCGAACTCCGCGCGCTTCCCGGCTGCGAGGCGGCGCGGGTGCTGTTCATGCAGTCCAGCGGCGGCCTCACCGAGGCCGGGCGCTTCCGCGGCAAAGACGCGGTGCTGTCCGGCCCCGCGGGCGGTGTCGTGGGGCTGGCGGCCGTTTCGGCGGAGGCGGGCTTCGGCGAGGTGATCGGCTTCGACATGGGCGGCACCTCCACCGACGTCAGCCGCTGGGCCGGGATGTTCGAGCGCGCCACGGAGATCGAGGTGGCGGGCGTGCGGCTGCGCGCGCCGGTGATGGCGCTCAACACCGTCGCGGCGGGCGGCGGCTCGATCTGCCGGTGGGACGGGGCGCGGCTGCGGGTGGGACCGCAGAGCGCGGGGGCCGACCCCGGACCCGCCGCCTACCGCCGCGGAGGCCCGCTGACGGTGACCGACTGCAACTTCCTGCTGGGGCGCCTGCAGGCCGACCTGTTCCCCGCCGTGTTCGGCCCGGGCGCGGACCAGCCGCCGGACCTCCGGGCCGTGCGCGACGGCTTCGCCGCGCTGGCCGCCGAGGTGTCCGCCGCCACCGGCCGTCCGACCACGTCCGAGGCGCTGGCGGAGGGCTGCCTGGCCATCGCGGTGGAGCACATGGCCAGGGCGGTGAAGGAGATCAGCGTCCGGAAGGGCTTCGACGCCGCGCGACACACGCTGGTGAGCTTCGGCGGCGCGGGCGGGCAGCACGCCTGCGCGGTGGCCGAGGCGCTGGGGATCGGCCGCGTGCTGCTGCACCCGCTGGCGGGCGTGCTCTCCGCCTACGGCATGGGCTTGGCGGAGCTCCGCGCGGTGCGCGAGCGCACGGCGGGGCTGGAGCTCGGGGCGGCGGCGTGGCCGCAGGTGGAGGCGCTGGCCGCCGCCCTCGCGCAGGAGGCGCGCGCCGCCCTGGCGGAGCAGGGCGCCGAGGCGGCGGAGGTCGCGGTGACGCTCGGCTGCAAGTACGCGGGCGTGGACGCGCCGCTCCCCGTGCCCGCCGGTCCGCCCGACACGGTGCGCGAGGCGTTCGAGGCCGCCCACCGCGCCCGCTTCGGCTTTGTCGACCCGGCGCGCGCCGTGGTGGTGGACACCGTCACCGCCGAGGCCTCAAGCCGCCCCGACCGGCCGGGCACGCCCGCCGCCGCGGCGGGCGTCGCCGCCGCGCCGCTCCGCACCGCCCCCGTGCGCCTGCGCGGCGAGACCCGCGGCATTCCCGTGTACGACCGCGCCGTCCTGGGCGCCGGAGACGCGCTCGACGGCCCCGCGCTCGTCCGCGAGGACACGGGCACGGTGCTGGTGGAGTCCGGCTGGCGGCTGGAGGTGGACGCGCGGGGAGCGCTGGTGCTGACGCGCCTCCCTTCTCCCATCGCGGGGGAAGGGCCGGGGATGGGGGTGGAGGCGGGCGCTTCGGAGTCGGACGGGGAGGGAGCGGAGCCCGACCCTGTGCGGCTGGAACTCTACGCCTCGCGCTTCATGGCCGTGGCCGAGCAGATGGGCTTCGCGCTGCAGAACACCGCCTA
>CAXSHO010000040.1:5865-22616 GCA_964237305.1 uncultured Caulobacteraceae bacterium
TGGACTTCTCCTGCGCGCTGTTCGACCGCACGGGCGCGCTGATCGCCAACGCCCCGCACATGCCCGTGCACCTGGGCTCCATGGGCGACAGCGTGCGCGCGGTGATCGCGGCGCGGGCGGCGGACGGGCGGGGCGTGCGCCCCGACGACGTGCACATGCTGAACGACCCGTACAACGGCGGCACCCACCTGCCCGACGTGACGGTGGTCGCGCCCGTGTTCGTCGACGGCGCCCTCTACGCCTGGACCGCCGCGCGCGGCCACCAGGCCGACATCGGCGGGACCACCCCGGGCTCCATGCCCCCGCTCAGCCGCACCCTGGCCGAGGAGGGGGTGCTGATCGACGACGTGCGCCTGGTGGAGGACGGCCGGTTCCGCGAGGCGCAGGTGCGCGCCCTGCTCCTCTCCGGCGCCTGGCCCGCGCGCAACCCCGACCAGAACATCGCCGACCTGAAGGCGCAGGTCGCCGCCTGCGCCAAGGGCGCCGACGAGGTGCGCGCGCTCGTGGCCGCCGAGGGGGCGGAGGAGGTCAAGGCTTACATGGAGCACCTGCAGGCCGCCGCCGCCGCCAGCGTGCGCCGCGTGCTCGACGGGCTGCAGGACGGCGCCTTCGCCTACGAGACCGACGACGGCGCGGTGGTCCGCGTGGCCGTGCGCGTGGACCGGGAGGCCGGGCGCGCCACGGTGGACTTCACGGGCACGAGCCCGCAGCAGCCCACCAACTTCAACGCCCCGCGCTCGGTGGCGCGGGCGGCGGTGCTCTACGTGTTCCGCACGCTGGTGGACGACGACATCCCGCTGAACGACGGCTGCATGCGCCCCATCGACCTCGTCATCCCGCCCGGCTGCATGCTCGACCCCCGCCCGCCCGCCGCGGTGGTGGCGGGCAACGTGGAGACGAGCCAGGTGGTGGTGGACGCCCTCTACGGCGCGCTCGGCGTAGTGGCCGCCTCGCAGGGCACCATGAACAACCTGACGTTCGGGAACGCGCGCCACCAGTACTACGAGACCATCTGCGGCGGCTCCGGCGCGGGGCCGGCCTTCGACGGGGCGGACGCGGTGCAGACGCACATGACCAACTCCCGGCTGACCGACCCGGAGATCCTGGAGACGCGCTTCCCCGTGATCCTGGACCGCTTCGCCGTGCGCCGCGGCTCGGGCGGGGCGGGCGCGCACCGGGGCGGCGACGGGACGGTGCGGCGGATCACGTTCCGCGAGCCGGTGAGCGTGTCGATCCTGTCCAACCGCCGCCGCGTGCCGCCCTACGGCGTGGCGGGCGGCGCGCCGGGCGCGCTCGGGTCCACGCGGGTCGAGCGGGCGGACGGGCGGGTGGAGCCGCTCGCCTCCACGCAGACGGTGGAGCTCGCGGCGGGCGACGCGGTGGTGGTGGAGACGCCGGGCGGCGGCGGCTACGGCCGGGCCTGACGCCTCGGCGCCCCATATGTCCACCATGCCGTCCACCGTCGCGCGCGTGCTCCTGCCGCTGCCGCTGCCCGAAGCCTTCGACTACGCCGTGCCCGAGGGGCTGGAGCTGGCCGCGGGCGACCACGTCGCGGTGCCGCTCGGCCCCCGCGTGGTGCGCGGCGTGGTGACGGAGGTGCGCGACGGGGCGGGGATGAACCGACCGCTGAAGCCCGTCGCCGGGCGGCTGGACGACGCGCCCCTGCCGCCGGGCACGCTCGCCTTCGCGCTGTGGGCGGCGCGCTACGCCTGCGGGCCGCCGGGCGAGGCGCTGGCGCTCACGCTCCGCGGCCTGCGCAGCCCGCCGCCCCGGCCCGAGCGGCGGCTGGTCGCCACCGGCCGCGCCCCGGCCCGGCCCAGTCCGGCGCGCGAGCGCGTGCTGGCGGCGGCCGGCGCGTCCGCCTCCGCCGCCGACCTCGCCCGCGCCGCCGGGGTGTCGGCCTCCGTGGTGAAGGGGCTGGTGGACGAGGGCGTGCTCGCCGTGGAGGAGCATCGGGCCGAGCCCGCCTTCTCCTCGCCCGACCCCGACCATCCGGGAGCCGTGCTGAACCCCGGCCAGGCCGCCGCCGCCGCCGAGCTGTCGGCCCTGGTGGCGGGCGGCGGCTACCAGGCGGCGCTGCTCGACGGGGTCACCGGCTCCGGCAAGACGGAGGTGTACCTGGAGGCCGTGGCCGCCGCCCTGCGCGTGCGCCCCACCGCGCAGGTGCTGCTGCTCCTGCCAGAGATCGCGCTCACTCAGGCCTTGATCGCGCGGGTGGAGGCGCGGTTCGGGGCCGCCCCCGCCGAGTGGCACTCCGGCGTCGCCTCGCCCGCGCGGCGGCGGGTGTGGGAGGCGGTGGTCGCCGGCCGCGCGCGGATCGTGGTGGGCGCGCGCTCCGCCCTGTTCCTCCCCTTCGCCGACCTGGCGCTGGTGGTGGTGGACGAGGAGCACGACGGCTCGTTCAAGCAGGAGGACGGCTTCGTCCACCACGCCCGCGACTTGGCGGTGGCCCGCGCCCGCATCGAGGGCTGCGCGGTGGTGCTGGCCTCGGCCACGCCCAGCCTGGAGACGCTGGTGAACGCGGAGACCGGCCGCTACCGCTGGCTGCGCCTCTCCGCCCGCCACGGCGCGGCCAGGCTGCCCGACGTGCGGCTGGTGGACCTGCGCGAGCATGCGCCGGAGCGCGGACGCTGGCTCTCCCGCCCGCTCACCGACGCCATGGCCGCCACCCTGGCGCGCGAGGAGCAGGTGCTGCTGTTCCTCAACCGCCGCGGCTACGCGCCCGTGGTGATCTGCAGGGCCTGCGGCGAGCGCATGACCGCGCCCGACACCGACAGCTGGCTCGTGGAGCACCGCTACAGCGGCCGGCTGGTGTGCCACCTCACGGGCTTCTCCACGCCCAGGCCCGAACGCTGCCCCCACTGCAGCGCCAAGGACAGCCTCGTGGGCGTCGGCCCGGGCGTGGAGCGGCTTGAGGAGGAGGCGCGGGCGCTGTTCCCCGATGCGCGCGTGGCGGTCTTCTCGTCGGACACCGCGCCGGACGCGGGCGCGGCCAAGGCGATCGTGCAGCGGATGGCGGCCGGCGAGATCGACATCCTGGTGGCCACCCAGGCCGCCGCCAAAGGCCACAACTTCCCCCGGCTGACGCTGGTGGGCGTGGTGGACGCCGACCTCGGCCTGCGCGGCGGCGACCTGCGCGCGGGGGAGCGCACCTTCCAGCTCCTCAGCCAGGCGGCGGGTCGCGCGGGGCGGCCGGACGGGGAGGGCGGCGGGCGGGACGGCCTGGCCCTGGTGCAGACCTGGGCGCCCGAGCACGCGGTGATGCAGGCGCTGGCGGCGGGCGACCGTGACGCCTTCCTCGACGCGGAGCGCGACATGCGCCGCGTCTCCGGCCTTCCGCCCTACGGCAAGCTGGCGGCGGTGATCCTGTCCTCCCCCGACCCGGCGGCGCTGGAGGCGTTCGCCCGCACCCTCGCCGCCGCCGCGCCGAACGCGGACGGGGTGGAGGTGTACGGCCCGGCCGACGCGCCGCTGGCGCTGATCCGCGGCCGCCGCCGCAAGCGCTTCCTGGTGCGCGCCGACCGCAGCGTCGACATCCAGGCCTTCCTCACCACTTGGCGCGCCCGCGCCAGGCCGCCCGGCGCGGTGCGGATGTCGGTGGACGTCGATCCCTACAGCTTCCTCTAAACCATTTGATCTGCACGGGATGTTCATAGCCGGCGCTCACCGTCCAGGCCCTGAGTCCGCCTGCAGGAGCCCTGCCGCCATGTCCCAAGTCACGTGTCAGGGCTGCCGCGACGGCCAGGGCTTCACCGCGCCCTTCTCCATGGCGTTCCAGCCGATCCTCGACCTGGGATCGGGCGAGGTCTTCGCCTACGAGGCGCTGGTCCGCGGCCCTGCGGGCGAGGGGGCGACGACCGTCCTCGGACAGGTGGACGAGACCAACCGCTACGCCTTCGACCAGGCCTGTCGGGTCAAGGCCATACAGCTCGCGGCCGACCTCGGCGTGCCCGAGCGCGGCGCGCTGCTGTCCATCAACTTCCTGCCGAACGCCGTTTACGAGCCCAAGGCGTGCATCCGCGCCACGCTCGCGGCCACCGCCAGCACCGGCTTCCCCACCTCGTCGCTGATCTTCGAGTTCACGGAAAACGAGAAGATCGACGACGACCACCTCCAGCGCATCATCACCAGCTACAAGGCGATGGGCTTCAAGACGGCCATCGACGACTTCGGCGCGGGCTTCTCGGGGCTGACCCGGCTGGCCAAGTTCCAGCCCGACATCGTCAAGCTCGACATGGACCTTGTGCGGGGGATCGACGGCGACCGCGTGCGGCGCGCCCTGGTCCGCTCCGTCGTCATGGCGTGCGAGGAGCTGGGCGTGATCGTCTTGGGCGAAGGCGTGGAGACGGCGGGCGAGGCCGCCACCCTCGGCGAACTCGGCGTGGACCTGCAGCAGGGCTATCACTTCGCCCGGCCGGGCTTCGAGCAGCTGCCCGAACCGGCGGGCGTGCAGCCGGCGGCGCTGGCCGCCTAGGCCGGCTCGGCGGCCGCGCGTTGCGGTCCGCGGTCCCGCAGGGGGACGTCGGGCAGGAGCAGCATCAGGAGGAAGCCCAGCACCGAGACCGCGAGCGCGGCCCAGATCACGTCGCGGATGGAGGCGGTGACCACCTCGCCCATGCCTGCGGCCTCGGGTGCGCGCGCCGCGGCGACGCCCTTCACCTGCGCAGCCACCGCCGCCTTCTCCAGGTCGCTCAGGCTGACGTGGCGCTCGGACATGCGCGCGGCCACGGCGGGGGGCAGGTGGGCGCGGGCGTAGCGGCCGCCCTCCTCGGCGAGGCTGGTGGTCAGCACCGCGCCGAAGATGGCCACCCCGATGGTGGAGCCGATCTGGCGGAAGAACTGGTTGGCGCTCGTCACCACGCCGATCTGCGCGGGCGAGACCGCGTTCTGGACGGCGAGGTTGAACAGGCTTTGCTGCGGCCCCAGCCCCAGGCCCAGCAGCAGGAGCCGCCACGCCACGTCCCACGTGGAGCTGTCGCGCCGCACCAGCGCCAGCAGCGTCGCCGCCGCGATGATGAGCAGGCCGCCCCACACCAGCGGCGCCTTGTAGCGCCCCGTGCGCGACGCATAGAGGCCCGACGCGGTGGCCGAGCCGATCAGCCCCGCCATCAGGGGCAGCATGGTCCAGCCCGAGACGGTGGCCGATACGCCCTGGCCCAGCTGCATGTACAGCGGCAGGAACACGACCATCCCCATGAAGGCCATGGAGGTGACGAAGGCCGCGGCGTTGGCGGTGGAGAAGGTGCGGATGCGGAACAGGTCCATGGACAGGATCGGGTTGACCGTCTTCAACTCGCACCAGACGAACGCCGCCAGCCCGCCCGCCGACAGCGCGAACAGCCCCAGCACGTCCGGCGAGGCCCAGGGCTTGTCCCGCCCGCCCAGCGTCAGCGCCAGCAGCAAAGGGACCACCGTGACGACCAGGAGCGCCGCGCCCGCCACGTCGATCCGCCCCGGCCGGCGGTGGAGCAGCGGCGGCGTCTTGGCCAGGATCATGAACAGCGCCACGCCCGCGATGGGCAGGTTGACGTAGAAGCACCACCGCCATCCGGCCACCGCCAGCGCCCCCAGGTGCAGCGTCGCCATGTCGGTGAAGAAGCCGCCGATGATGGGCCCCAGCACGCTGGACAGCCCGAACACCGCGCCGAACAGCCCGCCGAACCTGCCCCGCTCGCGCGGCGGGAACAGGTCGGCGATCACCGCGAAGGCCCCGGTGAACAACGCCCCGCCGCCGATCCCCTGGACCGCGCGGAACACGATGAGCTGCAACATGCCGCCGCCGAGCCCCGGCAGCGGCCCGAACTCGCCGGCCATGCCGCACAGGACCGAGCCCGCGATGAAGACGCCGATCCCCGCCACCAGGATGGACTTGCGGCCGTAGATGTCCGACAGCTTGCCCCAGATCGGCACCATCACCGTGGAGGTGAGGAGGTATGCGGTGGTCACCCAGCTGTAGAGGTCCAGCCCCTGCAGCTGCGCCACGATCTTCGGCATGGCGGTGGAGACGATGGTCTGGTCCAGCGCCGACAGCAGGAACACGATCATCACCGCCGCGAGCGTGACGCGCTTCTCCGTGGCGCTGAACGTCTGCGAGGGCGAGGTGGGGGTTTGCGCCTGCGCGGCCACCGGCTCCGTCGGCAGGCGAGGCTGAAGATCGGTGACCGTATCAGCCTGCGACGGCATGCGTGTCCCCTCCCGCGTCGCGCCCGGCCGCCGCCCTGGCGGGTTCGCGGCGTCGGCGACGGCGGGCCGCCATGTTGAGAAGCTCCACCACCGCGGAGAACGCCATGGCCGTGTAGATGTAACCCTTCGGCACGTGGAAGCCGAAGCCGTCCGCGATCAGCGTCATGCCGATCATCAAGAGGAAGGCGAGCGCCAGCATGACGATGGTGGGGTTCTTGCCCACGAACTCCGCCAGCGGGCCGGAGGCGATCATCATCAGGAGCACGGCCACCACCACCGCCGCCATCATGATCGGCAGGTGCTCGGTCATGCCCACCGCCGTCAGGATGCTGTCGAAGCTGAACACGAGGTCGATGAGGACGATCTGCACGAGGGCCGCGGCGAAGCCCAGCTTGACCGACTTGGGCTTGTCCTCGCCGGGTCCCGGCTTGTGCTTCGCAACCACCGATTCGCGGATCTCGCCCGAGGCCTTCCAGATCAGGAACATCCCGCCCGCGATCAGGATCAGGTCGCGCCAGGAGAAGGCGGTCTCGAAGGCGGGGCGCCCGCCCTCCACCGGGCCGTGCAGGCCGAGGTCGAACACGGGCTGCGTCAGCCCCACGATCCAGGCGATGGTGGTGAGCAGCAGGAGCCGCATGCCCAGCGCGAGCCCCAGCCCGATGGAGCGCGTGCGCGTGCGTTTGCCCCGCGGCAGCTTGTTGGACAGGAGGGCGATGAAGATCAGGTTGTCGACGCCCAGCACGACCTCGAGCGCGATCAGCGTGACCAGCGCCACCCAGGCGGACGGATCGGTGACGAGGTGCGAGATGGCGGACATGGACGTCTGACCGGCGGCGCGGAGGAGCGCGCCGCCCCTTGATAGCGTCGCAAGGCGGCGCTGGCGACCGGCGCCCGCCGCTTCGGTTGCGACCGCGGGGGGGCTCTGCTATGTGCCCCGCACACCCGAGGCGTAGGGCGCTCCACCCCGTTCCGAGGGCGTGGATCCTTTGCCAGCCTAGCTTCCCGGTCCGCCCAGGCGCCTGCGCCGCGACCGCGGCGGCGACATCGAGACGAGCGCGACTTGGCCGACGACACCAACAACGCCGACGTGGGCGGCCGCTACGCGCAGGCGCTGTTCGAGCTCGCCGAGTCGCAAGGCCGCCTCCCGCAGGTGGAAGGCGACCTCCGCGCGCTGGAGGGCGCCCGGCGCGAGAACGCCGATTTGCGCCGCCTCTTGATGTCCCCCGCCTACGACTCCGCCCAGAAGGGCGCGGGCCTTTCGGCGGTGGCCAAGGCGGGCGGGGCCGATCCCTTGACCGTCAAGTTCCTCGGCCTGCTCTCCGCCAACAACCGCGCCTCGGCGCTCCCCGCCGTGGCCAAGAGCTTCGCCGCCATGGCCGCCGCCCGCCGCGGCGCGGTGGCCGCCGAGGTGACCACCGCCGTGCCGCTCACCGACGCGCAGGCCGTCGGGCTCAAGTCCTCGCTGCGCCAGGCGCTGGGCAAGGACCCGGAGCTCACCATCCGCGTGGACCCCGCCATCCTCGGCGGCCTGCGGGTGCGCGTGGGCTCGCGCCTTTACGACGCCTCGCTCAAGGGGCGCCTCGACCAGCTGAAGACCGCGCTCAAGCGCGCCTGACCGAACGCAAGAAACGAGATCGAACATGGACATCCGTGCGGCCGAGATCTCGGCCATCCTCAAGAGCCAGATCGCGGGCTTCGGCGAAGAGGCCGAGGTCAGCGACGTCGGGCAGGTGCTGAGCGTCGGCGACGGCATCGCCCGCGTCTACGGGCTGGAGACCGTTCAGGCCGGCGAGATGGTGGAGTTCCCCTCCGCCGGCGTGAAGGGCATGGCGCTCAACCTCGAGCGCGACAACGTCGGCGTGGTGATCTTCGGCTCCGACGCCGAGATCAGCGAGGGCGACGAGTGCCGCCGCCTGGGCGAGATCGTGGACGTGCCGGTGGGCCGCGGCCTCCTCGGCCGCGTGGTGAACCCGCTGGGTGAGCCCATCGACGGCAAGGGCCCCATCGAGGCCACCGAGCGTCGCCGCGTCGACGTGAAGGCGCCGGGCATCATCCCGCGCAAGAGCGTGCACGAGCCCGTGCAGACCGGCCTCAAGGCCATCGACACGCTCATCCCCGTGGGCCGGGGCCAGCGCGAGCTGATCATCGGCGACCGCCAGACCGGCAAGAGCGCCGTGGCGATCGACGCCATCCTGAACCAGAAGGCGGTCAACGACGGGACGGACGAGAAGGCCAAGCTCTTCTGCATCTACGTCGCCATCGGCCAGAAGCGCTCCACCGTCGCCCAGATCGTGCGCACGCTGGAAGAGAACGGCGCCCTCGAATACTCCATCATCGTCGCCGCCACCGCCTCCGACCCGGCTCCCCTCCAGTTCCTCGCCCCCTACACCGGCTGCGCCATGGGCGAGTTCTTCCGCGACAACGGCATGCACGCGCTGATCGTCTACGACGACCTCTCCAAGCAGGCCGTCGCCTACCGCCAGATGTCGCTCCTGCTGCGCCGGCCGCCGGGCCGCGAGGCGTACCCCGGCGACGTGTTCTACCTGCACTCCCGCCTGCTGGAGCGGGCGGCCAAGCTGAACGAGGACAACGGTGCGGGCTCGCTGACGGCGCTGCCGATCATCGAGACGCAGGCCAACGACGTGTCGGCCTACATCCCGACCAACGTGATCTCGATCACCGACGGCCAGATCTTCCTGGAGACCGACCTCTTCTACCAGGGCATCCGCCCGGCGGTGAACGTGGGCATCAGCGTGTCGCGCGTAGGCTCCTCGGCCCAGATCAAGGCGATGAAGTCGGTGGCGGGCTCCATCAAGGGCGAACTGGCTCAGTATCGTGAGATGGCCGCCTTCGCCAAGTTCGGCTCCGACCTGGACGCCTCCACGCAGAAGCTCCTGGCCCGCGGCGAGCGCCTCACCGAGCTCCTGAAGCAGCCGCAGTACGCGCCCCTGGCGGTGGAGGAGCAGGTGGCCGCCATCTACGCGGGCACCCGCGGTTACCTGGACAAGATTCCCGTGAACAAGGTGCAGGCCTTCCAGGATGCGCTCCTGGCCAAGCTGCGAGGCAGCCATCCCGACTTCTACGAGGGGATCCGCACCACCAAGGCGCTGGGCCCCGACCTGGAGGAGAAGCTGAAGGCGGCGCTGGACGCGGTCTCCGCCGAGTTCGCCGGCTGACTCGTGCCGTTCGAGGGGGACCGCCGACGTCGCGAGGAGCGGGTCAAGCTCGCCGCGACGGCCCTCTCGAACGTCGGCGTGGCCACCCTCGTGACCGGCTTCATCGCGCCCCTGGTGACGGGCCGCCTCCAGATCGGCGGCTTCGTCGCCGTATTGACGGGAGTGGTGTTCCACCTCGCCGCGCAGCGGCTGTTGCACTATGTAGCGGCCGAGCCCGAGGAGGAGGTGGTCTGATGGACTGGCCGTTGATCTGGTTCGCCCTGGGGCTGCCCGTGACCGGGGCGCTCATGGTGTGGGGCACATTCGTCATCATCCACGCCGACGAGGCACGCTCTCGGAAGCGGCGGCGAGAATTGGGAAAGACGACGTCGACCGATGGCTAGCCTCAAGGAGATGCGCAATCGGATCGGAAGCGTGAAGGCCACGCAGAAGATCACGAAGGCGATGCAGATGGTGGCGGCGGCGAAGCTTCGCCGTGCGCAGGAGCAGGCGGAGGCCGCGCGCCCGTTCGCGCGGCGCATGGCCGGCGTCATCGCAAACCTCGCGTCCGGCGTCTCGGGCGACGGCGCGCCCCGGCTCCTGGTGGGCACGGGGTCGGACCGGCGGGAGCTGGTGATCGTGGCGACGAGCGACCGGGGCCTGGCGGGCGGCTTCAACTCCGCCATCGCCCGCGCCGCGCGCGACCACGTCCAAGCGCAGGTGCGGGCGGGCAAGGACGTCCGCATCATCACGCTGGGCCGCAAGGGCCGCGACGTGCTGCGCCGCCTGTTCGCCGACCGCATCACGTCCAGCCACGACTTCGCCGACCACAAGACGCTGACCATGGCGGCGGTGCAGCCCGCCGCCGACGAGGCGCTGCGCATGTTCGAGGCGGGGGAGGTGGACGTGGTGACGCTGTTCTACAGCCGCTACGCCTCCGTCATCAGCCAGGTGCCCACCCGTCGCGCGCTGATCCCCGCCGAGGTGGCGTCGGAGGCGGAATCGGAGGCCTCTCCCGACCTGCACGGCGGCGTCTACGACTACGAGCCGGACGAGGCGACGATCCTGGAGACGCTGCTCCCCCGCAACCTCGCCATCCAGATCTACTCCGCAGTGCTGGAGAACCAGGCCGGCTTCTTCGCCGCGCAGATGAGCGCCATGGACAACGCCACGCGCAACGCCGGCGACCTGATCGCCGCCCTCACCCTCCAGTACAACCGCTCCCGCCAGGCGCAGATCACCAAGGAGCTGATCGAGATCATCTCCGGCGCCGAAGCGCTGTGACCTGCCGCCGCAAGCCCGAAAGCCCTACATACCCATCATGACCGACCTCGCCCCCGCCCCCGCCAAGCAGCCGGCCTCCGGCAACATGGCCGCCTCCGCCTCCATGACCGCCAACGCGGCCAAGGGCTCCGGCCAGGGCCGCATCGCCCAGGTGATCGGCGCGGTCGTCGACGTGGAGTTCGACGGCCGCCTGCCCCACATCCTCAACGCGCTGGAGACGCAGAACACCGACCAGAAGACGGGGGAGACCTTCCGCCTCGTGCTGGAGGTGGCGCAGCACCTGGGCGAGAACGCCGTGCGCTGCATCGCCATGGACACCACCGAGGGCCTGACCCGCGGCCAGGCGGTGATCGACACCGGCGCGGCCATCACCGTGCCCGTGGGCCCCGCCACGCTCGGCCGGATCATGAACGTGGTGGGCGAGCCCATCGACGAGGCGGGCCCGATCTCCACCGAGTTCACCTCCGGCATCCACCGCGAAGCGCCATCCTTCGCCGACCAGGCGGCCTCCACCGAGGTGCTGGTCACCGGCATCAAGGTCGTCGACCTGATGTGCCCCTACACCAAGGGCGGCAAGATCGGCCTGTTCGGCGGCGCGGGCGTGGGCAAGACGGTGACCATGCAGGAGCTGATCAACAACATCGCCAAGGCCTACGGCGGCTACTCCGTGCTGGCGGGCGTGGGCGAGCGCACCCGCGAGGGCAACGACCTTTACCATGAGATGATCGAGTCCAACGTCAACAAGCCGGGCGGCGGCGAGGGCAGCAAGTGCACGCTGGTCTACGGCCAGATGAACGAGCCCCCCGGCGCGCGCGCGCGGGTGGCGCTCACGGGCCTGGCCCAGGCCGAGTACTTCCGCGACGAGGAGGGCAAGGACGTGCTGCTCTTCATCGACAACATCTTCCGCTTCACCCAGGCCGGCTCTGAAGTGTCGGCGCTCCTGGGCCGCATCCCGTCGGCGGTGGGCTATCAGCCGACGCTGGCCACCGAGATGGGCAACCTGCAGGAGCGGATCACCTCCACCAACAAGGGCTCCATCACCTCGGTGCAGGCCATCTACGTGCCCGCCGACGACCTCACCGACCCGGCGCCCGCCACCAGCTTCGCCCACCTGGACGCCACCACGGTGCTGTCCAGAGAGATCGCCGCCCAGGCCATCTTCCCCGCCATCGACCCCCTCGACTCCACGTCGCGGATCATGGACCCGCAGGTGATCGGCGAGGAGCACTACGCCACCGCCCGACGCGTGCAGGAGGTGCTGCAGTCCTACAAGGCGCTGAAGGACATCATCGCCATCCTGGGCATGGACGAGCTCTCCGAAGAGGACAAGCTGACGGTGAGCCGCGCGCGCAAGCTCAGCCGCTTCTTCAGCCAGCCCTTCCACGTGGCCGAGCAGTTCACCAACACCCCCGGCGCCTTCGTCAGCCTTGAGGACACGATCCGCTCCTTCAAGGCGATCGTGGACGGCGAGTACGACCACCTGCCCGAGCAGGCCTTCTACATGGTCGGCGTGATCGAGGAGGCGGTGGCCAAGGCGGAGAAGATGGCCGCCTGATGCTCGGTGTCGCCGTCCTCATGCAGGTCGCGGCGGCGCCGGCTCCTGTCGTGCGGGCCTCGCCGGGCCCGCCGCCGGTGGTCCAGACGCCACCGGTCCAGGTGTCCACCGCCCTGGCCACGCCGGCGGTCCCGGTCCCGACCCGGACGCCGGCGTCCCCGGCGTCCCCACCCGCCGCGGCGCCGACCGACCTCACGCCCGAGGCGCGGGCGGCGGGGCTGGCGGGGATCACCTTTCCCGTGGCCTGCCTGCAACGGCTGGGTGTCGCGGCCTCGCCCGCGGAGTTCGCCAGGAGTTCGGACGGGCTCGGCGCCGCGCTCCGCCGCGACCATCCGGAGGAGACTGCGGTGGTGAAGCTGGACGGGGCGGAGGGCCGCGGCTGCCGCGTGCGCTACTCCGGCCCGCTCACCGATCGCATGTGGACGGCGTGGAACGGCGTCCTGGGCGTCATGGCCCCCACTCCGGACGGGGGAGGCTGCCGCGCGCAGGAGAGCACCTCCACCCACATCCGCCTCGTCTGCGTCGACACCGCCCCTAAGCCGCCGCGCCGCGCCGAGGTGGTGATCGAGCGGGAGGGCGAAGGGGCTGCGGCCAGCGTCACCGCCAGCGTCCTGCCCACCGCGCCCACGCCCTGACGGCGCACGGCTGATCCCCCGCCACGTCCGCGCGTTGCGAGCTGAGAGATCGTGGAGACCGCCGTGGCCCGTCGTCATCTGCTCGTCGCCGCGGTGCTGCTGGCCTTGGCCGCCGCGCCCGTCTGCGCCCAGACCTTGTATCCCGACGCGGGGCGGCCCGACCCGGCCTTCGCGCCCTACGGGCTGGAGGCCTACCGCGCCATCGTGGACGGTTGCCTGCCCAACGCCGACGGCCGGCTCGCCTTCACCCGCGACAACGCCGCCGCGCTCGCCGCGGCCGACCTCCGCCGCGTGGAGTTCCCGCCGGAGTGGGCGATCCGCTCCGTGTCCATCCGCGGAGGGCGGGTGGATTACGCCGAGCGGCCGTCGTCGAGCGGGCGCGTGCTCCTCGCCGCCATCCCGCCCGGCAGGTTATGCGAGACCCTGGTCTTCGACGCGCCCACCCGCGGCCGCATCCACGTCTCCCTGGACGCGGCGCTGCGCGACAACGGCTGGCGGCTGCGGCGGCGCGAGGTCGAGAGCCTGGAGGTCACCCGCCGCGCCTATGAGCATCTGGTCCCCGGCCGCTCGCCCGACGCTCTTCTCGACGTGACGGAGTTCGTCTACGGAGGCGGGCCCGTGCGCCACCTGCGCCTGCGCGCCGTCCTCAAGAGCTTCCGCTAGACCGCCATGGCCACCTTCCGCTTCTCCCTCGTCGCGCCGGAGCGCGAGCTGTACTCCGGCGACGTCGAGCAGGTGGACGCGCCGGGCGCGGAGGGCGACCTCGGCGTGCTGGCCGGCCACGAGCCGCTGATGACCACGCTGCGCCCCGGCTCGGTGGTGGTGACCGCGGGCGGCGCCAAGCGCGTCTTCACCGTGGAGGGCGGCTTCGCCGACATCACGCCGGAGAGCTTCACGCTGCTGGCCGACGGCGCGAGCGAAGCGACCGTCCAGTAGACGCATGACGCTGCTGGACCTCGGCGGCGTGGTCGGGGTGTTGCTGGTGATCGTCGCCTACGCCGGGGCGCAGTTCGGATGGGCTCCGGCGCGGGAACGGCCGGCGCTCCTGATGAACCTCGTGGGCTCGGGCTTGATCCTCCTGTCCATGACCCGCGCCTTCAACCTGTCCGCCTTCCTGATGGAGGCCGCGTGGGCGGGGCTGGCCACGTTCGGGCTGTTCCGCACGGTGATTCGGCGTCGATGAGCCTGGCTACGCTCGCGTTCGCGCCTCTGCTCGCCTAGATTGTCCGTCATGCCGCCCTGGCCGCTCCACCTCCTCATCGTCGGCTCGGCCTTCCTGGGCATGGAGGCGTTCGCCTGGGCGGTGCACCGCTACGTCATGCATTCGCGCTGGGGCTGGGGCTGGCACGAGAGCCACCACACGCCGCACGACCGCGTGCTGGAGAAGAACGACTGGTTCGCGGTGGTGTTCGCCGTGCCTCCCATCGTGCTGTTCCTCGTGGGGTCGTGGCCCGGCCTCGGCCTCGTCTGGTGGGCGGCGCTGGGGGTGACCCTCTACGGCGTGATGTACGCGGTGGTGCACGACGGGCTGGTGCACCAGCGCTGGCCGTTCCGCATCATCCCCAAGTCGGGCTACGCCAAGCGACTCGTCCAGGCGCACCGGCTGCACCACGCGACGCATGGCCGCGACGGCGCGGTCAGTTTCGGATTCCTCTACGCGCCGGAAGTGCGCAAGCTGAAGGCGCGGTTGAAGGCGCGCGGGTACGACGCCGCGCCCGCCGAGTGAGGAGTCCCGCCGTGACCCGCACGCACCAGACCGCCACCGGGCTGGGCCTCGCCGCCCTAATCATCGGCGCGTGGCTGGCCCTGCACGTCGCGGCCGTTTTCGCTTTCCCGCTGGCCCGCGCCGCGCAGAGCCCCGTCTGGGCCGCCGGCGCCCTGGCGCTGGTGCTGGTGGAGAGCTGGCTGGGCGCGGGCATGTTCATCGTGGCGCACGACGCCATGCACGGCAGCCTGGCGCCCGGCCGCCCGCGGCTGAACACCGCGATCGGCCAGCTGGCGCTGGGCCTCTACGCGGGCTTCCCCTACCGCGAGCTGGCGCAGAAGCACCACGCCCACCACCGCCACGCGGGCACGGAGGGCGACCCCGACTTCCACGCCGGCCACCCCCGCGCCTTCGTGCGCTGGTACGTGAAGTTCTTCCGCGAGTACTGGGGCTGGCCGCAGCAGGGCGCCATCACCGGCGTGCTCCTGCTCTACCTTCTCCTGGGTGCGAACCCGCTGAACGCGGCGGTGTTCTGGGGCCTGCCCGCCATAGGCTCGTCGCTGCAGCTGTTCACCTTCGGCACCTGGCTGCCGCACCGGCACGAGGGCGAGCCGGCCAAGTTCGCCGACCGGCACAACGCCCGCACGCTGGACTATCCGTGGTTCCTGTCGTTGGTCACCTGCTTCCACTTCGGCCTGCACCTGGAGCACCACCACTCGCCGAACACGCCCTGGTGGCGGCTGCCCGCCTACCGTCGCGGGTTCACGGCCCGTTAAGCACGATCGCGCGAAGCCGGAGGCCGGGGCCTTCCAGGAGTTCGCGTCCATGTCCGCCGACCGTGACCTGCCCCGCCGCACGCTGATCGCCGCCGGCCTCCTCACCGCCTCCGGTCTCCCGGCGCTCGCACAGACCCGCCCGGCGACGACGCAGCCCCGCACCACCTACGGCGACCTGCCGCAAGGCGCGCAGGCCCACCCGCCGCCGTCCCCTCCGCGCGATCCGCGCTACCCCGCCCCCGATCCGCGCTACGCCGCGCCGCCTCCGCCCCGTGACGAGGAACGCGGCGACCGCCGCGACGACGAGCCCGAGGGTCCGCCCACGCCGGACTTCCACCCCAACTACCCCGCCCAGGGCCGCGCCGAGACCTACAGCCGCAACGAGATCGTGCAGGGCGCCAGCGACTTCCTAGGCGTCACCGCCGAGGCGGTGGGCGGCGCGGTGGAGCGCATCTTCAGGGAGAACGGCCGCCCCACCGCCTACATCGCGGGCGAGGAGGGCGGCGGCGCCTTCGTGGCCGGCCTGCGCTACGGCAAGGGCCTGCTCTACATGAAACGCCGCCCGCCGCAGACCGTCTACTGGCAGGGACCGTCGGTGGGGTGGGACTTCGGCGGCAACGGCAGTCGCGCCTTCACCCTCTGCTACAACCTGCAGTACCCGGACATCATCTACCGCCGCTTCCCCGGGGTGGAGGGCTCGGCCTACTTCATCGGCGGGCTGGGCGTGAACTACCAGCGGGCCGACGACGTGACGCTGGCGCCGATCCGCGCCGGCGTGGGCCTGCGGCTGGGCGCCAACGTCGGCTATCTCAGCTACAGCCGCCGCCGCCACTGGATCCCGTTCTGAGCCGAGCGGCTGGACGCGGGTGGCGGCGCGCGCCACCTGTCCTGCGTGCTCCCGCCCGGCGTCACGATCCTGCAGGTGGTCCCAGCGCTCGACGCCGGCGGCGTGGAGCGCACCACGCTGGACGTCGCCGCCGCGATCACGGCCGCGGGCGGGCGGGCGCTGGTGGCGAGCGCGGGCGGGCGGCTGGAGCCGGAGCTTGAGCACTCGGGCGGCGAGCTGGTGCGCCAGCCGCTCGACCGGCGCGATCCGTGGACCCTGTGGCGCAACGCGCACCGGCTCGCCCGCCTGATCCGGCGCGAAGGCGTCGATCTGATCCACGCCCGCTCCCGCGCTCCCGCTTGGTCCGCCAGGTGGGCGGCGCGGCGCACGGGAACACCGTTCGTCACCACCTACGCCGGCATCCACCGGGCCCGCTCGGCGCTGAAGCGGCGCTACAACGCCGTCATGGCGTCGGGCGACCTCGTCATCGCCAACAGCGCCTTCACCCGCGAGCACCTGCTGGCCGAGATCGGTCGCCTCGAAGCGATGGGGCTCGACGTCCGCTCGCGCCTGCTCGTCAGCGAATCGTGCCCGCTGGTGCTGCCGTTCCACGTCGCCGTCGACAAGGCGCG
>CAXSHO010000041.1:0-10189 GCA_964237305.1 uncultured Caulobacteraceae bacterium
AGGGGGGCGTAGGCGGACGCGAAGAAGGGCTTCACCTCGCGGCCGAGCCGGGCCGACAGGTCGCGCAGGAACGGGTCCCACGTC
Organism: uncultured Caulobacteraceae bacterium; assembly: GCA_964237305.1. Taxonomy (GTDB): domain Bacteria; phylum Pseudomonadota; class Alphaproteobacteria; order Caulobacterales; family Caulobacteraceae; genus JASLDZ01. Next base: position 85 of record CAXSHO010000041.1, read on the forward strand.
ACCGCCTGCGCCGCCGAGGTCTCGGTGGACAGGATGGAGAAACGCAACGGCTCGGCCGCCTTGGGCTTGGCCGTGCAGGAGGCGGCGAGGGCGCCCGCGCCGGCGAGGAGGGTGCGGCGGGTGGTCATGCGGGCCGCCCGTCCGCAAAGGCGTCGATGGCGCGGCGGCCGAGCGCGGGGTCGTCGGTGAAGAAGCCGTCCACGCCGAGCTCCAGGAAGCGCCGCATCTCGAGGAGCGAGCCCGCCTCGTGACGGGCGGAGGGGCCGCCCGGCCCGCGCAGGTCGGCTGGCAGGAACAGGTTCTCCGGGCGGAAGGTCCAGACCACCACGCCGAGCCCCGCCGCGTGCGCGTCCGGCGTGAGGCGGCCCGGCGCGGCGAGCCGGCCCGCGGCGTCGGTGGGGATCGCGCCGCGCAGGTTGGGCGCCACCACGTCGGCGTAGGCCTTCATCGCGGCGAGGCCCGCGGGGCCCGTCATCGCGCCGTAGGTGAGCTCCGCATGGTCCTGCGGCCGCTCGGCGGGGGCGCCCACCAGCTGGACGAGCTTGAGGTTCTCCGGCCGGCCGAGCCGGTGGCGCAGGCGCTTGAGGTCGTCCACCTCGAACGACTGCACGTGCAGGGGGGCGGTGCGGGTGTGCCGGTGCTCGGCGACGACGCGCAGGAAGGTCTCGGCGACGTCGTGGCCGTGCGCCGCGTGCCAGGTGGAGCTCTTCAGCTCCGGCACGAGCCCGACCACGCGACCGCGGGCGGCGCTCTCCGCAGCGGCGAAGTCGATCATCTCCTCCCAGGTGACCACCTGGAACAGGCCGTCGTAGCTCGCGCTCTCCGGCCGCACCTTGGCCCCCAGCCGCTCGCGGCAGCGCAGCGTCTTCAGCTCGGCCAGGGTGAAGTCGATGGTGAACCAGCCGGTGACCTGCCGCCCGTCGAAGGCGAGGGTGCGGCGGCGGTCGGCGAACTCGGGCCTCTGCGCCACGTCGGTGGTCTCGGCGATGTCGGGCTCGTGGCGGGCGACGAGCACGCCGTCCCTGGTGGAGACGAGGTCGGGCTCGATGAAGTCGGCCCCGTCCTGGATCGCCTTGGCGTAGCTCGCCAGCGTGTGCTCGGGCCGCAGCGCGGAGGCTCCGCGATGGGCGTAGAGGGCCGCCTTGCGCCGCGGCTGCGCGCGGACGCCGCCAGGCAGCGCCGCCGCCGCGCCGGCGCACACCGCGCCCCGTCTCGTCATCCGCGCCACCGATGGCCTCCCGCGTCCGGCGGCAGCCTAGCGGGATTTTGCGACGGCCATACAGTCAGCGCAGCTTGAGGCGGGAGAACAGCATGAAGCTTGTCGGCTCGCCGCCGTAGGCGGGCCGGATCGCGCGGGGCAGGTCGTAGCGGCTGACCAGGGCGCCCAGATCCAGGTCGAGCCGCTTGGGCATTGGCGTGGTGAGGAAGTAGCCGAAGCTCGCCTTGCCTACCGTGTAGGCGGGGCCGTTCAGCGGATCGGTCGGCCGGTCGGCGAACAGCTCGTCCTTGTCCACGCGCTCCAGCCGGGCGAACACGGTGTGGCGGCCGAGGTTCAGGGCGCTGTCCAGCAGGAAGGCGTCGGTGGCGGGCCGCGCGGCCACCTCGTCGCGGCCCCAGGCCGCGGTGGCCTGCCACTGGCCGCGCCGCCCACGCCAGGCGACCGCGCGGTTCCACGTGGCGGAGGCGGTGGTGCGGTCCTGGTCCTCCTCCGGCTCCAGCTGCTCGGGGCTGACGAGGTGGCCGCGGCTGACCTGCATCGACCAGTCCGGCGAGGGATTCCAGGTGGCCCGCACCGACCAGCTGTCGAAGCGCGGGTGGTCCCAGTCGTAGCGGTGCTGGTTCGGCTCGCGGCCGGTGAAGGACGACGCCTCCAGCTTCACGCCGCCGTAGACGAGGCCGGCGGTGACCACGCCGAAGGTGATGTGCGTGGAGTCCAGCCAGTGGTGGCCGATCGGCGCCTCCGGGTTCGCCAGGCCCGAGAAGCGGTGCATGTAGGTGGCGGGGCCGAGCGCGGGCTCGCCCGGCCAGCCGACGTAGACGAAGCCGTTCAGCCTGCCCGCGAGCGGGCGCGAATAGACGCCAGCCAGCTCCGCCACGAGGTCGTGCGGGTGTTGCCGGTCGGTCAGCGGCGTGCGCCCGTTCGCCGTCTCGCCCGTCTGCAGCAGCAGGGGATAGCCGCTCTTCCCCATGAACGGGTCGAGGCTGCCCATGGCGCGCACCGTCAGCGTCCCGCCCGCGAGCGGGTGCTGCGCCATGCCCATGAACATGGATTCGACGAAGGTCTTGGTGTCGCCCCGGGGCCCGCCCTGGTCGTTGTGGACCAGGGTGGCGTAGCCGTGGACCATCGCCGACCAGCCGCCGCCCGCGTCGAACATGACCCCGTCCATGCGCGCCGACTGGGGCTGCCAGGACGTGCCGGAGGCGTCGCGGGTCATGGGGTAGGGGCCGAGCTGGCCCGTCATGGCCCCCATGCCCTCCATCCCGGCCGTGCCCTCCATCTCGGCCGTGCCGGAGGACGGCGGGGCGGCTGCCGGAGGCGGGTCGCCGGGCTCCATGCCGGGCATAGACGGCGTGGGCTGCGCCCGTCCGGCCTGGGCCGCCGCCGCCGCGGGCAGCGCCAGCGCGAACGCCAGGGCGAGGGGAGGAAGGTGGCGCACGGCGGTCCTGGACGTTCGGCTCGCCCAAGCCCATGCAGCCTCCCACGATGGGAAGGTCAAGCGGCGGGAGGGCGGCGGGGTGAACATCGGCCGGGCGGCGGCGGCGAGCGGCGTCTCCGCCAAGATGATCCGCTACTACGAGGCGTCGGGCCTCCTGCGCCCCGCCGCGCGCCGGCCGGGCGGCTACCGCGACTTCGACGAGCGCGACCTCAACGAGCTGCGCTTCATCCGCCGCGCGCGGAGCCTCGGCTTCTCCACCGCCGAGATCGTGCGGCTCCTGGGGCTGTGGCGCGACCGCGACCGGCCCTCGCGCGACGTCAAGGCCATGGCGCTGAAGCAGATCGCCGAGCTGGAGGCCCGGGCCGAGGCGCTGCGCGAGATGGCCGACAGCCTGCGCGGGCTGGCGCGTTCCTGCGCGGGGGACGACCGGCCGGACTGCCCGATCCTCACCGGCTTGGCCCGGCCCTGAGGCGGGCGTCAGGCGAAGGCGATCCAGCGCCCCGCCGCCGCTGCGGTGACCCAGATCAGGATGGTGGCGTAGCCGACCACCTGCGTCAGCACCCCGCTGCGAGGCTCCGCGCGCCCTCGCAAGGCGTGGAACACCGCCGTGCCGAACACCCACACGAACAGCACCCAGGCGATGGTGAGGTTCGCCGGATCGGACCTGGCGAGGTCGTCGGGCGTGATGACGACGTGGGTGGCGACGAAGAAGGCGGCCAGGATCGCGGCGACGCCGCCTGCGAACACCCACCGCGAGCGGCCCTTCAGCACGAAGGTGAGGATGAGGACGGCCGCGGTGAGCACGTGGAAGAGCCCCGGCATGATCAGCCCGCCGGTCAGGAACACCCATAGGCCCACGCCGTAGACGCTCAACGCCAGAACCGCCGCTCCGCGCGTGAAGGGCGACACGCCCCCGTCGGCCAGCGCGGTGGAGCGGGTGACGCCGTAGGTGAAGATCACCCCTGACAAGAGCGCCAGCATCTTCACCAGGAAGGCGGCGGAGTTGTAGAGCCGGTCGGCGTTGGCCATGCCGATGAGGACGCCCGAGACGATGATCCCCGCGACGCCGGCGTGCAGCACCCAGCGCAGGTTGCGGTAGACCTCCGACGGCGGCTCCTCCGTCACGCCGGAGCCGATCAGCCGCACCCCGACCAGGATCGCGCAGCCGCCGAGCACGATCAGGGACAGGATGTGCAGCACCTCCCACGCGGCGAAGTTCGGTTTGACGATGGGGGCGGGCCACACGTTCTGCAGGTTCGCCACCCACGGGGCGAGGTGCGGGAACAGCTCCTGGAACGTCACCGGCGAGGCTCCAGCCCGGCCACGGCGCCGGGTTTCAGCGGCACCGCGCCGTGCTCGGAGGTGGCGCACTCCTGCACCGCGTTGATGAAGCCCGGCTGGGGCTTGCCGCAGTCGTACCAGTTGTAGGCGATGAACCGCCCGCAGGTGATCACCGCCAGCCAGACCGTGATCGACACCGCCGCCGAAAGGCGCGCACCGAGGGGCGGCCTGGGCAGCGCATCCCACGCGCCCTGGCTCTTCTGCACGCGGAAATGGAAGACGGCGATATTCACCAGCGCGAACAGGATCAGCAGCATCTTCATGCGAAACCAGACGCTGTGGAAGTAGACGAGCGGCTTGGCGTAGAAGAGCCACACCCCCGTCATCACCATGAAGACGAGCCCCCAGATCGTGAGCGGCAGCACCTTGCGGTCGATCACCGACACGGGGGTGCGCCGGAACACCACGCCCAGGAGCCGCAGGTCCACCACGAAGATCGTGCCTGCGAACAGCATCAGCGAGAGCAGGTGCGTGCCCTCCAAGAGGTTCCAGAAGTTGAGCGACCCCAGGAGCTGCTCGCTCCAGGACTGCGCGTCCGCGGCCTGGCCCTTGCCGAGCGAGTGTTGAAGCCAGACCAGGAACGCGCGGATCACGCCCATCTCCCCCTTTTGAGTTCGCGGACCCGCCGCCGCTCGCCACCGAATGCGAAAACCGCCGGGCGGGTCAAGCGCGCAGGCGCCGCGGGCGGCTTGCATCCGCAGGCGGCGTCGGTCGGCGCCGGCCCGCCGGCGTTGACACCCGATCACGGATGGCGAAACTCGCCTGACCGTTCGTGCACGAGGCCGGACGCGACGCGGGCTCGCCCCCGTCGAGGGGCGGACCGGGGGCGGGATGGGCGCGAGCTTCAGCAGGATGATCGCCGCCGCGGCCTGCGCCGCCGCCGCGGGTGGGGCGGGAGCGGTCGCCGCGGCACCGGCTCACCGCGCGGCGCCGGCTCACCGCGCGGCGCCGACGGCCGCCGCCCCGGGGCGCATCGCCGGCCACCCCGACCTCAACGGCGTGTGGCAGGTGTTGAACGGGGCCGACTGGAACGTCGAGCCGCACGCCGCGAGCTCGGCGCTGCAGACGCGCCCCGGCCCCGCCGGCCCCGTGCCCGCCAAGGAGGTGGTGGCGCTGGGCGCGGTGGGCGCGGTGCCCGCGGGGCTGGGCGCGGTGGTCGGCGGGACCATCCCCTACAAGCCGGAGGCGCTGAAGATGCGCGACGAGAACCGGGCCGACTATCTCAAGCGCGATCCGGAGGTGAAGTGCTACCTGCCGGGCGTGCCGCGGGCGACCTACCTGCCCATGCCGTTCCAGATCCTGCAGAGCGGCGACCGCATGCTGTTCGCCTACGAGTACGCCGGCGCGGTGCGCGACATCGCCCTGAAGGACCCCGGCGAGGCGCCCATCGACAGCTGGATGGGCCAGTCCTACGGCCGGTGGGAGGGCGACACGCTGGTGGTCACGGTCACGGGCATGAACGACCAGACGTGGCTCGACCGCGCGGGGAACCACCACTCGGACCAGCTGAAGGTGGTGGAGCGCTACACCCCGATCGACCCCACCCACCTGCGCTACGAGGCCGAGCTCACCGATCCCCAGACCTATACGCGGCCGTGGAAGATGGAGATGACGCTCTACAGGCGCGTGGGGGCCGACGCCCGCTTGCAGCAGTTCAAGTGCGTGGAGTTCGTCGAGGAGCTGATGTATGGGGCTCTGCGCAAGAACCCGCTCAAGTAGTCGCGCCCACGGCGCACGTCATGTCGGTCGGCGCGGTTCGGCCGCTCGAGTTCCTAGGAGCCGCCTGATGACCCGAACGCACCTGTTCGCCGCCGGAGTCGCCGCCCTCGCCCTCGCCGCGGGCGTCGGCGCGGGGTCGGCGCTGGCCCACCACGCCTTCGCGGCCGAGTTCGACGCCACCGCCCCCGTGCTCCTGCGCGGCAAGGTCAGCCAGGTGGAGTGGATCAATCCCCACGCCTGGTTGCACGTCATGGTGCCCAAGGACGGCAAGGAGCAGGAGTGGATGGTGGAGGGCGGCACGCCCAACACGCTGCTGCGCGCAGGGCTCACCAAGGCCTCGCTGAAGCCGGGGGCGGAGGTGATCGTGCGCGGCTACCAGTCCAAGGACCGGCTTTGCTCGCCCGCGTGCAAGGCCAACGGGCGCGACGTGACCTTCGCCGACGGGCGCAAGGTGTTCATGGGCTCGTCCGGCACCGGCGCGCCGAAGGACGGATCGGACCCCGGCGACAAGAAGTAGCGCGCCGCCCGCCGCGGCGGCTCAGCGGCGCGCCGTGGTCAGGGCGGCCTTCGGCTTGAAGGCGATCAGCACGTTGCCGGCCTGCTGGTTGAACTGGCCGTAGCCCGAGCCGACGAACACCATCCCGTCGCCCGCCGCGATCGTCTGGCTGTCGATGGAGCCGCCCTTGCCGACGACGCCGCTCGCCGTGCGCGGAGCGAAGTCGCGGATCGTGTCGTAGCTCCACAGGATGCGGCCGGTGGCGGCGTCGAAGATGCGCACCTTGCCGTCCAGCGAGCCGGTGACCAGCCCGCCGTCCACCACCAGCGGCGCGGCGGACAGGCCGTAGCGCGTCTTGCAGCCGCTGATCCGGGGGCCCCGCGCGCCCTCGCAGTCCGCCGTGGCCGACCAGCTCCAGAGCTCGGCGCCCGTGCCGATGTCCAGCGCGTGCAGGCCGGGGACCGACTGCGGCGTGCCCGCGGGATCGCTGATGGGCGCGAACAGGCGGCGGCCGTCGCTGGCGATGCCCCAGTGGACGCCGCCCAGCGCGGTGCCCTCGCCGAACTGCTTCTTCCAGAGCACCGCCCCCTGCTTCGCCGGGTCGATCGCCCACACCGTGCCCGACTTCTGGCCGGCCAGGACGATGTCCGCCCCGTTGGCGCGCTTGGCGACGATCGGCCCGGCGCCGAAGTCGTAGTCCTTGAGGATGCTCTCGTCGTTCTTGACGAAGAAGCAGTTCGGCCCCGAATCATCCGGCCCGCGGCAGGACATGTTCCAGATGTCGCGCTGCAGCGCCTGGAACGTCCACTTCACCTTCCCCGTATCGAGGTCGATGGCCATGATGGCGTCGCTGGTTCTGGTGTTGGGCGGCGAAGTGTTCTCGCCCGTGCCGATGTAGACGGTGCGCGTCTGCAGGTTGATCGCCGGCGTGGACCAGACGGGCGCGCCCGACGGCCCCCACACCTCCACCCCCGCGGCGTTCTTGCGGCCGAGCGGCTTGGCGTCCTCCATCGTGTGGGCGGTCCACAGGACCCTGCCGGTGGCCGCGTCCACCGCCGAGACGGCGCCGTGCTGGGTGCAGCAGCCGTACTTGGGGTCGGCGGCGCGGGCGACGTCCAAGACCGAGATCGGCACGATCAGCCGGTCGCCCGCCAACATGGGCGCGCCCGTGATGGTGGCCTCCTTGCTGTGGCGCGGGTCGGTCGTCCAGATCTCCGCGCCCGTGGCGGGATCGAGCGCGCGCAGCAGGCCCGCCTGGTCGGCGATGAAGAGCGCGGGGCGGCGGCCCGCCATGCCGTAGGCGGGCGAGCTGCGGAACGGCGCCTTGGAGGCCCGGGTCCACTTCACGCAGCCGGTGCGGGTGTCCAGGGCGAGCAGACGCGCCGGCTGCGGCACGGCGTAGAACAGGGTGGAGCCCACGATGACGGGCGTCACGCGCAGGCTGGTGGCCCCCGGCACGTTCAGCGTCCACGCCACGTCCAGCGAGGCGAGCTGCGCGGTCGTGAGCCCCGCCCGCCGGGCGCTCATGTGGCGGGCGTTGGTGGCGTCCACCCCCGCCATGGCGAGCGTGGGTTTGGCCGCGGCGTCGATGCCTGCGCGGTCGGCGGCGCAGCGCAGCGGCTCGGTCCAGTCGGCGGTGGTCACGGGCGCGGCCGTGCTGGCGACCGCCGCGCCGTGGACGGCCGGGGAGGCGGCAGAGGGGCCTGCGGCGTCGGCCTTGGCGGCCTCCACGGCGGCGGGGGCGGCGGGCTGGGCCAGCCAAGCGATCACCTGCTCCTTCTGGTCGCCCGAGAGCCCGGAGCCCTGCTGGCGCATGACGCCCTCCGTCAGGGCGTAGCGGATCTGGGAGGCGGGCAGGAGGTGCAGGTTGGCGAGGTTCGGCGCGCGCATCTGCTCGGCGCTGTTGTGGCAGCCCGCGCAGTTCTGCGCGTAGACCGACGCGCCGGGATGGGCCTTCGCCGCGGCCGCATCCGGCCCCTGCGCGTGGAGGACGCCCGCGCCGAACAGGCCCCCTGCGGCGAGAAGGGCCGCGGCGGCGGGAAGCGCGCGTCGCAGGGTCGTCGTCGTCGCCATGGTGCGCCCGCAGCCCTCTTGCGCGGAGGGGCTGCGGGCCGCGGTCCCGACGTTTCGACGAAGCTTGCGAAACGCCCGGCGATCCTACCCGGCGCGCCCCGCGGCGTCACCTGCAGCGCAGGCCCGCGTCGGCGTGACCGCTGGCCGGTTTCGACGCGGGGGGCTAGTTTCGCCGGGTCGCCCCGGAGTCCGCATGTCCGCCCCCGCCCGTCTCGCCGCCGCGGCCCTGCTCGCCGCCTCCGCCGCTTCCTGCGCCAAGCCGCAGGCGAAGAGCGGGTTCGACGTGTCGCTGCCCATGACGGAGGTGATGGGCCACGTGGTCGACCCGGGCTCCTGGGCCTTCTGGCACGCCTCCGGCGAGGTGGTGACCGCGCAGGGGACGAAGAGCCTCCTGCCCACAACGGAGGACGGCTGGCTGGCGGCGGAGAGCGGGGCGACCACGGTGGCGGAGGCGGGCAACCTCCTCCTCATGCCGGGCCGCCAGCAGGACGACACCGACTGGCCGCGCTACGCCCACGCCATGCAGCAGGCCGCCTACAGGGCCAAGGACGCGGCGGAGAAGCACGACGGCCCCGCCATGTTCACCACCGGCGCCGCCATGTACGAGACCTGCGTCGCCTGCCACGCCAAGTACGTGATCCCCGTCGCCATCGCCGCCAACAGGGAGGTCACCGACAAGGCCCACCTCACCGACCTGCCCGACGACGTGAAGGCGAAGATCTCCGCCTACGAGAAGGGCCACGCGGTCAAGAGCTGAGCGCGGCTCAGTACTCCACGGGGCAGCCGTAGGGCCGCGTCTCCGCCCGCCGCTGCGGCCGTCCGGCCAGGAGGTCGTCCAGGGCGTCGCGCAGGAAGCCCAGGCTCTGCGGGCCCGACGACCAGGCGTCGTCGTCCACCGCGCCCTGGTAGGCCAGCCGGCCGTCGCGCCCGATCAGGAAGACCGTGGGGGTGACGCGCACGCCGTAGAGCCGCCCGACGCTCCCGTCCGCGTCCAGCACGAAGGCGGCCACCGTCGCGCCCGTGCGGGCGACCCGGGCGCGGGCGGCGGCGGGGGTCAGCGCGCCGGGGCGGCCGGGAGCGGCGGTGTCCACCGACACCCAGGCCACGCCGCGGCGGGCGGCCTGGCGCTGCACCGCCTGCATGGCGCCGGCCTCGTACTTCCGGGCGGTGTAAGGGCAGACGGGGCTGGTCCACTCCAGCACGACCGGGCGCCCGCGCAGGCCGGAGAGCCGGAACGGGCCGGTGGCGGAGGGCGCGCGCACGTCCGGCGCCGACGCGCCGACCTCCACCCGCCCCAGCGGCGCGTCCGACCCGCCCGCCCTCACGCGCCCGCCTCCGGGAGGCCGGCGAGGGGAGGGGGCGCGGCCTCCACCGGACCGAACACGGGCGTGAAGGCGGCCTTCAGCGCCGCGTCCGCGTCGTCCATCGTGGCGGGGCGGCCGAGGTCCACAAGGCTGGTCACGCCGTGGGCGCTGATGCCGCAGGGGACGATCCCGGCGAAATGGTCGAGGTCGGGCTCCACGTTCAGGCTGACCCCGTGGAAGCTGACCCAGCGCCGGATCTTGACCCCCACCGCGGCGATCTTGTCCTCGCGCGGCGCGGCGCCCGGCGTGCGCCGCTCCACCCACACGCCCACCCGCCCCTCGCGCAGCTCGCCCTGGACGTTGAAGGCGTCGAGCGCCCCGATCACCCAGGCCTCCAGCGCCTGGACGAAGCCGCGCACGTCGCGCCGCCGCGCCCGGAGGTCGAGCATGGCGTAAGCCACCCGCTGTCCCGGCCCGTGATAGGTGTAACGCCCGCCACGCCCCGCATTGACGAC
>CAXSHO010000041.1:10199-22459 GCA_964237305.1 uncultured Caulobacteraceae bacterium
CCGTCTTCCCCAGCGGCGAGGAGGCCGGCGGACTGCCCGCGGCGCTGAAGGCCGGGCTGCAGGAGCTCGTCCGCCCTGGCGCTGACTCCCGCGGTGTAGAGCGGCGGGTGCTCCACGAGCCAGACGAGTTCGCCCGCGCGCCCGTCCGCGATCGCCGCCGCCCGCGCCTCCATGGCCTCCACCGCCGCCGCATAGGGGACGAGCCCCGGCGACGCGGCCCAGCCCGCGGCCGCGCCGTCCTCCCGGACAAAGGCGCCGGCGGCGGGCGCGCTTAACGGATCGGAGACCATGACGGCCCTAGATGGCGGTGTCGGCCGCGCGTTCCAAGCGGCCGCGCGAGGGTGCGCGTGGGTCAGGTCGAGCACGTCCAGGTGGAGATCTCGGTCGTTCTGGGCCGCACGCTCATCCCCATGCAGCAGCTCCTGCGCATGGGCCGCGGCGCGGTGATCCCGCTGGACGCGCGGGAGAACGACGAGGTGTGGATCCTGGCCAACAACCATCCCGTCGCCCGGGGCGAGATCCAGATCAGCGACGACCGCATCGCCATCTCCGTCACGCGCGCCGCGGACGTCTACGACTTCATGGCGGGCTCGTGAGCGGCGCCGGCGCGGGGACTTTCCATCCATGACCCTCCCTGCTAACTCCCGCCGCTCCGAAGCGAGCGGTCGTGGCGGAATTGGTAGACGCGCAGCGTTGAGGTCGCTGTGGGGCAACCCGTGGAAGTTCGAGTCTTCTCGACCGCACCAGATTCGGGCCGGCCCCTCGGCGCAGGGGCGGCCGTGATCCACCCCCGCGTCACCCCCGCCGCGCTCGAGCTCGTCAAGGGCTTCGAGGGCTACCGGGCCCGCGCCGCGGCGCTTCCGCACGGCGGCTGGGTGATCGGCCACGGTCACACGCTCACCGCGCGCGAGGGCGCGGTGGTGAGCGAGGCGGACGCGGCCGCGCTCCTTCTCTACGACCTGTCCGGCGTCGCGCGGGCGGTGGAGGCGGCGCTCCTCGCCCCCGTCAGCGTCCCGCAGTTCGAGGCCCTGGTCTCCTTCGCCTTCAACGTGGGGCCGCAGGCGTTCGCCGCCTCCTCCGTCGTCAGGCGCGTGAACGAGGGGGCCTACCTGCAGGCCGCCGCGGCGCTCGAGTTGTGGCGCCGCGCCGACTTCGACGGCGACGCCCTGGTGGTGGACGCGCTGGTGCGCCGTCGCGCCGCGGAGAAGGCGCACTTCCTGCGGCCGCCCGGGGGCTTCTCGCCCGCGCCGAGCCCCCTGATCCGCCCGCTGTTCGACCACGCCGCCGCCCAGGTGCGCCCCGCCGACCTCGTGGAGGCCCGCACCGCCCTGGAGAGCGTCACCTTCGAGGGCGACAGCGCCCGCGCCATCGCCCGGCTGGGCGAGCCGGCGCCCTCCGCGCTGGTGGCCGCGGCGGACGCGCTGCGCGCCCGGCTGGACGCGATCCTGGCCGACCGCGCGCCCCCGCCCCGCCCCAGGCGCCCGTCGTCCGCGCCGCCGCCCGCCGAGCCGGCCGACCCCGCACCGCCCGCGGCCGAGCCCGACCCCGAGCCGCCGCCCTTCATCGGCCAGGTCCCGGCGGAGGCGGAGGCGGAGCGCCACCCGCCGCCCCTCCCGCAGGACGAGCCGGGGTCATGGTCGGAGCCCGCGCCCACGGTGGCGGAGCAGGCCGAGGACGTCGGCCCGGGCGAGCCGCCCGCGGACGCGCAGATCGACCCTCCGCCTCCTCCCGCCCCGACCGAGCCGCCGGACGCCCCCCCGCCCTCCGCGCAGCCGTCGGCGGCCGTCGTGGCCGAGGACGACCCCGCCCTGGCGGACATCCCCTCCGCCGCGGCCTTCCCCGATCCCACGCCCCGCCGCGACTGGCTGCGGGAGGAGGCGGGCGGCCGCCGGCGTTGGCGCGGGACGGCGGAGCACCCGCTCGTGTTCACCGCGCTCGGGGCGGCGGGGGCGGTGATGTTCGCCTGCGCGCTCGTGGGCGTGCTCACGCAGCGGCCGGCGCTCGGCGCCCTCGTCCTCGGCCTGGCGGGGGTGGCGTTCATGGCGCCGGCGGCGGCGTGGTTCCTGTCGCGCCGTCTCGGCCGCGCGCCGGGGGAGCCCCGCTCCCGGAGCTGACGGGCGCGTGCTAACTCCGCACGCATGATCTCCAACGCCGCCCCCCAGATGGACTTCGCGCTCGGCGAGACCGCCGACGCCATCCGCGACACCACCGCCCGCTACGCCGCCGACCGCATCGCGCCCATGGCCGCGGGCATCGACGAGTCCAACAGCTTTCCCCGCGAGCTTTGGCCCGAGATGGGCGAGTTGGGCCTGCACGGCATCACCGTGGGCGAAGAGGACGGCGGCCTGGGCCTGGGCTACCTGGAGCACGTGGTGGCCATGGAGGAGGTGAGCCGCGCCTCCGCCTCCATCGGCCTCTCCTACGGCGCGCACTCCAACCTGTGCGTCAACCAGGTCCGCCGCTGGGGCACGCCCGAGCAGAAGGCGCGCCTCCTGCCCAAGCTGATCTCGGGCGAGCACGTGGGCGCGCTGGCCATGAGCGAGGCCGGCTCGGGCTCCGACGTGATCTCCATGCGCCTGCGCGCCGACCGGCGCGGCGACCGCTACGTGCTGAACGGCACCAAGTTCTGGATCACCAACGCCCCGCACGCCGACACCCTGGTGGTCTACGCCAAGACCGACCCGGAGGGCGCCAGCAAGGGCGTCACCGCCTTCCTGATCGAGCGCGACATGCCTGGCTACCGCTGCGCGCAGAAGCTGGACAAGACCGGCATGCGCGGCTCCGACACCGGGGAGCTCGTGTTCGAGGACTGCGAGGTGCCCGCCGAGAACGTCATGGGCCCGGTGGGCGGCGGCGCGGGCGTGCTGATGAGCGGGCTCGACTACGAGCGGGCGGTGCTGGCGGCGGGGCCGCTCGGCATCATGCAGGCGTGCCTGGACGTGGTGATCCCCTACGTCCGCGACCGCAAGCAGTTCGGCCGCCCTATCGGCTCGTTCCAGCTGATGCAGGCCAAGGTGGCCGACATGTACGTCGCCCTGAACAGCGCCCGCGCCTACGTCTACGCCGTGGCCCGCGCCTGCGACGCGGGCCGCACCACGCGTTTCGACGCGGCGGGCGCGATCCTCCTGGCCAGCGAGAACGCGGTGAAGACGTCGCTGGAGGCGATCCAGGCGCTGGGCGGCGCGGGCTACCTCAAGGACTGGCCGGTGGAGCGCTACCTGCGCGACGCCAAGCTCTACGACATCGGCGCCGGCACCAACGAGATCCGCCGCTTCCTCATCGGCCGCGAGCTGATCGGCGCGGGCTAGCTGAGCCGCAACTTCGGGTAGAAGCGCGGGTTCTCCGCTCGATGCCTGGAGACGCGCCCATGTCCGACGACCGCTTCGACGCCGCCCGCCGCTCCATCCTCGCGGGGGGCGCGCTCCTGGGCGTCGCCGCCGTCGCGGGCGGGGCGCACGCCGCCCCCACGCCGGACGGCCGGTCGGACACCGAGCCGCACGAACTCCACGGCCAGCCCGTGCCCGAGCCGCCGCCGGAGAAGAGCGCGGGGCCGATCCGCCCCGGGCGCGGCACGCAGCTCGCGGGCAAGGTGGCGGTGGTCACCGGCGCGGCGCGGGGCATCGGGCGCGCCATCGCGGTGGAGTACGCCGCCAACGGGGCGGACGTGGTGGCGCTCGACATCTGCCGCGAGGCCTCGCCCGCCAACGACGCCAAGCCCTCCACCCCCGCGGACCTGGATGAGACCGTGCGCCAGGTCCGCGCCTACGGCCGTCGGGGCGAGGGCGTGCAGGCGGACATCCGCGACATCGCCGCGCTCCGCCGCATCGCCGACCAGGTGGAGCGCGACCACGGCCGCATCGACATCGTGGTCGCCAACGCCGCCATCCAGCGCTGGAAGCCGCTCCTGCAGATGGAGGACTACGAGTGGCGCGACCTGATCGAGAACAACCTCAACGGCACCGCCAACACCGTGCGCGCCTTCGCCCCCAAGATGGTGGCGCGCAGGAAGGGGCGGCTGATCCTGCTGTCGTCCATGCAGGGCAAGCACGGCACCAAGGACGGCTCCAGCTACTCGGCCTCCAAGTGGGGCATCCTGGGGCTGATGAAGTCCGCCGCGCTGGAACTGGGCGAGCACAACATCACCGTCAACGCCCTGATCCCCGGCCTCGTGGACACCGCGCTCACCCGCTACGACAAGCGCTTCAGCGAGAGCGCGGGCGAGACGGGGCAGGAGATCGGCGAGCATCCCAGCCCGCAGCGGGCGTGGGACGTGCGCCAGCCCACCGTGCCGCTGAAGGTCGGCTGGCTCCAGCCCGACGACATCTCGCCGGCCGCCGTGTTCCTGGCCTCGGACGCCGCCGCCATGGTCACGGGCGCGGAGTACGAGGTCACCGGCGGCGACAGCGCGAAGGACATCTGATGCCGAGCTTGCAGACGCCGCCGCCCGTCGCGAGCGCCGCACCCGTCCCGTCGCCGGCGCCCTTGGCCGAGATCGCCGGTGACCCGGCGCATGCGCCCGTCAACGGCCACGTGACGCTGAAGTGTCGAATCACGTCGAGCGCGGGGGTCGATCACTGCGCCGTCGCCGAGGAGACGCCTGGGGGCCACGGCCTTGGAGCGCTGGCGCTCAGGGCGGCGGCGAAGTTCAAGCTGCGATCCGAGACGGCGGGGGCGGTGCGGCCGCGGGGGGTGATCACCCTACCCATGACGTTCAAGACCGACGGGACGCCACCCCCGCCATCGTGAACGAGAAGGGCCGCCCCGGATCTCTCCGGAGCGGCCCCGCACTGTCTTTGACCGCGCTCGCGGCCGCGGACTTGGAAGCTGGTGTCAGTCCCGACGAGACGTCAGGCGGAGATCCCGAGGCTCCAGGTCACGCGCTGCGAACCCGGTTGATGACAATGAGACACTGGATCACCTCCTTTCAACTGTTGGACAGGGACCGGGAACATAGGACGCCGCGGGCGCTTGGGGAAGCGGCATGACGGCGGGCTGGATCGGAACGGGCAAGGTCCGCGCGCGGGAGGACGGCGAGGCGCTGGAGATCACCGTCGACGGGCTGACCACCCAGGCCAAGTACTACAAGCCCCTGCTGTACGAGTTCTTCCGCAAGGAGTGGCGCGGCCGCCGCCCGGCCTGGGGCGACTACGCCGTGGAGATCGGGATGGAGTTCACGGGCGAGGCGCCCTGGCTCGACCTCGACAACCTCGCCAAGGCGCTCCTAGACGCGATCAAGGGCTACGCCTTCCACGACGACATGCAGGTGGGCCGCCTCCTGGTGGAGCGATGGCGCGGCGAGCGTGAGCGCATCACCCTGCGCGTCACGCCGCACCGCCCGTCCGCCTAGCTCGACCAGGGCTCCAGCGCGCCCCAGCCCAGCAGCACGAAGCTGAAGGCGGCGAAGGCGAGCACCGTCACGGTGTGGCGCAGCTTGCGGCCCGCGCCCCAGCCGTGGACGCGCCGCTCCACCGTCCAGGCGCCCGGCAGCTGCGCCAGCTGCGCCAGGGTGAGGAGGCCCGCGGCCAGGGCGCAGGACGAGGCCCCCACTAGCCACGGGTCGGGCCAGCGCCGCAGCGGGCCGCCCGCGCCCGCGTCCCGCCCGGCGAAGACGGTGAAGGCGGCCAGCGCCGCGAGCCACAGGACGGCGGTGAGGCTCTGCAGCCGGCTGGCGCTCGTCTGCCGCCGGCTCTGCCGATAGTCGCGGGGGCGCACGACGAGGCCGGCGAGCGTCAGGAGCGCGGCCGCCTCCGCCAGCCCCGTCGCCGCGGCGAGCACCCCCGGCTGGTGCAGCCCGTCCACCCGCTCGGCCCCCCACATTCCGCCGGGGTCCAGGAAGGCGCGCGCCCGGCCCCTGGCGTCGCGCAGGAACCGCAGCGGCTCGCCCGTGTCGTCCGCCGCGGTGAAGCCGCCGCGTCCGTCGGCGGAGAGCCAGCGCCGCCCGCCGTCCGGGCCCCACACGACCACCGCCGCCCCGCCCGGCTCCGTCCGCACGCGCCACAGGCGCGTCAGCCGGCCGACGAACCCCTCCAGCCCGTGGTAGGTGCGCCGGGTGGAGACGTAGAGGCCGTCGTAGTCGGCCCGCTCCACGGGCGGTCCGGCGGATGCGGTGGCCGGCCCCGCGTAGAAGCGGCGCACCACGAGCTCGGGCAGGGCGTGCACCAGCCGCGCGGCCGTGTCGGTGTCGGCCGCCACGAACACGCCCAGGCCCAGCTGCGGCGCCACCATCAGCTTGGCCTGGAAGCCGGGCGCCGACCCCTCGTGCCCGAACCCGCGGAAGCCGCCGGGCAACGCGTAGAGCATCGGCCCGTACGTCCAGCCGGGGGCGAGCGGCGTGCGCAGGGCCGCGTTCGTCCGCGGGCCCCACAGGAGCGCGCCGGCGCCGGAGGCTCGCCCGTCCGCCAGGAGCGCCAGCATCAGCCGCGCCATGTCGTCGGCGGTGGAGGAGGCCGACAGGGCGGGCGCCAGCGCCGAGCCGAAGCCGTAGGGGAGCGGGCGCAGTCCCGCGGCCGTCCAGGCGTGGCCCTGCGCCAGCCGCGCGGCGAGGGCGCCCGGCATGGGCGCGGGCAGGCCGTCGCGCTGAGGGCGAGGCTCGCCGAAGGTGGTGGAGTCCATGCCCGCCGGCCGCAGGAGGTCGCGCTCCAGCAACGTTTCGAAGGGCGTCCTCGCGGCGTCCGCCGCCATGAAGCCGGCCAGGGCGGCGCCGTAGGACTGGTAGGTGGGCATCTCGCCGGGGGCGCGCACGCGACGCGGCCGGTCCGCTTCCAGGGCGGCGGCGAGCGGGCGCAGCGCGCCGGCGTCCGTGCGGTAGAGGCGCCCGAACTCCCGCGCCTCGAAGCCCTCGTCGTGCACCAGGAGGTTCCTCAGCCGGATGGGCGTGCGGAAGCCGTCGTCGGGGATCTTCAGTGCGGGCGGCAGCCGCTCGTTCACCGGCTGTTTCAGCCGCAGCCGCCCGGCCTCCACCGCCTTCAACACCTCGATCCAGGTGAGGAGCTTGGACACCGAGCCCAGCCGGAACAGGGTGGAGCGCGGGTCGACGGGCGTGGCCGGCGACAGGCGGGCGAGGCCGTAGCCGCGCTCCAGCACGACCTCGCCGTTCTGCACCACCGCCACCGCCACCCCCGCCACGTGGTCGGCCGTCATGGCCTGGCGCACCGCCCCGTCCACGAACGCCTCCAGCTCGGCGGCCGGCGGGGCGGCCCCGGGGGCGAGGCGGGCGCCCGCGGGGACGACGGCGCCCAGGGGCGCGGCGGACGGCAGCTCGGGCGGCGGCGGCGGGGCCGTGGGGGCCGTGAAGGTGGGGGCGGCGGCCGGATGCGGCGGGGCGACGGCTGCGGGCGGCGGCTGCGGGGGTCCGGCGGCGGGCGGCGGTCCGGAGGGCCGCGCCGTGGCTGCGACCGGCCGCGCCGCGACGCCGGGGGTCGTCCCCACCCGCCGGGGCCTCGCCGGAGGCTTCGGCTTGATGCGGCGCGCCGGCCCGTGCGGCCCGCTCCTGCGGACCAGCTCGCCGTAGGGGACGGGCGCCGACAGGGCGACGCCCGTGGTGGCCAGCAGGACGAGCGACAGGGCGGCGGTGCGTAGGCGGCGCATCGGACCTCGCGCAGGGGGCGACGTCATCCTAGAGGAACGGCCGGCTCCGCAGGAAGCCGTCAGGCGCCCCGGACGGTCACTTCTTCCGGAACTTGTCGAGGCTGACGATCTTGGGGCCGTCGTCCTCGGGTCCGGGGTCGTCCGACGGGTCGTCGCCGTCATTGGGCGCGTCCGGAGGGCCGGCCTCTTCGGCCGCCGCCGGAGCCGGGACGGTGCGGGGGCGGATCGGCACCACCTCGCCGTCGGAGGCGGGCGTGGGCTCGGCCTCGCCGGGCTCGAACTGCAGCAGGAACTGCACGGAGGGATCGTAGAAGCGCGTCACCGCCGCGTAGGGCACGCTCAGCCGCTTGGGCGAGCCGCCGAACTTCAGCGTCACCGCGAAGAAGGTCTCGCCGGGCGCCAGGTCCCAGAACTGGTGCTGCATGACCACCGTCATCTCGTCCGGGTAGCGCTCGGCGAGGTCGGGGGGCGCGGAGACGCCCGCCGCGTGGGTGCGGAAGGTGATGTACAGGTGGTGGGCGCCGGGCAGGCCGCCGGGCTGGGCCGCGCGCTTCAGCGCCGCCTTGACCACCCCGCGCAGGGCCTCCTGCGCCAGGGTCTCGTAACCCATCAGGTCCTGCGACGAAGGTCCGTCGGCCATGCCGTCCTCAAGCGACTAAACGGGCCGCCTCTCTACACCGGGGCGGGGCGGGCTGTCGTGGGAGGCTTGTGAGAAAGTGGGGGCTTCTGTTGCCAGGCGCCCCCGAGCCCCGCCCAAGGATCTGAACCCCTAGGACTTAAGACGCGAAATCAACCGAACCGCTTACGCGGCCAGGCGGACTTCTTCAGCGAAGTTATCGTTCGCATTTACAAAATAGGACGATTGCGGAGTCCCACACCGAGAGAAAGCTTCACCTTTAGACGTCCGTCGATGCTGATCGGCCCCATGCCAACTGCGGCGATACCCGCAGGAGTGTTTGGTGGAGCCGCCGGGAATCGCACCCGGGTCCGGTCCGCTTATTACGTGGGCGTTTATCCCCATATCCCCACCGTCGCGGGGCGGGACGGATATAGGCCGGGGCGCGCGCAAGCGGAAGTGTCTTCAGCCGTAGATGACGCTCAGCGTCTCGGCCACGCAGGCGGGCCGCTCCTCGCCCTCGATCTCGATGACGCACTCGCTGGTGAGCTGCAGGCCTCCCGACTTGGGCTCGGCCGCCACCAGCGTCTGGCGCATGCGCACCCGCTTGCCCACGCGCACCATGCCGGTGAAACGCACCTTGTTGCAGCCGTAGTTAATGCCGCGCGTCACGCCCGAGACGCTGAGGATCTGCGCGCCCAGCATGGGGATCAGCGACAGCGTGAGATAGCCGTGGGCGATGGGGCCGCCGATCTCGCGGGTGGCGCGCTCCACGTCCACGTGGATCCACTGGTGGTCGCCGGTGGCCTCGGCGAACTGGTTCACGCGCTCCTGCGTCACCTCCGCCCAGTCGGACACGCCGACCTCCTGGCCCACGAGGCTCTGGACGTCGGCGTAGGCTACGGTGCGGGCGGGCATGGCGTCGCTTCCTCTGCAGTTCGGCATACCGGTGTAGAAGATCGGGTGCAGGCGAGGGAAGCTCAGTCGACGCAGGCCCGGACCCGACCGCCCTGGATCCGGTGCGCCCTTGCACGGGAGGAGGCCGGCGCGCATCTTACCTGCATCTTACCGGAGTCGGGCATGTCAGCCGCCAAGCCCGTCGTCACGACCCTCTCCACCAAGGGCCAGCTCATCCTGCCCAAGGCCGTGCGAGACAGCCGCGGCTGGACCAGCGGTGATCGCCTGGTGGTGGAGGAGCGGCCGGACGGCGTGCTGCTGCGGCGCGAGGCCCGCCCGACGCCCACCCGGCTGGAGGACGTCGCGGGCATGCTGCAGCACCTATACAATGGGCCCCCGATCGCCGTCGAGGACATGGACAGGCTCCTGGGCGAGGCCTTCACCCGCGGCGAGCCGGACGGTGACGACTAGATGCTCGCCCTCGACACCAACGTGCTCGCCCGTTTCATCGTCCGCGACGACGAGGGGCAGTTCGAGCGGGCGGCCGCGGTGATGCGGGAGCCGGAGCTCTTCATCGGCATGACGGTGCTGCTGGAGACGGCGTGGTTGCTCCTCAAGCTCTACCGGCTTCCCGCGACGGAGGTGACGACCGCGCTGTCGCGGCTGATCGCCTTGCCCAACGTCCGGCTCGCACAGCGCGCCCGGGTCGAGCGGGCGCTGGGCTGGGCCCGGGCGGGGATGGACGTGGCGGACGCCTTCCACCTCGCCGACGCGGAGGAGGCGCGGGCGCTGGCCTCGTTCGACGAAGCGCTCGCCCGGCGAGCTTCCGCCCTGGGAGCCTCGCCCGCGGTGGTGGCGCCTTGAGCCGCCTCGATGACCGCTTCCTCGACGAGCTGAAGGGCCGCCTGCGGTTGTCGGAGGTGATCGGGCGCACCGTCACGCTCAAGCGGCAGGGGCGCGAGTGGGTTGGCCTCAGCCCCTTCGCCAAGGAGAAGACGCCCTCCTTCTTCGTCAACGACGACAAGGGCTTCTTCCACGACTTCTCCTCCGGCAAGCACGGCGACCTGATCGGCTTCCTCCAGGAGAGCGAGCGGCTCACCTTCCGCGAGGCGGTGGAGCGGCTGGCGGCGGAGGCCGGGATGCAGCTCCCCGCCGACGACCCGCGCCAGGCGGAGGCGGAGGCCCGCCGCCACGGGCTGCAGGACTGGCTGGAGGAGGCGGGCCGCTGGTTCGCCGTGCAGCTCCGCCGTCCCCCCGGCGAGGCGGCCCGCGCCTACCTCGACCGCCGGGGCCTGGGCGAGGCCGAGCGCACGCGCTTCTCGCTCGGCTACGCGCCCGCGGGCCGCAACGCGCTTAAGGACCACCTCGTCGCCAAGGGCGCGCGTCCGGGCGACCTCGTGGAGGCGGGCCTCCTCATCGCGCCGGAGGACGGGGGCGCCCCCTACGACCGGTTCCGCGACCGGGTGATGTTCCCCATCACCGACGGGCGGGGCCGGGTGGTCAGCTTCGGCGGCCGCGCCCTCGATCCGCAGGCGCGCGCGAAGTACCTGAACGGGCCGGAGACGCCCGTCTTCCACAAGGGCCGCACCCTCTACGGCCTGCAGGAGGCGCGGCGCCTGCTGCAGGCCGCGCACGTGGCCAAGCGCGAGGCGCAGCTGGTGGTGGTGGAGGGCTACATGGACGCCATCGCCTGCCACCGCGCCGACATCCCGGCGGTGGCGGGGCAGGGCACGGCGCTGACCGAGGAGCAGATGGAGGCGCTGTGGCGGCTCCATCCCGAGCCCACCCTCTGCTTCGACGGCGACGACGCGGGCCGCCGGGCCGCCGACCGGGCCATCGACCGCGCGCTCCCGCTGCTCAAGCCCGGCCGCTCCTTCCGCTTCGCCAGGCCGCAGGGCGGCAAGGACGCTGACGAGGTGCTGCGCGAGCAGGGGGCGGAGGCGCTGCGCGGGCAGATGGCGCAGGCGCAGCCCTTTGTGCAGCAGCTGTTCGCCCGCGAGCGCGACGCCGAGCCGCTGGGCACGCCGGAGAGCTACGCCGGCCTCAAGGCGCGCCTTCGCAAGGCGTCCTCCTCCATCGCCGACCGCGACCTGGCGCAGATGTACAAGGAGGCGCTGCTCGACAGCTTCGAGGCGTTGCGGACCCTCGCGCGTCCCGCCGCCACCGCCAGCGACGCCGGACGGGCGCTGGCGGGTCTGCGCTGGAGCGGCCGCGGCAAGGGCGCCCGCAAGGCCCCGCTCACCGGGGCGAGCCCCCAGGGTGCCGAGGCCGCCCGCCGGCTCCACGCCGAGCCGCAGCCGCTGGCCGCCGCCGTGGCGCAGGCGGCGCTCGACCACCCCGACCTGATCTACGAGCACATCGAGCGGCTGGACGTGCAGGGCTTCTGCGACGCGCGCCTCCAGGGTGTGGCGCACGACATGGTCGCCGCCTGGACGGCGGGCGAGGCCGTCGACTCCGCGGGCCTCGAACGCCACCTCGCCGCGCACGGCCACCGGGCCGAGCTGCGCGAGATCGCACGGGCGGCGGACAAGTCGGGAGCGCCCTTCCTCCGGCCGGATCTCGGTGCGGAGGCGGTTCGCGCGCTTTGGTCGCAGGGTTTTGAGGTGCTTATCCGCGTCAGCGCCTTGGAGCGCGCGCTGGAGGACGCCAAGTCGGACCTTGAGCGCGACCCGGACATCCCCACCTTGATGCGGTTGAAGGCGGACCGCGACGCGCTCAGGCGATCGATCCGCGACGGAACGGTTTGGGAGGACGTCTCGCTGTAGGGGCGAGGTCCACTCTTTTGACGACATGTGACCGCGAGCCGCGCCTCCCCGCGCGCCGGGCGGCGGAGAGTACGATGAGCACGCAGACGGCCGAGGCGGAAGCCCCCGAGACCACCCCCAGCCAGGACGGGCCGCTGCTCGACCTCACCGACGCCGTCAAAGGGTTCAATCAGTACCTCCTGCGCTTTAACCATGGCGATGCTCAGCGAGATGGGCGTCAACGTCGTCAACGCCGAGGAGGACGTCGAGCAGCCGGAGGGCGGCGAGGTGGCCGTGCGCGAGGAGAGCGCCGTCGCCGAGACGCCCAAGGAGGCGGCCTATGACCGCACCGACGACCCGGTCCGCATGTACCTGCGCGAGATGGGCTCGGTGGAGCTCCTCAGCCGCGAGGGCGA
>CAXSHO010000042.1:0-220 GCA_964237305.1 uncultured Caulobacteraceae bacterium
CGGGCCGGTGCGGGCCCGCGCGACAAGCTGGACGGCCTGGGCGCGGAGACCGCCGCCGCCGCCGCCTACACGGCGCTGAAGACCTCGGGCGCCGAGACGCTGCGGATCGCCTTCGACGTGGAGCCCGCGCTCGCGGCCCGGGCGGCGCTGGGCGTGCGGCTGGCCGCCTACCGCTTCGACCGCTGGCGCACGCGCGAGAAGGCGTCTGCGATCCCGACGA
>CAXSHO010000042.1:301-8984 GCA_964237305.1 uncultured Caulobacteraceae bacterium
TACGCGCCGCTGGCCGCGCTGGCCGAGGGCGTCGCCTTCACCCGCGACCTCGTCTCCGAGCCGCCGAACATCCTCTTTCCCGAGGAGTTCGCCCGCCGCGTGGCGGAGAAGACCGAGCTCGGCCTGGAGGTGGAGGTGCTGGACGAGCCCGCCATGGAGGCGCTGGGCATGGGCTCGCTCCTGGCCGTCGGCCACGGCAGCGCGCGCGACAGCCGCCTGGTGGTGATCCGCTGGAACGGGGGAGAGGCGGGGGCCGCCCCCATCGCCTTCGTCGGCAAGGGGGTGACCTTCGACACGGGCGGCATCAGCATCAAGCCCGCCGACGGCATGGACGAGATGAAGACCGACATGGGCGGCGCGGGCGCGGTGGCGGGCCTGATGGTCGCCCTGGCCGGGCGCAACGCCCCCGTCAACGCCGTGGGGATCCTCGGCCTCGCCGAGAACATGCCGGACGGCAAGGCCATGCGGCCGGGCGACGTGCTCACCTCCATGAGCGGCCAGACCATCGAGGTGTTGAACACCGACGCCGAGGGCCGCCTCGTGCTCGCGGACGCGCTCTGGTACTGCCAGGACAGGTTCAAGCCCCGCCTCATGGTGGACCTCGCCACGCTGACGGGGGCCATCGTCGTCAGCCTGGGCCTCGACTACGCAGGCCTCTTCAGCAACGACGACGCCCTGGCGCAAGGCCTCCTCGCGGCGGGAGAGGCGGAGGCGGAGCCCCTGTGGCGCATGCCGCTGCCGCCCGCCTACGACAAGCTGATCGACAGCCCCGTGGCGGACATGAAGAACATCGGCGGCCGCGCCGGCGGCGCGATCACCGCGGCGCTCTTCCTCCAGCGCTTTGTGAACGGAGCGCCCTGGGCCCACCTCGACATCGCGGCGGTCGCCTGGCGCAAGGGCGGGGGGGCGGCCACCGTCCCGGACGGCGCGTCGGGCTTCGGCGTGCGGCTCCTGGACCGCTTCGTGCGGGACGGCTTCGAGGGGTGAGCGCCGCCGCGGCGGAGGTGTGGTTCTATCACCTGGAGCGCTCCGGGCCCGAGGAGGTGCTGGCGCCGCTCCTGGAGCGCACGCTCGCCCGCGGCTGGCGCGCCCTGGTGCGCACGGGCGACCCGGCGCGGCTGCCCGAGCTGGACGCCAGGCTGTGGACGGTGCGGCCCGACCTCGTCCTGCCGCACGGCCGCGCCGACGCGCCGCACGCGGAGCGCCAGCCCGTCCTGCTCACCGCCGAGCCCGGCAACCCGAACGCCGCGGCGGCGCTGTTCCTGGTGGACGGGGCGCAGGCGGACGGGCTGGACGGCTTCGAGCGCGTCCTCGACCTGTTCGACGGCCGCGACGACGCGGCGCTGGCGGCGGCGCGCGAGCGTTGGCGCCGGCTGAAAGGGGGGGGCGCGGCCCTCTCCTACTGGACCCAGACGGAGGCCGGACGGTGGGAGAAGCGCGCATGAAGCCCTTGATGTCGCTGGCCGCGGTGGCTCTCCTGGCGGGCTGCGCGGACCGGCTGCCGGTGGACGCCGCTGGCGCGCACACCGCCCTGCCGCCGGCCGCCGCGCCGCCCGCGCCTGTCGCGCCGGCCGCCCCCTCTCCCGCCGTGACGACCGCGGTACCCGTCCCGGCCGACACCTGCGGCGCGGGCGAGCTGGCCTATGCGGTGGGCAAGCCGCGGGCGGAGCTGCCCATCCCGGCGGACCTGACCAAGCGGCGGGTGGTGTGCGAGGGCTGCCCGGTGGACCCGGACGTGCGCCCCGAGCGCCAGACGATCTTCTACGACCAGGCCACCGGCAAGGTGACGCGCACCACCTGCGGCTGACCTCGCGCTTAACGCTTTCTCTACGGCGGGCCGGCTAACGAGACGGCCTCCAGGTCGCGGAAGGATCGGATGGGCGAGGCGGCGGAGCGGCGGAGCGTGCGGCGGGCCTGGCTGCCCGCGGGGTTCCTCGCGCTCGCGCTCGCGGGGGCCGTCGGGGCCGTGGCGGCCGCGCGGGTGGAGCCCGGCGGCGGCGTGCTCAAGGTCAGGCTGGGCGGCGACGCCCGCCACACCCGCGTGGTGGTGGAGCTGGACCGCGCGACCACCGGCAAGCTGCTCTCCGGCGAGGCGCCCTCGCAGGACGTGGTCGTGGCGCTGGCGCACACGGGCGTCACCGACGCCATGGCCGGGCAGGGCGCCGGGCTCGTGCGGCGGTGGACGGTGGAGGACGCGGCGGGCGCGGCGCGGCTGAAGCTGGAGCTGGCGGGCCCCGGCGCCGTCACCCGCCGCTTCCTGCTGCCGCCCGCCGACGGCGTGGACGTGTACCGCTACGTCGTGGACGTGGAGGGACGCGGCGCCGCCCCCCTCGCGGCGCGGCCGGCCGAGCCCGCGCGCCCGCTCGTGCTGGCGCAGACGCCGTCGACCGCGCCCAAGGTGATCGTCATCGACGCGGGCCACGGCGGCAAGGACCCGGGCTCGCAAGGCTCCGGCGTGCGCGAGAAGGACGTGACGCTCGGCGCCGCGCGGGCGCTGCGCGCCGAGCTGCAGCGGCTGGGCGGCTTCACCGTGGTGCTGACGCGCGACACCGACACCTTCGTGCCGCTCGAGCAGCGCGTGCGCATCGCGCGCCGCGCCAACGCCGACCTGTTCCTGTCGCTGCACGCCGACACGGGAACGGAGGCCGGGCTGCACGGCGTCAGCGCCTACACCCTGTCCGACGCGGGCGGCGACCGGGTGTCGCGCCAGGTGTTCGGCCGGCGCGACTACTTCATCGACGTGAAGCTCCCCGGCCAGGACCCCACGGTGAAGCAGATCCTGCTGGACCTCACCCAGCGCGAGACGCGCAACCAGTCCGCCGCCTTCGCCGACCTCCTCCTCGACCATGTGGGCCGCCGCACGCCGCTGCTGCACCGCGGCCACCGCGACGCGGGCTACGTGGTGCTGTTCGCGCCCGACGTGCCCGCCGTCCTGATGGAGATGGGCTTCCTCACCAACAGCGACGACGCGCACCGGCTGGCGGACAAGGGCGACCAGCGGCGGATCATGTCCGCGGTGGCGCAGGCCGTGTCCGACTACTTCGGCGACTCCCGCCGCTACGCCTCGCGCTGAGCCCTGCGCGCGGACGCCGCCTTGACGGGCGGGCCGCGCACACCGATCACCGCCTTGCGCTGCGGTCCGGCGCGCGTGAGGTGCGAGACCCCTTTGGTCCAGTCCGCCGTTCCGTTGGAGCCGCGCTTCGCCGCCGGCCGCTGGCTCGCCGTCGCGGGGATCGCGATCCTGTCCTGCGTGGCGGTGGCCGGCTTCAGCCTGGCGATCTACGCGGCGTGGCTGTTCCACGACCTGCCCGACGCAGGCGACCTCGCCGAGTACCGGCCCCCCACCTCCACCCGCGTCTACGCCTGGGACGGCACGCTGATCGGCGAGTTCGGGAAGGAGCGCCGGATATTCGTGCCGTACGACCAGATCCCCCAGCGCGTGGTGAAGGCGTTCCTGGCGGCGGAGGACCACAGCTTCTTCCAGCACGGGGGGATCGACGTGCAGGGGCTGGGCCGCGCCATGGGCCGCGACGTGCTGCGGCTGGCGCACGGCGACCGCCTGCAGGGCGGCTCCACCATCACCCAGCAGGTCGCCAAGAACGTGCTCCTCACCAACGACCAGAGCTTCGGCCGCAAGGTGAAGGAGGCGATCCTGGCGCGCCGGCTGGAGCAGACGCTCTCGAAGGAGCGCATCCTGGAGCTCTACCTCAACGAGATCTGGCTCGGGAACCACAGCTACGGCGTGGCCATGGCGGCCAACAACTACTTCGGCAAGTCGCTGAACGAGCTGACCCTGGCCGAGTGCGCCTACCTGGCCAGCCTGCCCAAGGGCCCGTCCAACTACGACCCCGTGCGCCACCGCACCGCCGCCGTCATCCGCCGCAACTGGGTCATGGGCCAGATGCAGGAGCTGGGCTGGGCCTCGCCCGCCGAGGTGCGCACGGGCCTCGCGGACGGGCTGGAGGTGCAGAAGGAGCCCTCGCGCGCCCACTACAAGGACGCCGACTACTTCCTGGAGGAGGTGCGGCTGCGCGCCCGCGGCACGCTGGGCAAGAACGCGGAGGACGGCGGCTACTACATCCGCACGAGCCTCGACTCGCGGCTGCAGACGGCCGCGCGCGTGGCGCTGATGGCGGGGCTGGAGCGCTACGACCGCCGCCACGGCTGGCGCGGCGCCTGGGGCCACGTGGAGTACGGACCGGGGTGGGAGAAGGCGGCGCTGCGCCAGACCGTCGCGTCCGAGCGGCGCGACTGGCGGGCCGCAGTGGTCGACCGCGCCGCGGGCGGGGCGGCGCACGTGATCCTGGCGGCCGGCGGCGCGGGCGAGCTGGACGGGGCGGACGCGGCCTGGGCGAAGGCGGGCAAGGGGCTGGCCGTGGGCGACCTCGTCTTCGTGGAGCCCAAGGCCGGCGGGCGCACCTACAACCTGCGCCAGACGCCGGCGGTGAACGGCGCCATCGTGGCCATGGAGCCGCGCTCGGGCCGGGTGATGGCGCTGGTGGGCGGCTACAGCTTCAGCCTGTCGCGCTTCAACCGCGCCACCCAGGCGGAGCGTCAGCCCGGCTCGGCCATCAAGCCGTTCGTGTACGCCACCGCGCTGGAGGAGGGCGGCTTCACCCCCTCGTCCATCGTGCTGGACGCGCCCATCACGCTCGCCGGCGCGGCGGGCCAGGCCTGGACGCCGGAGAACTACGGTCACGGGTCGGCCGGGCCGACGATCTTCCGCAACGGGCTGGTCTTCTCGCGCAACCAGATGACCGTGCGCATCGCCATGGCCACCGGCATGAAGAAGATCAGCGCCATGGCCGAGAAGGCGGGCATCATGGACAAGATGGCCCCCGTGCTGGCCATGAGCCTGGGCGCGGGCGAGACCACGCCGTTCCGCCTCACCGCCGCCTACGCCGCCTTCCCCAACGGCGGCCGCAAGGTCGAGCCTCACCTGATCGAGGAGGCGCAGGACCGCGCGGGCAAGAGCGTGTGGCGCGCCGACAAGCGCGACTGCCCCCGCTGCGACGCCGCCTACTCCGGCGAGGAGAGCCCGCGCCTGCAGGCCGGCGGGACCGAGCTCCTCGACCCCGTGACCGCCTACGCCATGACGCTGATGCTCCAGGGCGTGGTGCAGAACGGCACGGCGGCGGCGGCCAGCTCGCTGGGGCGGCCTCTGGCGGGCAAGACGGGCACCACCAACAACTACCGCTCCGCCTGGTTCATGGGCTACTCGCCCGACCTGGTGGTCGGCACCTTCGTCGGCTTCGACGACAACCGCAGCCTGGGCGAGGGCGAGACCGGCAGCCAGGACGCGGTGCCGATCTTCATCGACTTCATGAAGGAGGCGCTGAAGGGCGTCCCCGTCACCGACTTCAAGGCCCCGCGAGAGGCCAGGCTCGTGCGGGTGGGCGCGCACGTGGAGGCGTTCCGGCCGGGGGTGGAGCCGCGGGTCCGCGCGCCCACAGCGTCCCCGCGCCGTTCCCCTTCCGGCCCCCGGCCCGGGCCGGGGGGCCAGCCGATCCCCTACGAGCAGCTGGTGGGCGTCAAGCCGCCGGAACCCGCCCCGCCCCCGCCCAAGAAGGCGCCGGCGGACCTGAACGGCCTCTACTAGGCCGACCCGTCCGACCCGCCCCGTCCCGGCCCTGCGCCGGCCCTCCCCCGCGGACGGAGGAGGGCCGGACGGTCAGCGCCCGTAGCCGTAGCCGCGGTCATACCCATAGCCGCCGTCCACGTAGCGCCGGGTGTCGTAGCCCCGGGCGCGATCGTAGCCGCCATAGCCGCTCCGGTCGTAGCCGTAGCTTCGTCCGTAGCCGCCATAGCCGCCGCGCCCGTAGTCGTAGCTCGTGCGGTACCCGTAGCGGCCGAAGTCGTGGTGGTCGCGCGTGGCGGCCGCCCCCAGGAGCGCGCCCGCGCCCGCACCCACCAGGGCGCCGGTGGCGTCGCCGCCGATCAGCCCGCCCGCCAGCGCGCCGACCAAGCCACCCACGATGGCGTTCTGCTCCTTGCGGCCGGCGGCCTCCGCCGCCGCCGGAACCGCCAGGGAGAGGCCGACCGCCGCGACCGCCGCGAGCTTCGTGACCGTGTGCATCCGGATCATCGCTTCGTCTCCTGCGGAGCGGCGGGAAGATCCCGTCGGTCCATGGCGGGTGGTATGGGCGGCCACGCTTGAACGGCGTCTGAGAGGGCGGTCGGCCGCCGTTCATCTTGACGGAACGTCCGCGCGCGGGACTCTCCCGCCATGAGCGCGACGCCCCCCCAGATGCACCGGCCACCCTGGTGGCGTCGCAAGTGGGTGACCGTTGGCGAGGTGGTCGGGCTCGGCGCCCTGGCCGTCGCCGTGCTCGGCTACTGCGACGCGCACCGGGAGCGCACCGCGGAGGAGGCGCAACGCCGGGCCGAGTCGCACCGTCCGGCCGCCCGGCCGCCCCTCGCGCTCACCGGGGAGGCGGCGGACGACGGCGCGCGGCTCCTCCTGCGCCCCCTGAAGGCGGGGCAGGCGGTGCAGACGCAGCGCTACCTCTTCCCCCGCGCCGTCCTCGACCGGGAGATGGAGGTCTCGGCCGCGCAGCCCCAGATCGACCGCGCCTGGATCGAGGCGGGCCTGCGCAAGGCCGTGGCCGCCGTGCCCGGCGGACCCCGGGAGGGTGAAGGCGAGCTGCCGGTGGGCGTGGCCACCAGCTACCTGGAGGACGGCGAGCTGCGCACGGACGCCGCCGTCTACCGCCTGGGCTATCGGATCACGGCGGGGGGCCTGTTCGGCGGCGCGCGCGTGACGCTGCAGGGACTGGCGCTGGAGGGCCGGGCGCCGCGGGAGGCGCTGCAGGGCCGCGTGGAGGCGTCGTGGACCGCCGGCCCGCGCCTCCGCTGACGTTCAGGACCCCGTCGCCGCCTCCACATCGGCCTCGCCGCGGTGCAGCGGGTCGGGGAAGGGGGCGTCGGCGGGGGTGAAGCTCAGCGCCACCGAATTGATGCAGTAGCGCAGGCCCGACGGCGGCGGCCCGTCAGGGAAGACGTGGCCCTGGTGGCTGCCGCAGCGCGCACACACCGTCTCCGTGCGCACCATGCCGTAGGAGCGGGGCTGGGCGAGGTCGAGGTGCGCCTGGTCGTAGGGCTCGGTGAACGAGGGCCAGCCCGTGCCACTCTCGAACTTGCCGCCCGAGCGGAACAGCGGCAGCCCGCAGAGGCGGCAGCAGAAGGCGCCCTCCCGCTTCTCGCCGAGGAGCACGCCGCAGAAGGGCCCCTCCGTCCCGTGGCTGAGGAGCACGTGCGCCTCCTCGCGGCTGAGTCCGGCCTCCAGCCCCCGCCGCTCGGCGGCGTCGGGCGGGGTGAGGTCGAAGCCGGAGGGCGAGCGGTGGGCGGGGACGGCGGAGTCGGGCATGGCGGCACAACGGCGGACGCCGCGCTCGGCTCCCCGCCACCCTCCGGTTAATGTAGGATGTCGCCATGAACGCGCTCGCGCCGACGCTGTGGACGGGAACGGTCGCCGAACCGAGGCCGCACCGATGGACGCTGGACGAGGTGGTGCGGCTGCGTGGCGTCGGCGTCATCGGTGAGGACGCCCGTGTCGAACTTCTGGATGGAGAGATCATCGACATGCCGCCGGAAGGCGAGTTGCACGCTTGGTTCAAGCTGGAGCTCTCCAACGCGCTGTTCGGCGTCATGGGCCGGGACCTGCGCCTGGCGGTGGAGACCCGCCTGGCCTTCGCGGAGAAGGACGCTCCTGTCCCCGACCTCCACGTCATGCCCCGGGGGCTGGCGCTCACGGACACGCCGGGCGGCGAGGTCCTTCTGCTCGTCGAGGTGGCCGACACCACCTTGTCACACGACATGGGTCGGAAGGCGGCCAAGTACGCCGCCAACGGCGTGACCGAATACTGGGTCGTGAATCTGCGGGCCCGGCGTACGGTGGTCCACCTCCGGCCCGAGGACGGCGCCTACCTGGAGCGTCGCCCTGTGGCTTTCGACGAACCGCTCGCCCCCACGCGGATCGACGCGCTGCAGCTCGTGATCGCCGCCTTGCCGGGCTACGACAAGCTCAGCTTCGACCCACCGCCCGCCTGACGGCGTCCGCGATCCGGTCCTGCGTCGGCGCGTCCAGGTCGGCGTGCATGGGCAGGCTGACCACCACCTGCGCCTTGGCCTCCGTCACCGGCAGGCCGTTCCCGCCCAGCGGGTGGCCGCGGTAGGCCGACTGCATGTGGATCGGCTTGGGGTAGTAGGCGGCGGTGGGGATCCCCTCCGCACGGAGCGCAGCCATGAGGCCGTCGCGGTCGGGGGTCTCGACCGTGTACTGCGCCCAGGTGGAGACGCCGCCCTCGATCACCGTCGGCGTGGTCACCGCGCCCGCCAGGAGCTCGCCGTAGCGGGCGGCGATGCGGTTCCGCCAGGCGATCTCCTCGGGGAACACGGCCAGCTTCTCCAAAAGGATGGCGGCCTGGAGCGTGTCGAGCCGGCTGTTCATGCCCACCCTGACGTTGTCGTACTTGTCCGCCCCCGCGCCGTGGTTGCGCAGCGACCGCAGCACCGCGTCCAGCTCCGCGTCGTCCGTCAAGACCGCGCCGCCGTCGCCGTAGGCCCCCAGCGGCTTGGCGGGAAAGAAGCTGGTGGTGGTGCAGTCGGCCCAGTGGAGCGGCTGGCGGCCCTCCAGCGTGCAGCCGAAGCCCTGGGCCGAGTCGGCGATCAGCCTCAGCCCGTG
>CAXSHO010000042.1:8994-17020 GCA_964237305.1 uncultured Caulobacteraceae bacterium
CGCCAGCATCAAGGCGCCGAGCGGGTCGGAGCCCATCTCGCCGCACAACGCCACCGGCTTGTTGTGTTGATGTCCCTTGTCGGCGATCAGCTTGAGCGCGTGGCGGCGGCACACCGCGGAGATGGCCGGGTAGTCGGCGGGCTGGCCGAACAGGTCCACGGCGATCACCACCGCGGGCTTGAGCCGCCCCTCCGCCTTCACGCCCGCGATGGCGAGCTCCAGGTGCGCGGCGTCCATCCCGTAGGTGTCTGGCAGCACGTCCACGAACACGGGGGTCGCGCCGAGCCAGGGGACCACCTCGGCGGTGGCGGCGAAGGAGAAGGACGGGCAGAACACCGCGTCGCCCGGCCCGATCCCCCAAGCCATCAGCGGAAGCGCGAGCGCCTCCGTGCCGTTGGCGCAGGAAAGCACGTGCGCCGCCTGACCGAAGGCGCCCAGCGCCCGCTCGAACTCCGCCACCTCCGGCCCCATGATGAAGCCGCCGTGGTCCAGCACGCGCGCCATCGCCCGGTCGATCCGGTCGCCGAGGCGGCGGCGTTGCGCGCCGAGGTCGATGAAGGCGAGGGTCGGGGGCGGCGCGGCGTCTGACATGGCGGCCGGCGGTTTAGGCCGCGTCGCGGGCGGCCGGAAGACACGCGCTGTTTCCCCCTGTTTCCGCGCCGCAATCCCTGCAAGCTGGACCGCGGCCACCGCGTGCTGTTCAGTCGCACCACCCGCTCCGCACCTCCCAGGACCGCTTCCGCCACCATGATCGACGCCCTGCTCCTCGCAGCCGCCCTCCAGGCCTCACCCGCCGCCAAGGCCGGGGCCAAGCCGCCCGCCGCCGCCGCCGCCGCTGCGCCCGCGGCCACGCCCGCCGACGCGGCGGCCGGACCCCAGGTCCACGGCTACGGCGCGCTCGTGGTCAGCCCCGACGGCCTGCGGCTCGCCGCGCTGGAGGCCCGCGGGTCGGAGCACCCGACGATCGTGCTGCGCTCCGTCCGCGACGGCGCGGTCCTCGCCACGATGGAGCGGCCGGGCTTCTGCAAGGGCTGTCGCCTGCACGACCTCGCCTGGTCGCCGGACGGGACGCGGCTCGCCTATGTCGCGCGCGACTCCAAGGCGCAGACCGCCACGCTCGTGGTGGAGCGCGCGCCGGCCTCGGGCGCCGGGGCGACGGCGGCGGTGGCGCTGGCGAGCCTGAAGGGCCTGCTCTCCACGCCCCGCTGGTCGGCGGACGGCGCGACGGTGGCCGTGCTGGCCACCGCCGACCCCCGCAAGCAGACGGGCGCCACCCAGGCGGGCGCCGCCATCGTGGGCGAGGTGGGCGCGGGCTTCGACTCGCAGCGCATCGCGGTGGTGGCGGCTTCCGGCGGCGGGCTGCGCTTCGTCAGTCCGCAAGGGACCTTCGTCTACGAGTACGACTGGACGCCCGACGGCCGGGGCTTCGCCGCCACCGCCGCCCAGGGCGACGGCGACGACAACTGGTGGGTGGCCAAGCTGGAGGCCTTCGGGCTCGACGGTTCGGAGCGGGTGATCGCCGCGCCCGCGGTGCAGATGAACTTCCCCCGGGTCTCGCCGGACGGGCGGGAGGTGGCCTTCATCGGCGGGCTGATGAGCGACTTCGGCTCCGTGGGCGGCGATCTGTACGTCGCACCCTTCGCCGGCGGCGCGCCCCGCAACGTCACGCCCGGCTACAAGGGCACCTTCACCTCGCTCCTGCCGTGGCGTCGGCCGGCGCTGACGGCCACCGTGCAGATCGGCGCGGACCAGGCCGTCGCCACGGTCGACCCCGCCGGCGGCCGCGTCTCGCTGGCCGGGGCGGAGCCGGTGACCACCGGGGCGGGCGACGGCCACGTCAGCGTCAGCGCGGACGGGGCGGTCACGGCCATGGCGGCGCAGGACTTCGAGCGGCCGGTGCGCATCATGGTGCGCGACGCGGCGGGCGCGCGCCAGATCACGCACGACAACGACGCCCTGCCGCCCGCCGTCCGCGCCCGCAGCCTCACCTGGACGCGCGACGGCTTCAGCATCCAGGGCTGGCTCCTCACCCCGCTGCACCCGCTCGCAGGCAAGGGCCCGCTGCTGGTCAAGGTGCACGGCGGGCCCGCGGCGGCGACCACGCCGTACTTCGTGCAGGGCGGCGCGGACAAGCGGCTCCTGGACAAGGGCTACTCCATCCTCATGCCCAACCCCCGCGGCTCCTACGGCCAGGGCGAGGCCTTCGTGCAGGCCAACCGGCGCGACTTCGGCGGCGGCGACCTCCAGGACATCCTGGCGGGGGCGGACGCGGCGGCCAAGGTGGCGCCCGTCGACCTGGAGCGCATGGGCGTCTACGGCGGCAGCTACGGCGGGTTCATGAGCATGTGGGCGGTGACCCACACCGACCGCTTCAAGGCGTCGGTGGCGTCGGCGGGCCTGTCGAACTGGTCGAGCTACTACGGCACCAACGGCATCGACCAATGGATGATCCCGTACTTCGGCAAGAGCTTCTACGAGGACCCGGCGATCTACGACAAGCTGTCGGCGGTGCGCTACATCAAGGACGTGAAGACACCGACGCTGATCTACGTGGGCGAGCGCGACATCGAGTGCCCGCCCGGCCAGTCCATCGAGTTCTGGCACGGGCTGAAGCAGTACGGCGTGCCCACCAGCCTCGTCATCTACGAGGGCGAGGGCCACGGCATCCGCGACCCCAAGCACTCGAAGGATGCGGCGGACCGCACTATCGCCTGGTTCGACCGCTACCTGGCGAAGAAGTGAGGCGCCTCGCCCTGGAGCGGAGATGGGGGCGGAGGTGGTGGACGCGGTAGGGATTGAACCTACGACCCCACCCGTGTGAAGGGTGTGCTCTCCCGCTGAGCTACGCGTCCGCTCGGGGAGGCGGGCCTATAGCGGGTTCGCCGGTGGCCATCAAGCCGCGTTCGGGAGCCTCGGGGACAGGAGCTCGAGGCAGGCGGCGGGCAGGGCCTCGAAGGCGTCGATCGTCCGGTCCGCCCCCAGTTCGGCGGCCGGCGTCTCGGTGTAGCCGAAGCCCACCACCACGCAGGGGGCGCCCGCGCCTCGCGCGGCCGCCACGTCGGCGAAGCTGTCGCCCACCAGGAGGAAGCGCTCGCCCCCGCCCGCGGCCTCCACGCAGGCCAGGAGGTGGCGGGGATCGGGCTTGCGCGCGGGGGCGTCGTCGGCGCCCGTCACCGCGGCGAAGCGGTGGGAGAGGCCCAGGGTATCCAGCAGGAGGCGGGCGTAGGCGCCCGGCTTGTTCGTGCACACGGCCAGCCGCGCCCCCGCCGCCTCCAGCGCGTCCAGCGCCGCGGCCACGCCGGGAAACGGGCGGCTCTCGTCGGCGATGTGGGCCCGGTAGAGGTCGAGGAAGCGCGCCACCTTGGCCTCCGCCTCCGCCCCCTCCAGCGACCGCCCGGCCTCGCCGAAGCCGCGGAGCAGCAGCGCGCGGGCGCCCTGGCCGACCAGGTGGCGGGCCGAGGCCATGGGCAGGGCGGGCAGCCCCTCCTCGGCCAGCACCCGGTTGAGGGCGCCCATCAGGTCGGGCGCGGTGTCCACCAGCGTTCCGTCGAGGTCGAAGGCGATCACGCAACCGGCGAGCGGACGGGCGGGGGAGGTGTCGGTCACGGTGCGCCGGGGTTGGGCTGGAGGGCGCACCGGTTTAGACCGGCGGCGACGCCCGACGCCACCGTGGAGCTTCCCATGACCGCACGCGCCGCGGTGATACTGGCCGCCGGCCTCGGCAAGCGCATGCGCTCGGCCCTGCCCAAGGCGCTGCACCGGATCGGCGGCCGCACCATGCTGGATGCGGTGGTCGACGCCTGCGAGGGCGCGGGCTGCGCGCGCATCGTGGTGGTGGCGGGCCGCGAGCCCTCGCCCGTGGCCGACCACGCCCGGCGGCGGCTGGGCGCGGCCGGCGCGGCGATCCAGGACCCGCCGCGGGGCACCGCCCACGCCGTGCTGGCGGCGCGCGAGGCGCTGGCGGGGTTCGCGGGCGACGTCCTCGTCACCAACGCCGACGCCCCGATGCTGGGCGCCGCCGCCGCCGGGCCGCTGTTCGCCCTGCGCGAGGCGGGGGCCGACCTCGCCGTGCTGGGCTTTCGCGCGTGCGACCCCGGCGCCTACGGCCGGCTGGTGCTGGCGGGGGAGGACCGGCTGGACCGGATCGTGGAGGCGAAGGACGCCACGCCCGAGGAGCTGGCCACCAACGCCTGCAACTCCAACGTCATGGTCGCCGACTGCGCGATCCTGTTCGAGCTCCTGGCGCAGGTGCGCGCCGACAACGCCCAGGGCGAGTACTACCTGCCCGACATCGTGGGCCTCGCCCGGGGGCGCGGCCTGGACGTGCGGGTCGCCTGGGCCGACGAGGCCGAGCTCCTGGGCGTCAACAGCCAGGCCGAGCTCGCCGCGGCGGAGGCCGCCTTCCAGCGCGGCGCGCGCGCGGCGGCGCTGGAGGCGGGGGTGGCCATGCCCGCGCCCGACACGGTGATGTTCAGCCACGACACGCGCCTGGCCGGCGGCTGCACGGTGGAGCCTTACGTCGTCTTCGCGCCGGGCGTCTCGGTGGAGTCGGGCGCGGTGATCAGGAGCTTCAGCCACATGGAGGGAGCGGTGGTGCGCGCGGGCGCCCTGGTCGGCCCCTACGCGCGGCTGAGGCCGGGCGCCGACATCGGAGCCGCGGCGCACATCGGCGCCTTCGTGGAGGTGAAGAACACCGCGGTCGGCCCGGGCGCCAAGGCCAACCACCTCGCCTACCTGGGCGACGGGTCGGTGGGGGCGGGGGCGAACATCGGCGCGGGGACGATCTTCTGCAACTACGACGGGTTCACCAAGGCGCGGACCGAGGTGGGGGAGGGCGCCTTCGTCGGCTCCAACTCCGCCCTCGTGGCCCCCGTGCGGATCGGGGCGGGCGCCTACGTCGCCTCCGGCTCGGTGATCACCGCCGACGTGGCGCCCGACGCCCTGGCGCTCGGCCGCGCCCGGCAGGAGGCCAAGCCCGGCTGGGCCGCCCGCTTCCGCCTCGCCATGGCCGCGAGGCGCAAGGCGTGAGCGCCGAGGCGCAGAAGCGGGCCGCGGGGGAGGCGGGCGCCGCCCTGGTCGAGCCGGGGATGACCGTGGGCCTGGGCACGGGCAGCACCAGCGCCTTCTTCATCGCCGCGTTGGGCGCGAGGCTGCGCGGCGGCTTGGCGATCCGCGGCGGCGTGGCCACCAGCCTCGCCGCCGCCGCCCTGGCGCGCGAGGCGGGCGTGCCGCTCCTCGAACTGGACGAGGCGGGCCGCATCGACCTGACGGTGGACGGGGCGGACGAGATCGGACCCGGCCTCGCCGTGATCAAGGGCGGCGGGGCGGCGCTCCTGGGTGAGAAGCTGGTGTGGGAGGCGTCGGCGCGCTGCGTCGCCATCGTCGACGCCGCCAAGCTGAAGCCGGTGCTGGGCGGCTTCCCGCTGCCGGTGGAGGTGGTCCGTTTCGGCCACGCGACCACCGTGGAGCGCCTGCGCCGGGCCGCCGCCCACGCGGGCGCGCCCGCCGAGCCGCGGCTGCGGATGGCGGGCGCCGAGCCGCTCGTAACCGACGGCGGGCACCTGATCTACGACCTGCCGTGCGACGCCATCCCCGACCCCGTCCGCCTCGCCCGGGCGCTGAAGGCGCTCACGGGCGTTGTGGAGCACGGCCTCTTCCCCGGACTGGCCGACATGGCGCTGGTGGGGACCGACGACGGCGTGCGTTCCCTCACGCCGGAAGATGGCTTCCAGCGCACCGGTCTCTGACCCGCTCATCCCCGCGCATCGGGGATCCAGACTTGTCCGCCGGGAGCGCCGCAGTCGAAGTCGCAAACCTGGATCCCCGCATGCGCGGGGATGAGCGGGTGTATGGGCTGGCGACGATGCGCTAGATCGCACCCCTGCAACGCCCGCCGGAGCCCTGATGGCCGCCCACGACTACGACCTCTTCGTCATCGGCGCGGGCTCCGGCGGGGTGCGCGCGGCGCGGCTGGCGGCCATGACGGGCGCGCGCGTGGCGGTGGCGGAGGAGAGCCGGGTGGGCGGCACCTGCGTGATCCGCGGCTGCGTGCCGAAGAAGTTCATGGTCTACGCCTCCGAGTTCTCCCGCCTGTTCGCCGACGCCCGCGGCTTTGGCTGGGACGTGGGCCAGCCCACCTTCGACTGGCCCGAGTTCCGGAGCCGCCGCGACATGGAGGTGGCGCGCCTGTCGGGGATCTACGAGGCCAACCTGGAGAAGGCCGGCTGCGACCTCCTCCGCGGCCGTGCGACCTTCGAGGACGCGCACACGCTTCGCGTCGAGGGCGAGCACCCGCGCACCATCACCGCCGACAAGGTGCTGGTCGCCGTGGGCGGCCGCCCCAAGCTGCCCACCGACGTGCCGGGGATCGAGCACGCGCTCACCTCCGACGAGGTGTTCGACCTGCGCGAGCTGCCGCGCACCATGCTGATCGTCGGCGGCGGCTACATCGCCATCGAGTTCGCCTGCATCTTCCACGGCCTGGGCGTGGACGTGACCTTGGCCTACCGCGGGGCCAACCTCCTGCGCGGCTTCGACGAGGACGTGCGCTCGCACGTGGCGGAGGAGCTGCACAACCGCGGCCTGCGCGTGGCGCTGGCCTGCGAGCACGAGCGGCTGGAGCGGCTCCCTGACGGGCGCATCTGCTCCCACGTGCTCCGCGCCAAGCCGATCCTCACCGACGTCGTCATGTTCGCCACCGGACGCGAGCCGCACGTGCGCGGACTGGGCCTGGAGGCGGCCGGGGTGGAGCTGAACGAGCGCGGCGCGGTGAAGGTGGACCGCTTCTCGCAGACCACGGCGCCCAACGTCTGGGCGGTGGGCGACGTCACCGACCGCATCAACCTGACGCCCGTGGCGATCCGCGAGGGCGCCGCCTTCGCCGAGACGGTGTTCCGCGGGAACCCCACCGCCTTCGACCACGCCGACGTGCCCACCTCCGTCTTCTCGCAGCCGCCGGTGGGGTGCGTGGGGCTGACGGAGGCGCAGGCGCGCCACGCGCACCGCAAGGTCGACATCTACCGCACGCGCTTCCGCCCCATGCGCAACGTGATCGGCGGGTCGGACGAGCGGGTGCTGATGAAGCTCGTGGTTGACGGCGAGACCGACCGCGTCCTCGGCTGCCACATCGTGGCGCCCGAGGGGCCTGAGCTGATCCAGCTGGCGGCCGTCGCGGTGAAGGCGGGGCTCACCAAGGCGCAGTGGGACGCCACCTGCGCGCTCCACCCCACCGTGGCCGAGGAGCTGGTCACCATGCGTGAGAAGTACACGCCCAACGAGCTCATGGCGGCGGAGTGACCCGGGCGGACTGGAGGGGGCGGCTGGCGGGCGGCGTGGCCATCGCGGTCGCCGCCTTGGCGCCGCTGGTCGCCTATGTCGGCAACCTGGGCTTCGCGCCGCTCCTCGCCGCGGCGGGGCTGGTCTCGGCCGCGACGCTCCCCGCGGCCCGCACGCCGCGGCCGCTGTTCGCGCTCCTGGCGGCGGCGGCGCTCCTGGCGGCGGCGAGCTACGGCTGGACGGCCGCGGCGCCCGCCGACTTTCCCCGCTACAAGCAGGTGGAGGCGCTCACCGGTCTGAAGCTCCTGCTGCAACTCGGCCTCTACGGCGCCTTCGTGCTGGCCGCCGCCCGCACGCCCCCCCGCATGGCGCGGCTGGCGCTGACGGTGCTGGGAGTGGGCTTCGCAGCCGTGGCGGCGCTGCTCCTGGTGGAGGCGGCGGCCGGGGCGGCGCTGTACCAGGCCATCAAGAGCGCGGCGCACCAGGCCACCCGCCCCGACCTCGCCCGGCGCAACGTGGCGCGCGCCGCCTACGCCGCGGCGCTGGTGCTGTGGCCCGCGGTGCTGGCCCTGCGCGCGCAGGGCTGGCCGATCGTGGCCGCCTTCCTGGCGCTGGGGACGTCGGCGGCGGCGGTCGTGCTGCGGGTGGACGCGCCGGTGGTGGCGATCCTGGTCTCGGGCGCGGTGTTCGCGGGCGTGCTCTACGGCGGCCCGCGCGCGCCACTCTTCAGCGAGCTGCTCGGGAACATCGA
>CAXSHO010000042.1:17030-22324 GCA_964237305.1 uncultured Caulobacteraceae bacterium
CCGGCGACATCGCCGACAAGGCCGTGCTCGATGCCGCCCTGATCGCCGCGGCGCCCCTCCTGGCGCTGGCGGTCGGGCGGGCGGTGGACCCGGCGGCGGTCACGGGGGGCGTCGCCAAGGCCTCCTGGGGGGCGCGGGTGGCCATCTGGCGCTTCGCCGCCGCGCGCATAGCGGAGCGGCCGCTCGGCGGGCGCGGGCTGGACGCCAGCCGCGACTATCCCGGCGTCATCCCGCTGCACCCCCACGACTTCGCCCTGCAGGTCTGGCTGGAGCTCGGCGCGGGCGGCGCCGTCCTCGCGGCGGCCTTCTGGTGGCTGGTGTTCCTCAGGTGCGCCGGCCTGCGCGCGCGCGACCCGGCGCTGGGCGCGGCGGCGGCGGCCGGCGCGGCGGCCTACCTCGTGATCGGCGCCCTCTCCTTCGGGGCGTGGCAGGAGTGGTGGCTGGCCCTGGGCGCGCTGGCGGCCGCGACGGTGGCGTGGTCGGCCCGGGCGCGCGCGGCTTTCCCCGTGGCGGGCGCCGGCCTATACCGCCCCGCACCATGAGCCCCCGCTGGACCCCCGCCGCCTGGCGCGCCAAGCCCGCGCGCCACATGCCCGCCGACTACCCGGATGCGGCCGCCCTCGCGCGCGTGGAGGACGAGCTGGCCGCCATGCCGCCGCTGGTGTTCGCGGGCGAGGCGCGCCGGCTGACGCACCACCTGGGCGAGGTGGCCGAGGGCCGCGCCTTCCTGCTGCAGGGCGGCGACTGCGCGGAAAGCTTCAAGGAGTTCCACGCCGACAACATCCGCGACTTCTTCCGTCTGATCCTGCAGATGGCGGTGGTGCTCACCTTCGCGGGCGGCAAGCCGGTGGTGAAGGTCGGCCGCATCGCGGGCCAGTTCGCCAAGCCGCGCTCCGACGAGGTGGAGACGGTGGACGGGGTGACGCTCCCCTCCTACCGCGGCGACATCATAAACGGGCCGGACTTCACCCCGCAGAGCCGCGCGCCCGACCCCCAGCGGCTGCTGCGCGCCTACGCCCAGAGCTCGTCCACGCTGAACCTGATCCGCGCCTACGCCGGCGGGGGCTTCGCCGACCTGTACAACATCCACGACTGGACGCTCGGCTTCGTGGAGGGCAGCCCCAACGGCGAGCGCTACCGCGAGCTGTCGCAGAAGATCGCGGAGGCGCTGACCTTCATGCGCGCGGTGGGGATCACCGCCGAGACGCACCCCGACCTCCAGCGCGTGGAGATGTTCACCAGCCACGAGGCGCTGCTCCTCGGCTACGAGCAGGCGATGACGCGCCTGGACGGGTCCACGGGCGAGTGGTTCGACACCTCCGCCCACATGCTGTGGATCGGCGAGCGCACCCGCCAGCCCGACGGGGCGCACGTGGAGTTCCTGCGCGGCGTGAAGAACCCGGTCGGCCTGAAGTGCGGCCCCACCATGGAGCCCGACGACCTCCTGCGCCTGATCGACCGGCTGAACCCGTCGGACACGCCCGGCCGCCTGACGCTGATCGGCCGCTTCGGCGCGGACAAGGCGGCGGCGCGCCTGCCGCGGCTGATGGCGGCGGTGAAGCGGGCGGGCCGGCGCGTGGTCTGGTCGTGCGACCCCATGCACGGCAACACGCTGAAGGCGGCCAACGGCTACAAGACCCGCCCCTTCGACCGCATCCTGTCGGAGGTGCGCACCTTCCTTGACGTGGCGGTCGCCGAGGGCGTGCACCCCGGCGGCGTGCACCTGGAGATGACCGGCCAGAACGTCACCGAGTGCCTGGGCGGCGCCCGCGCGCTCACGGAGGACGAGCTGAGCCGCCGCTACCACACCCACTGCGACCCCCGGCTCAACGCCGAGCAGGCGCTGGACCTCGCCTTCCTGGTGGCCGAGCGCCTGCGGGCCACGCGGGGGGAGGGCTCGGCCCTACGCGCCGCGGGCTGACGCCTCCTCCACCGCGGGCACGGGCTTGTGGGGCGTCTTGCTCCAGGCGAACGGGTCGACCACCAGTTCGGTGACGGCGTTCATCGCCGCCAGCGATTGCAGCGGCCAGTAGGCCAGCGCCCCCAGCGCCTCGCCGACCCGCAGCCGACCGCCCCGGCGGCGCTCGCCCTGCGCCACGGCGACCACCGCGCTGGCCCAGCCCCCCGCGAAGAGCGCGATGTCGGGCCAGCCCACGCCCGGCCAGCGCCAGGCGATCACCGACACGAGCACGGTGGCCGCCATGCCCGCCGCGATGGCGCCGTGGAGCACGCAGGACAGGATGGCGATCCCCAGGGTGAGCTGCAGGCCCGCGACGCGCCGCCACCCGCCCGCCCCCGGCCGCCGCATGTGCACGCCCCAGGTTTGCATGTGCCCCTTGATCCAGCGCGTGCGCTGCGGCGTCCACACCGCCAGCGTCGGGGGCGCGCTCTCCCAGGTGGGGCGGGACAGCACGCCCAGCCGCCAGCCGAGCGCCGCCAGCCGCAGGCCCATGTCGGCGTCCTCCGTCACGTTCCACGGATCCCAGCCCCCCGCCTCCGCCAGCGCCGCGCGGCGGAAGTGGTTGCTGGTGCCGCCCAGCGGAAAGGCGAGGCCCAGCCGGGCGTAGGCCGGGAGCTTCACCTCGAACAGGGCGGCGTACTCGAGGGCGAACTGCCGCTGCAGCCAGCCGGTCGCGCCGGCGATGCGCAGGGGCGCCTGCAGGCAGCCCAGCCGCGGGTCGCCCGCGCGAAAGCGCGCCACGGCCTCGCGCAGCTGGCCGGGGTCGGGCCGGTCCTCCGCGTCGTAGATGGTGACGAACTCGCCCGTGGCGGCCCGGAGCGCCTCGTTGCACGCCTTGGGCTTGGTGCGCGGCCCGGCCGCCGGCGAGAGCACCACCTCCGTCGCCAGGAGCCCCGCGGCGGCCGCCACGGCCCGGCGGGTGGCCACGTCGTCCGCCTCCAGCGCGAGGATCACCTGCAGCCGCTCGCGCGGGTAGTCGAGGCGGGCCAGCCCGTTGAGGAGGCCGGGGATCATCGCCGCCTCGTCGTACAGCGCCGCGATCACCGTGTAGGTGGGCAGCTCCGCATCGGGGACGGCCGGGGCGTCCACGCGCGGCGCGGTGCGCGCCAGCCAGACGAGCCCGAGCGTCAGGAGCGAGTTGCCGGCGAACAGGACGTAGAAGGCGACGTGCAGCCAGGCGACGACGCCGTGCGCGCTGAAGCGCAGCGCCCCCGCCAGGGCCGCCGTGGCGCAGACGGCCGATCCGTACTGCAGGACGGTGGGCCCCAGGCGCGCCGAATCACGCGCGGACCGTCGCCCGAAACCTTTCGAGTTCGTCAATGCCCAGCTCCCCACCCGCATCTTTTGAGACGCGGGGAGCGGCCGCCACCAACTGGAGGTGGAGCTTCGTCACGCTTTGCGGCCGGGGCGTTTGGCCATAGTCAGGCCGGAGACGGAGGCGGGGGGCGCGGTTCGATGCTGGCGACGACGGGGCGGCCGGTGCGGTCCGCGCGCAAGGCCAAGGGCGACGGGCACCTTCGCCGGGCCGAGATCCTGGACGCGGCTCAGAGGGTGTTCGTCGAGCAGGGATACGAGGGCGCCACCATCCGGCGCATCGCGGGGGAGGTGGGGCTGTCCTCCACCGCCCTCTACATGCACTTCCGTGACAAGGGCGAGATCCTGATCGAGATCTGCGCGCTGCAATTCGCCGCCCTGAACCGGATCAACGCCGACCTGCTGGCCGAGGAGCTCGACCCGGTGCTGAGGGTGCGCCGCATGCTGCAGGGCTACTTCGAGTTCGCCTTCGCCCATCCCGACGTCTACCAGCTGGCCTTCTGCTCGCCGGGCGCGGTGAAGGCGGCGGCCCGCGGGGAGATCCAGAAGCTCGGCCGGCGCACCTACGAGCTGTTCAGCGAGGGCGTGGCCCGCATCGGGGCGGCCGGCCGCCTCGGCGGCGTGGACGTGGACGTGGCGTCGCAGACGCTGTGGGCGGCGTGCCACGGCCTCGTGTCGCTGATCCTGACGCGGCCGTGGGTGAGGTGGGCCGATCGTCACGGCCTGCAGGAGTCCATGTTGGACACGCTGTTCGCCGGCCTCGCCCGGTCGTGACGCCGCCCGTCTTCGCCGATGTGGAGGACGCCGCCCTGCGGCTCCGCGGGCTGGCGGTGGAGACGCCGCTCCTGCGCGCGGACGCGCTGGACGCGGCGTGCGGCGCCCGGGTCTGGGTGAAGGCGGAGCCGCTCCAGCGCACGGGCTCGTTCAAGTTCCGCGGCGCCTACAACCGCCTGTCGCGGCTGAGCGGCGAGCAGCGGCGTATGGGGGTCGTGGCCTTCTCCTCGGGCAACCACGCGCAGGGCGTGGCGGAGGCGGCGCGGCTGGTGGGCTGCCCCGCCCTGATCGTCATGCCTTCGGACGCCCCGCGGGTGAAGGTGGAGGCCACGCGCGGGCTCGGGGCGGAGGTGGTGTTCTACGACCGCTTCACGGAGAGCCGCGAGGCGATCAGCGCTCGGCTGGCCGACGAGCGCGGGGCGGTGCTCGTCCCCTCGTTCGACGACCCGCACATCATGGCGGGGCAGGGGACGGCGGGGCTGGAGGCGGCGCGGCAGCTGGAGGCGGCGGGCGCGCGGGCCGACCTCGCCTACATGTGCGTGTCCGGTGGAGGATTGGTGGCGGGGGTGGCGCTGGCGCTGGAGGCTCTGTCGCCGTCGACGGCCGTCTGGGCCGCCGAGCCCGCGGGCTTCGACGACCACGCCCGCAGCCTGGCGGCGGGGCGGCGCGTGCGGGCGGAGCCGGGCGCACGCTCCATCTGCGACGCGCTGCTGTCGCCGCAACCCGGCGAGCTCACCTGGGCGGTGAACGGCCGCCTCCTCAAGGGTGGGGCGGTGGTGTCCGACGACGAGGCGCTCGCCGCCATGGCCTTCGCCTTCCGCCATCTCAAGCTGGTGGTGGAGCCCGGGGGCGCGGTGGCGCTGGCGGCGGCGCTGCAGCGCCGACCCGAGGCGCAGGGGCGCACCGTGCTGGTGGTCGCCTCCGGCGGCAACGTCGATCCCGAGCTGTTCGCGCAGGCCGTATCGACTTAAATCTCTGTAAAGACTCAGCCCCAGGTTGCAGCGGGACCGATCACGTTTGCGTGATCAGCGCGTGACGCCGCCGAGCTCCGTATACGGGACAGGACCGCCGGACGGCGTCGCCGCGTAGCTGGCCGCGCTCCAGCTGCCGCGCTTCAGGTCCTCCGCCAGCGTCAGCGGCGCCGAGCCGCCCGCCAGCCGCGCGCGGTAGACCTGCATGTTCTCCATCACCCGCATGACGTAGTTGCGCGTCTCGGCGAAGGGGATGCACTCGATGAAGTCGGCCG
>CAXSHO010000043.1:0-12918 GCA_964237305.1 uncultured Caulobacteraceae bacterium
CGGCCCGCCAGCTCCAGGTTGCCGAGCTTGCCGAGCCACTCGCGGATCACGTCGTCGGCCGGCGGCTCGTAGGCCTTGGTCTCGAACTTGGTCTTGTAGATCCAGTAGAAGAGGCCGGTGTGGAAGAGCGCGGCGACGGCGATGCCGATCACGGCGCTCTGGCTCACGCCCTTGCGGCGCGGACCGTCGTCGGTCAGCGGATCGTA
This sequence comes from uncultured Caulobacteraceae bacterium, assembly GCA_964237305.1. Lineage (GTDB taxonomy): Bacteria > Pseudomonadota > Alphaproteobacteria > Caulobacterales > Caulobacteraceae > JASLDZ01. The sequence goes on from CAXSHO010000043.1 coordinate 207, forward strand.
GCGGCGATGGGGGACGTCGGTCATGTGATCACTTCGCTCCCTTCACGCCGCTGCGGTCTTCGCCGACCAGGGCGACGCTGTAGAAGCCGTTGTCCTGCAGGTTGGCCATCACCTTGGTGAAGTCGCCGTAGAGGACCTGCTCGTCGCCGCGGATGAAGATGCGTTCCTTCTCCGGGTCGCGGTTACCGATCTGGCCCTTGATGTCGGTCCCGATCGTATCGGACGAGCTCTCCTTGTCGCCGAGGTACACCGACCCGTCCGGCTTCATCGACACGTTGAAGGGCTTGGGCGGATTGGGCGTGGCCTTGGCGTTCGCGACCGGAAGATCCACCTTGATCGACACGGCGGCGAGCGGGGCCGCCACCATGAAGATGATCAGGAGAACCAGCATCACGTCCACGAACGGCGTGACGTTGATCTCGCTGTTCGCCTCGACGTGGTACCTGCCGCCCCCGCCAGGACCTGCAAGCTTGGCTGCCATGGACGCTTACGCTCCCTTGTCGAGCTGGCGCGAGATCGCGTTCATGAGTTCGGCGACGAACCCTTCCGTCCGCGAGCCGTAGGCCGAGATGCGCGTCTGGAAGTAGTTGTAGAAGATCACGGCCGGGATCGCGGCGAAGAGGCCGATGCCGGTGGCGAGCAGCGCCTCGGCGATGCCGGGGGCCACGGCGGCCAGGTTGGTCGTTCCCGTGTCGGCGATGCCGATGAAAGAGTTCATGATCCCGTACACGGTGCCGAACAGCCCGATGAAGGGACCGGACGATCCCACCGACGCCAGGAACTGCATCCCGCCGGAGAGGCGCCGGCCCAGGCCCGCCTGCACGGCGGCCACCGCCGAGTTGGCGCGGTCGATGGTGGAGCCCCGGTGCTCGCCGTCGACCTTCAGGCCCGCCTGGCGCGACAGCTCGACCTCGCCGGAGGCGGCCGCGGCCATGTCGGCCATCGGATTGCCCTCGAACTCCTCCTGCGTGGCGATGCGGTTGATGTCGGCGATGGAGCGGGCGCCCCGGAAGGCCTCCAGGAAGTTGGAGGTCGACTTGTTCAGGCTGTTGAACTCGAAGATCTTGATGATCAGGAGCGTCCAGGTGACGATGGACGCCAAGAGGAGGCCGATCATCACCGTCTTCGGCACGGGGGTCGCGTCGATGAACATCTGCACCGCGCCGTGACCCTTCTTAGGCGCGGGAGCCGCGGCGTCCTTGCCGGGATCGGCGGGGGCCGAAGCGGCAGGCGCCGTGGAGGCGGCTTCCCCGGCCGCGGGGGCCGGCGCAGGCGCGGGCTGAGCGAGCGCGGGCGCACTCACGGCCAGGAGCGCCAGGGCGCCGAGCGCGGCGAGCAACGGGGAGGTTCGTTTATCCAGCATCTTCAGCCAGTTCCTGGTTGATCAATCACGTTGGGCCAAGGGTCGGACGCCGGAGCGTCTCCCCCCGTTCGACGCCGCCTCGCCCGGTGGGGCGCGGAGGCGCTTAACTCTCCGGCGGGACGGGTCCGGATCACCGGCTCCCGACCCTCCGGCTGCGGTCGGCGCGCCCTTCGGGGCTGCGAACCTTACCGCGCGTTTAGAAATGCGGTCGATCCCCATTGGCCGAACGCCTCCCCCGGCGTCAAGGAGATTCAGCCGCTTCCAAGCGCCGTTCCGGAGGGCTGCAACCGCAGGAGGCGCTCATACGGCGGTGCAGCGCAAAAATCTTGCGCACTGCAGCATCGCGGGAGGGCGGGGATCACGGACCGTGGTGCCTGGGGGCGGATTCGAACCACCGACACGCGGATTTTCAATCCGCTGCTCTACCAACTGAGCTACCCAGGCCCGACGGGCGGAAGCGGCGGGACATAGCCGCCGGTCCCCGGGCTGTCCAGCCGCCTCAGTCCTCCTCCTCCGCCTCGTCGGCGGGCGGGGCGCCCGGCAGGACGAAGCGTCCGGAGAACCAGCGGCCGAGGTCCACCTCCGCACAGCGCGGCGAGCAGAAGGGGCGGTGCGACTCCACCGCCGGGCGGCGGCAGGTGGGGCAGAGGCGGGAGGCGGTCATGCCCGTGCGATGTGGGCGTCCGCCCGGGCGCAAGCCACCTCCCGAAGCTCCACCGCGATCGCCGAGGCCGCCAGCCGGTGCCGGAGCGCGGCGGCCACGTCGGGGGGCACCACCGCCCGCAGCCGCACCCCGGGGTCGGCCCGCCCCTCGCGCAGGATGGCCCGGAGGAGGTGCTGGGCGACCGTGCGCGCCGCGGGCCGACCGTCCGCGTCCAGCAGGCGGAAGGCCGGCGGCTGCTCCCGGTGCGGGCGCGAAACGTGGAGCAGGCCGAACCGGTCGGGGGCGGCCACCTCCGCCTGGTCGTCCGGGGCGAAGGCGCGTTCCGCCTCCGCGCGGTGCAGCCCGCGCAGGGCTGGGTCGGGGAAGCCCAGCAAGTCGATGGCGGCGACGCCCCCCAGCGCCTTCAGCCGCAGGAGCCGGGCGGCGTGACGGATCGCCGACAGGTTGGCCTCCCGCATCCGTCGCGCGCCCGCCGCCTCGCCGCCGGCGAGGTCCACATCCACGGCGGTCAGGGCGCGCGTGGGCTCCACGTGCAGCGTCAGGCCGCCGCGGAAGGCGTGGGTGATCGCCAGGGCGGCCTCCTGCGCGAGGTCGGCCGCGGCCTCCGCGTCGGGGCCGCGCTCGACCTCCACGTCCGGGGCGAACGCCTGCAGCCGGCCCAGGAGGGCGGGCGCGGGCGCGAGCCGGCGGGGCGCGCCCTCCGCGGGGGCGAGGAGTCTCAGCCGCGGCCCCTTGCCGTCCCGCGCCTCGGCCGCGACCTCCACCTCCACGGCGGCTCCTTCCGGCGGCGGGACGCCCGCCGTGCGCGCCATCCCCGGAGGACCCACCGCGAGGTCGACGAAGGCCTGCGGGCCCGCGCGGACGCCGACGCGGCCCACATGCCGCTCGCCCAGCCTCGCCAGCGCGACGTCGTCGTCGCGCTCGATCAGGAGCCGCTCGGGGCGGCCGTCCAGCAGAACCACGGCTCGCCGTTCTCCGGGCGCGTCGTCCAGGAGGAGGCGGCGGACTCCGCTCACGGCAGCGGGAAGCCGAGCCCGCCGAGCAGGGCGCGCGTCTCGTACAGGGGCAGGCCCACCACGCCGGTGAAGGAGCCCTGCAGGGCCGTCGTGAAGCCGCCCGCGCGCTGGTGGATCTTGTAGGCGCCGGCCGCGTCCTCCCACTCGCCGGAGGCGATGAAGGCGTCGAGCTCGGGGGCGTCCAGCCGCTTGAAGTGCAGCCGCGTTTGCGAAACGCGGGAGGCCGTGCGTCCGTCGGGCGCACGCACGCACACGCCGGTGAACACCCGGTGGGCGCGGCCGGAGAGCAGCTCGAGCATGCGCCGCGCATCGGCGGCGTCCACGGGCTTGTTGAGGATGCGTCGGCCCACCGCCACGGTGGTGTCCGCCGCGAGCACGAAGGCGTCCGGGCGCCGAGCGGCCACGGCCTCGGCCTTGGCGACGGCGAGCCTCGCCACCAGGGCGCGGGGAAGTTCCTTGGCCAGGGGCGCCTCGTCCACCTCGGGCGGATCCACGGCGTCGGGGGTGATCCCGATCTGCAGGAGCAGCTGGAGGCGGCGCGGGCTGGCGCTGGCGAGGACGAGGGGTGCGGTCACGGCGTCTCGCGGGCGGCGGGCGGGTGCGCCTCATGCCAGACGCGCCCCCCGCGGTCGACGCTCAGCCGCCGAAGGTGGAGGCGCGCCCGAAGCGCTGGAGGATGCGGGCGTCGAGGCGGTCACGCACCTGCCGGTAGGCGTCCAGCCGCTGGTCGCGCGAGCCGTCGGCCGCGGCGGGGTCGAAGGTGGGCCAGTACTCGACTTCGCAGGCCAGGTGGCGGGTCCACTCCAGCGCCCGGTGGTGCGCCTCGGGCGAGAGCGTGACCACCATGTCGAAGGAGGAGTCCTCCAGCTCGCCGAAGCCCTTCGGCCTGTGGCCGGTCAGGTCCAGGCCGACCTCGTCCATGACGGCGGCGGAGAAGGGGTCCACCTCGTCGGCGGGCTTCAGGCCGCAGCTGTCGACGAAGGTGGAGCGGCCGTATCGGCGGCGCATCAGCGCGGCGGCCATGGGGCTCCTCACCCGGTTCAGGGTGCAGGCGAACAGCACCGCGGCCGGCGGGCTCTCGTCAGGCACGCCGGTAGAGGGCGCAGACCAGCGTGAACAGGCGCCGGGCGGTGTCGTGATCCAGCTCCACCTTGCCGGCCAGCCGATCGCGCAGCTTGTCCGATCCCTCGTCGTGCAGGCCGCGCCGGCCCATGTCCAAGGCCTCGATCTGGGCGTGCGTCGCGTGGCGGATGGCGGCGTAGTAGCTGTCGCAGACCATGAAGTAGTCCTTGATCAGCGCCCGCAGCGGGGTGAGCGAGAGCAGGTGGCGGCGCTCGAAGCCCGGCCCCTGCATGTCGAAGCAGAGCCGCCCGTCCACGTTGGAGAGCTTCAGCGCGTAGGGTCCGGCCTCCGCTCCCTCCGGGCGGAAGCTGTTCTCCTCCAGGAGGTCGAACACGGCGACCTCGCGCTCGTGCTCCTGCTCGGGGCCGGCGGCGCCGAGGCTCGCCGGATCGATCTCCACGGAGGCGAGCCGGTGGTCGCTCACCCCGCCCTCCCCTGCCCCAGGCGCAGGGCGGCGGAGCGGCTGTGCGCGGGCAGGCCTTCGGCGTCGGCGAGGGCGGCGGTGGCGGGGCCGAGGCGGGCGAAGGCCTCGGGCGAGCAGGACAGGATCGAGGTGCGCTTGAGGAAGTCGTAGATCGACAGGCCGGACGAGAAGCGCGCCGCCCGGCTCGTGGGCAGCACGTGGTTCGAGCCCGCCACGTAGTCGCCCACCGCCTCCGGCGTCCACCGTCCGAGGAAGATCGCGCCCGCGTGGCGCACCCGGTCGGCCAGCTCGCGGGGGTCGGCGGTGGCGAACTCTACGTGCTCGGGGGCGATGGCGTCCACCAGCGGCGGGCAGTCGGCGAGGGGTGCGAGGATCACCGCACCGTGCCGCTCCCAGGACGTGCGCGCGACCGCGGCGGTGGCGAGCGCCAGGAGCTGCGCCTCCACCGCCGCCTCCACGCGGGCGGCGAAGGCCGCGTCGTCGGTGATGAGGATGGACTGGGCGTCGGGGTCGTGCTCGGCCTGGCTCAGGAGGTCGGAGGCGATCCACTCCGGGTCGTTGTCCGCGTCGGCCACCACCAGGATCTCCGACGGGCCGGCCAGGGCGTCGATCCCCACCACGCCGTAGAGCCGGCGCTTGGCGGCGGCGACGTAGGCGTTGCCCGGCCCCACGATCTTGTCCACCGGGCGGATCGGCCCAGCGCCGTAGGCCAGCGCCGCGCAGGCCTGCGCCCCGCCCACCCGCCAGATCTCCGACACGCCCGCCACCTGGGCGGCGGCCAGCACCGCGGGCTCCAGCCGACCGGGAGGCGTGACCATGGCGATGCGGCCTACACCCGCGGCCACGGCGGGCACGACGTTCATCAGGACGCTGGAGGGGTAGGCCGCCCGGCCGCCCGGCACGTAGACGCCCACCGAGTCCAGCGCCGTCCAGCGCCAGCCGAGCTCCACGCCCGCCTCGTCCGTCCAGGCGGCATCGGCGGGGCGCTGGCGCTCGTGGTAGGCGCGGATGCGGGCGGCGGCGAAGGTGAGCGCGTCCCGCACCTCGGCCGGGCAGCGCGCGGCACCCTCCTCCACGTCCTGCGGCGTCACGGCGAGGTCGGCTTCGGCCAAGTCCACCCCGTCGAAGCGGCGGGCGTAGTCGAGGAGCGCGGGGGCGCCCTCCGCCTTCACCCGGGCGATGATGTCGGCCACCGCGGCGTCCACGTCGGCGGGGGCGCCGCGGCGCTCGTCGAGGAAGGCGGCGAAGGCGGCGGGGAAGCCGGGATCCGCCGCGTCGAACCGGCGCGCCATGCCCCTACCTCCGCTCATCCCCGCGGAAGCGGGGACCCAGGCTCGATCCTCGCCACCTGACCTCGGATGTCATCCAGCCGCGCGCGCGAAGCTCAAGCCTGGGTCCCCGCTTCCGCGGGGATGAGCGGATCAGGAGAGGCAAGTCAGTCATCCACGAGCGCCACGCCGTGGTCGGGGTGCGCCTCGGCGGTCCAGGGGTCGGACAGGTCGGCGAGGGCGGCGTCCACGCACTCCACCTCCACCTTCAGCTCGCCGCAGCCTGCGAAAAGCAGCAGCAGGTGGCCGCCCGGCGGCTCGGCGCTCTCCATGAACTCCAGCGCCAGCAGGCTGCAGGTGGCGTCCTTGTCCAGGTCGCGCGTCTTCACGCTCAGCACGTCGCCGAACTGCACAGCGCACGACACCTGCTCCGTCCCGTCCGCCTCCCAGCGGCGGCGCGTCAGCGGGAAGGTGAGCGTGCGGGCGGCGGGGGCGTAGCTGATGTCGGCCAGCTTCACCTGCGCGTCCTGCAGGGCGGCGGACAGCATGACGAGGTCGTCGGGGTCCTGCGCCAGGAGCTTCAGCTTGTCGGACATGCCGTCCACCTCTCCCCGCTCGTCCCCGCGAGTGCGGGGATCAAGGCTTGCGACGCTCCCGATCGCGCCGGACCCTCTAACAAGTCTGGGTCCCCGCATCCGCGGGGATGAGCGGAGATGAAGACGCTCACTCGCCCTCCCCGTCGCCCTTCAGGCGCGTCACGTCCGCGCCGCAGGCGGTGAGCTTCTCCTCCAGCCGTTCGAAGCCGCGGTCCAGGTGGTAGACGCGGCCCACCACCGTGCGGCCCTCGGCGGCGAGGGCTGCGATCACCAGGCTGACGGAGGCGCGCAGGTCGGTGGCCATCACGGGCGCGCCGCGGAGGGCGTCGACGCCCCGCACCCGCGCCTCCCCGCCGGAGACCACTATGTCCGCGCCCAGCCGGCTCAGCTCGGGAGCGTGCATGAAGCGGTTCTCGAAGATCGTCTCGCGCACCACGCTCTCCCCCTCGGCCAGCGTCATCAGCGCCATGAACTGCGCCTGCAGGTCGGTGGGGAAGCCGGGATAGGGGTCGGTGGCGAGGTCCACGGCGCGGAGCCGGGCGCCGTCGCGCTTGATCACCGCGCCGTCGGCGGTGCGGGTGACGCCGACGCCCGCCTCCTCCAGCTTGGACAGGAGCGCGGAGATCAGCGCCGGGTCGGTGCGCGTGAGGCGCGTCTCGCCCCCCGCCATGGCTGCAGCCACCGCGTAGGTGCCCGCCTCGATCCGGTCGGAGATCACCGCGTGCTCCGCGCCCGACAGGCTGGCCACGCCCCTGACCGTGATCGTTGACGTGCCCGCCCCCTCCACCCGCGCGCCCATGGCGTTGAGGCAGGCGGCGAGGTCGGCGATCTCCGGCTCGCAGGCGGCGTTCTCCATGACCGTGTCGCCCTGCGCCAGCACCGCGGCGAGGAGCGCATGCTCGGTGGCCCCCACCGACACGAACGGGAAGACGATCCGCCCGCCGCGCAGGCCGCGGGGCGCCTGGGCGAAGACGTAGCCCTCGTGCATGTCGATCTGCGCGCCCAGCGCCTCCAGCGCGCGGAGGTGCAGGTCCACGGGCCGCGCCCCGATGGTGCAGCCGCCCGGCAGGCTCACCTTGGCGTGGCCCGTCCGCGCCAGGAGCGGCCCCAACACATTGAACGAGGCGCGCATCTGGCGGACGAGGTCGTAGGGCGCGAACGCCGACACGATCTCCGGAGTGTGCAGCACCGTCTCCTGCCCGTCCGGCCCGTCGTCGCGCTCGGTGATCTCCGTCCCCAGCCGGCGCATGAGGCGGCCGAGGAGCCGCGTGTCGGCCAGGCGCGGCATGTTAGTCAGCCGCAGGGGCGCGTCGGTGAGCAGGCTCGCGGCCATGAGCTTGATGGCCGAGTTCTTCGCGCCGGAGATGGGGATCTCGCCGTTGAGCGGCGCGCCTCCCACGATGGCGATGCTGTCCATGGACGTTCCGGCGGCGAAGGCGCGCGGTCTAGCACGGGGGGGCGCCCGCGCAAGGCGGCGACCTCAACCGTCCTCCGCGGTGAAGTCCTGCACGAACTCGGGCGCGTCCTCGCCCACCGGGTCCAGCGCCTCGTCCTCGCCATGGGAGGGGTCGGGCATGGTGAAGCCGGGGGGGAGGTCGGCCGGGAGCAGCCCCGCGCCGCGCAGATCGCCCGCCCCCGGCAGGTCGGCCAGGGAGGCGAGGCCGAAGTGCTCCAGGAACCCTGGCGTCGTGCCGTACACCACCGGCCGCCCCGGCGTGCGGCGGCGGCCGCGCATGCGCACCCAGCCCGCCTCCATCAGCGTGTCGAGCACCCCCCGGGAGAGCGCCACGCCGCGCACGGCCTCGATCTCCCCCCGGCTCACGGGCTGGTGGTAGGCCACGATCGCCAGCACCTCGTAGGCGGCCTTGGAGGGGCGGCGCACCTCCTCGCGCTCGTCGGTCAGGAGGGCGGCGAGGTCCGGCGCGGTGACGAAGCGCCAGCGCCCGCCCACCTCCTGCAGCCGCACGCCGCGCCCGGCGTAGGTGCGCTGGAGAAGCGCCAGCACGGCGGCGACGTCGACCCCCTCGGGCAGGCGCCGGGCGAGGTCGGCGGGCGAGAGCGGCTCGGCGGCGGCGAAGAGCAGCGCCTCGGCCATGCGCTCGGCGGCGAGCGGCTCGGCCATGCGCTCGGCGGCGAGCGGCTCAGCCCCGGTCACGCCGCGGCGCGGGCGCGCAGGTGCAGGGCGGCGAAGGCGGCCGCTTGCCGCAGCTCCAGCGCCCCGTCTCGCGTCATCTCCAACCCGGCCGCCAGGGTCGAGGCGATGCGGGAGGCCCGGCTCGGCCCGTCGGGCTCGCCGTCCGGCGTCACCTCCTCCAGCCCGCGCCAGTCCGCCAGCTCGGGCAGGAGCTCGGCCAGGCGCAGGCGCGCGGCCTCCAGCGGGAAGGCCTCCACGCGGCGGACGGGAGCGTAGCGGCGGGCCGCCTCGCGGCGGCGCTGTCCGACGTAGGCCTGGACGAGCGCGTGCAGGTCGCCCTCGTGTCGGACGGCGCCGCGCACGACGAGCGCCTGCGGATCGCCGCGGGGGAAGACGTCCACGCCCAGCCGGTCGCGCCGCTGGAGCGCGGCGGCCGCGTCGCGCACCTCCTGCAGGCGGGCGAGGCGCAGCGCCAGGGCGTCGGCCGCCTCCTCCGCCGGCTCGGCCTCGACCGGGCGCTCGGGACGGGGCAGCAGCAGGCGCGACTTCAGGAAGGCGAGCCAGGCGGCCATGACGAGGTAGTCGGCGGCCAGGGCGAACCGCTTGCGACGGGCCGCCTGCACGAAGGCGAGGTACTGGTCGGCCAGCGCCGTGATGGAGATGGCGCGCAGGTCCACCTTCTGCCCCCGCGCCAGCTCCAGCAAGAGGTCGAGCGGGCCCTCGTACCCGTCCAGCTCCAGCACCAGGGCCTCACCGTCCTCCGACGCGCGGGCGACGGCCTCGAAGTCGAGCCGCGGCTGGAAGTGGACGGTCACCGCCGCCCGTCCGCCGTGGGGTCGGCCGCCTTCCGGCGCGCGGCGCGCGGGGACGCGGCGCCGGACATGATCCCGGCGAAGCGGGCGCGAGCCTCGCCCACATCCAGCGGCTCGGGCGTGCCCAGGCGGCGCGAGAGCATGGCCGCCGCCCGCCGCTTGGCGTCGCCGTGCAGCCGGGGCGAGGCGTCGGCCACCTCCCGGTTCTCCTCGATCCGCCCCGAGCAGTGCAGCACCACGTCGCAGCCCGCCTTGAGCGAGGCGTGCGTCAGCTCCGCCAGCGAGCCCTGCAGCGCCTTCATCCCGAGGTCGTCCGTCATGAGGAGGCCGTCGAAGCCGATCGCACCGCGGATCACGCGGCGGACGACCTTGCGCGAGACGGTGGCGGCGCGGCGCTTGTCCACGGCGGTGTAGATCACGTGCGCGGTCATGGCGGCGGGCAGGTCGGCGCCCACGCGGAAGGGCAGGAAGTCCACGGCCTCGAGCTCGTCGAGGGAGGCGTCCACCACCGGCAGCTCGTGGTGGCTGTCGGCGCGGGCGCGGCCGTGGCCGGGGATGTGCTTCACCACGGGCAAGACGCCGCCCGCCGTCAGCCCCTCCGCCGCGGCGCGAGCCAGCACCGCCACCTCCCCGGCCGAGCGGGCGTAGGCGCGGTCGCCGATCACGTCGTGGCCGTCGGGGGCGGGAACGTCGGCCACGGGCACGCAGTCCACGTCGATCCCCACGGCGCGCAGGTCGTGCGCCATCAGCCGGGCGCCCAGCCGCGCCGCCTCGCGCCGGGCGAGCGGGTCCTTGGCCGGGAGCGCGCCGTAGGCCGCGCCGGGCGGATAGGCCGGCCAGTGCGGCGGCCCCATTCGCTGCACGCGCCCGCCCTCCTGGTCGATCAGGATCGGCGCGTCACGCCCCACCGCATCGCGCAGGGCGGCGGTGAGCGCGCGCACCTGCTCGGGCGCCTCGATGTTGCGCTTGAACAGGATGAAGCCCCAGGGGTCGGCCTCCGCGAAGAGGCGGCGCTCCTCCGCCGAGAGCCCGGGGCCCGCGCAGCCCAGAATGCAGGCGCGGGCCGCCAACCGTCAGCTCTTCACGATGCAGCGGCCGCCCTTGGCCGTCAGCGTGGCGCAGAACGCCTTGGCCGCCGCCTTGTCGGCGAAGCCGGTGAGCGTGGCGCGGTAGAAGGTGTGGCCGTCGTGCTGCACCGTCTCCACCGCCCTGGCGTGTCCGCCCAGGCTGGAGAGCTTGGCGGCGTCCGCATAGCCCTTGTCGGCCAGGGCGTGCGACGAAAAGGCGCCGATCTGCACCGCCGCGCCGCCCTTGGCGACCGCCTTGGCCTCGGCCGGCTTGGTCGCCGGCTCGGGCTTGGCGACGGACGTCTTCGCGACGACGATCTTGGCCGGCGCCTCGGTCTTGGCTGCAGCGGGCGCGGGTCTGGCGGGGGCCACCGCCGCCGCGAGAGGCTTGGGCGGAGCGGTGACCTCGGACCTGGCGACCGCCGGCCTGGCGGGCGCGGGCTCGGCCTTCGCCACCTGCACGGGGCCGTCGGCGGCGCCTGCGGGGATGGCGGTGCGGGCCGAGACGGCGGCGAGCCGCTCGGCGGCGGTGGGCGCCGGCGCCGGCGCGGCCGCGGGCTCCGAAGGCTCGATGCGGATCTTGGCGGGCTCGACCGTCTTGACCGTCAGCTGCGTGGGCGCCGGCGTGGCGGCCGCGACGGTCGGCCGTGCGACGGGCTGCTCGGGGGGCGGCGTGAAGTTCGGGGCGGAGGTCGGCACGTTCTGGGCGGCGTAGACGTCCATGGGTCCGCCCGCCTCCGCCGGGCTTCCCGCGGGAGCCGCCGTCTTGATCACGCCCAGCGGCTCGCCGACGGCCTTCGGCGCCTCCGACCCCCGGATGCCGCCGCGGTAGGCCATCACCAGCGCCCCGCCCACCAGCACCAGCACGCCCGCGCTGGCGATCAGCGTCATGGGCAGCGGGCGGCGGTCGGACGGGCGGCGCGCGTCGAAGGCCAGCGGCGCGTCGTGGTGGGGCGTGTAGGCGCCGCGGTCGGTGTCGGTCATGGGCTCTCAGGCCTCCGGATCAGCGGCGGCGCAGGGGGTGATTCGTCCGGACCAGTCTAGCGCGGGAAGACGGGTCAGGCGTGCGCGGCCGCCTGCGACCGTGCGTCCGCCTTGGTTAACGACCCGTTCACCCGGCGCGCTAGCGGCCGAAGTCCAGGGTGAACAGGCGCCGGTGCTCCTCGATGGCGAAGCGGTCGGTCATGCCGGCGATGTAGTCGCACACGACCCGCGCCCGGCCCGCCTCGTCGCGGCCCTCCTGCGCGCCCTGCCAATCGGCGGGCAGGACGTCGGGCTCGGCCATGAACAGGTGGAACATCTGCGCCAGGATGCGGCGCGCCTGCGAGCGCGTGCGGTTCACGCGGTAGTGGCGGTACATGCGCTCCAGCAGGAAGGCGCGGAGCTGCGCCAGGTCCTCGGCCACGTCCGGCGAGAAGCGCACCAGCTGGCGGCCGAGCCCCCTCACCTCCTCCGGCGAGCGCAGGCCGCCGGCCCCGCGGCGCGTCTCGGCGATCACGTCGCCGATCATGGTGCCGATCATGCGCCGCACCGCCTCCAGCCGCAGGAGGGTGGGATCGAGGTCGGGCCAATCCCGCCGCACCTCGGCCAGCGAGGGGCCGATCAGCGGCACCTCCGCGAGGTCCTCCACCGTGAACAGGCCCGCCTGCAGCCCGTCGTCCACGTCGTGGTTGTTGTAGGCGATGTCGTCGGCGATGGCGGCCACCTGCGCCTCCGCGCTCGCGTAGGTGTCCAGCCGCAAGCCGTAGGCGGCGTCGAACTTGGCCACGGCGCGGTAGCTCGGCCGGTCCAGCTGCGTGGTCACCGGGCCGTTGTGCTTGATCACGCCCTCCAGCGTCTCCCAGGTGAGGTTCAGGCCCGGGAAGGCGGGGTAGCGGCGCTCCAGCTCCGTGACGACGCGGAAGGTCTGCACGTTGTGATCGAAGCCGCCGTGGCCGGCCATCAGCTCGCGCAGCTCGTCCTCGCCCGCGTGGCCGAAGGGCGGGTGGCCCAGGTCGTGCGCCAGCGCCACCGTCTCCGCGAGGTCGGCGTCGAGCCCCAGCGCGGTGGCCACCGAGCGCGCCACCTGCGCCACCTCCAGGCTGTGGGTCAGGCGGGTGCGGTAGTAGTCGCCCTCGTGCGCCACGAAGACCTGCGTCTTCTCCTTCAGCCGACGGAAGGCCGAGGCGTGGATGATGCGGTCGCGGTCGCGGGCGAAGGGGGTGCGGGTGGCGCTCTCGTCCTCCGCGTGGCGGCGGCCGAGGCTC
>CAXSHO010000043.1:12954-22173 GCA_964237305.1 uncultured Caulobacteraceae bacterium
AGGCGTAGGGCGCGGGCTCGCGGACGCGGCGGCGGGGCGTGATGTCGAGCTCGCCGTCCACCGGGGCCTCCTGAGCGCGGGCCTTCCGGCCGGTCGGTCGAGGGCTCATATAGAGTCGCAACGACGCTTTCCCAAAGGTGACGCCGCATGGCGCTCCAACCCATCACCCTCTCCCCCGCCGCCGCCGCCCGGCTGCACGCGCTCTCGGCTGCGGAGGGGCGCGCGGTGCTGTTGCGCGTGGCGGTGAACGGCGGCGGCTGCTCGGGCTTCCAGTACCGGCTGGACCTCGTGGGCGCGGGCGAGGCCGACGACCTCCGGGTGGAGCGGGACGGCGCCGCGGCCCTGGTGGACGACGTCAGCCAGCCCTTCCTCGCGGGGGCGGAGATCGACTGGGTGGACGAGCTGGCCGGGTCGGAGTTCCGCATCAGGAACCCCAACGCCAAGTCCAGCTGCGGCTGCGGCGTCAGCTTCTCCATCTGATCAGGCGTTGATCACCATGCCGTAGGCGTCGAGCGACGCCTCGTGCATGGCCTCGCTCATGGTGGGGTGGGGGAAGACGGTGGCCATGATCTCGGCCTCCGTGGCCTCCAGCGTCATCGCCAGCGAGAAGCCCTGGATCATCTCGGTGACCTCGTGGCCCATCATGTGCGCGCCCAGGAGCGCGCCCGTCCTCTCGTCGAACACCGTCTTGACGAAGCCGGTGGTGTCGCCCGCCGCAATGGCCTTGCCGTTGGCCGAGAACCTGAAGCGGCCGACCTTCACCGCGCGGCCCTGCGCCTTGGCCTGCGCCTCCGTCATGCCCACGCTCGCCACCTGCGGGTTGGAGTAGGTGCAGCCCGCGATGGGCGCGGCGATCGCCGGACCCGCCACCCCTGCGATGTGCTCCACCGCGTGCACGCCCTCGTGGCTGGCCTTGTGCGCCAGCCAGGGCGCCCCGGCCACGTCGCCGATGGCGTAGAGGCCGGGCACGTTGGTGGCGGCGTGGCCGTCGCTGACGACGTGACCGCGCTCGATCTTCACGCCGAGCTCCTCCAGCCCGAGGTTCTCCACATTGCCGTCGATGCCCACCGCCACGATGGCCCGCTCGGCGCGGAGCTGCTCGGTCTTCCCGCCCGTCTCGATGGTGAGCGTGACGCCCTCGCCGTCCTTGGCGAGCTTGGTCACCTTGGCGCCGGTGCGGAACGTCATCCCCCGCGCCTCCAGCGCCTTGCGGGCGGCGACGGAGATCTCCTCGTCCTCGATGGGCAGGATGCGGTCCAGCGCCTCCACCACCGTCACCTCGGCGCCCAGCGCGCGGTAGAAGGAGCCGAACTCCACGCCGATGGCGCCCGAGCCCACCACCACAAGCGAGCGCGGGCAGGCGTCGGGCGTCATGGCGTGGCGGTAGGTCCACACCCGGTCGCCATCGGCGGCGAGGCCGATGGCCGGGATCTCCTTAGCGCGGGCGCCGGTGGCCAGGATCACCGCCTTGGCCTGCAGGGTGCGCCCGTCCACCACCACCTTGGGCGCAGGCGCCCCCTTGGCGAGCCGGGCCTCGCCCTTGATGACGTCGATCTTGTTCTTCTTCATCAGGAAGGTGACGCCCGCGTTCAGCTGCTTGGCCACCGCGCGCGAGCGGCCGATCACCTTGGCGAAGTCGAAGGCGGGCTTCTCGGCGGAGAGCCCGTACTCCACCAGATGGTCGAGCTGCTCGTACACCTCGCCCGACTTGAGCAGCGCCTTGGTGGGGATGCAGCCCCAGTTCAGGCAGATTCCGCCCAGGAGCTCGCGCTCCACGATGGCGGTCTTCATGCCCAGCTGCGCGCCTCGGATGGCGGCGGTGTAGCCGCCGGGGCCCGCGCCGATGACGATGAGGTCGTAGTCCAAGGCCATCCGCTGTTCCGCTCATCCCCGCGGAAGCGGGGACCCAGGTTTGAGCGGCTCCGCTGCGCTCTGACGATGGGCGACCCGATGTGCGCGGAGCTCACACAGGGTCCCCGCTTCCGCGGGGATGAGCGGAGTATGGGTCAGGCCAGCAAGGTGATCGGGTCCTCGACGTAGCCGCGGAACGCCTGGAGCCAGCGCGAGCCGATGGCGCCGTCCACCACGCGGTGGTCGCAGGTGAGCGTCACCGTCATCACCGTGGCGATCGCGAGCGCATCTCCTCGCACCACCGGCCGCTTCTCGCCCGCGCCCACCGACAGGATGCAGCCCTGCGGCTCGTTCAGGATGGAGCTGAAGCTCCTGATCCCCATCATGCCGAGGTTGGACACGCTGAAGGTGCCGCCCTGGAACTCCTCGGGCTTGAGCTTCTTGGTGCGCGCCCGCTCGGCCAGGTCCTTCATCTCGCCCGCGATGGCGGCCAGCGACTTCTCCTCCGCCCGGCGCACGATGGGGGTGATGAGCCCGCCCTCCACCGCCACGGCCACCGCGATGTCGGCGTGGTGGTGCAGGGCGATCCCCTCGGGCGTGTAGCTGGCGTTGGCGGCGGGCTCGGCCTTCAGCGCGGCGGCGCAGGCCCTTATCACCATGTCGTTGACGCTGACCTTGGCCCCGCTCCTCTCCAGCGCCTTGTTGATGCGCGTGCGCGCGTCGAGCAGGCGGTCGATCTCCAGGTCGATGGTGAGCGGGAAGTGCGGGATGTCGCGGAAGCTCTCCGTCATCCGGCGCGCGATGGTGCGGCGCATGCCGTCGAGTGGGACGAGGTCGTAGCTCCCGTCCGGAATGCCCATCTGCGCCAGCGACTTGGGCGCGGAGGCTTGCGGCGCGGCGGAGGGTTGCGAGGCCGCCGCGGGCTTCGCCGCGCTAGGCCCGGCTACGTTCACGTCTGCGGCGACGACGCGGCCGTGCGGGCCGGAGCCGGTCAGCGAGGCGAGATCGACGCCCTTCTGCGCGGCGAGGCGGCGGGCGAGCGGGCTGGCGAACACGCGGCCTCCCTCTGCGCGCGCGGCCCCCCTCCCACCGCCTTCAGCGGTCCCCCCTCCCCGCAAGGGGGAGGGAAAGGCGACTTCGGTCTTGCTCCCCCCTGGCGGGGGAGCCGACTGAGGGGGGGCCGCAGCCCCGACATTGGTCTCGTTGTCCGTACGCACGGGCGCGCCGCCGCCGCCCGAGCTCGCCTGCACGGGCGCGCCCGCCCCGTCGGCCACGCGGTCCGTGCCCTCGTCGCGGGCGGCGCGAGGATCGGTGGCGCTGGCGCCCGGGGTGGCCTGGCCCTCGCCGGTGGAGACGGGGGCGGGGGCGGCCCCCTCCCCCTCACCCTTGAGGCGGGCGATGGGGGCGTTGACCTTCACGCCCTCCGACCCCGCCTCCACGAGGAGTTCGGCGACCTCGCCCTCGTCCACGGCCTCCACCTCCATGGTGGCCTTGTCCGTCTCGATCTCGGCGATGACGTCGCCCGAGCTGACGGTGTCGCCCACCTTGATGTTCCACTTGGCGAGCGTGCCCTCCTCCATGGTGGGGGAGAGCGCGGGCATGAGGATGTCGGTCATCGGCGGGATCCGCTCTCGGCGGTCAGAGGTCGTCGGGTGTCAAGCCGCTCGCGCGGGCGATGCGTGCGAGAAGGCGCGGGCCGACCTCTTCGCCGTCGTGCGCGGCGAACACGAGGTCTGGCCACCCGGCCTTCTCCAGCACACGATGCGAGCCGGCCGTCCGCTTCAGTCGCCAGCCGATCCGCTCCAGCGCCGCCAGGACCCGACGGGCCTTCGTCGCCGGCCAGACGCTCACGCTGCGAAGAGGGCGTCCAGAGCCGGGACGGCCTCGCCATGCTCCAAACGGTCGGCGATGACGCGCAGCGCGAGCGCCTCGACACGGGCGACGGCGTCCGCGCGTGTGCTCCCGTAAGCCAGCACGCCTGGCAGGTCGACGACCTCGGCGATCCAGCGCCCGTCGTCTTCGCGTTCCGTCTCGATCCGCATCCAACCACCCTAGACGCCCGCGAGCCTCGGGTCACTCCGCCGCCTCCAGGTAGACGTCGGTGTAGAGCTCTTTCGGGTCGGGCTCGGGGGTGGTGCGGGCGAACTCGGCGGCGTCGGCGACGATCTTCTTCACCTCGGCGTCCATGGCCTTGAAGGCGGCCTCGTCGCCGTGGCCGGCCTTCTCCAGCGTGGCGCGGTGGTGCTCGATGGGGTCGCGGGTCTTGCGCACCTCGTCCACCTCGTCGCGGGTGCGGTACTTGGCGGGGTCGCTCATGGAGTGGCCGCGGTAGCGGTAGGTCTTCATCTCCAGGATGAAGGGGCCCCGGCCCGAGCGCGCGTGCTCCGTCGCCTCCGCCCCGGCCTCGCGCACGGCGTCGATGTCCATGCCGTCCACCTCCACGCCCGGGATGCCGAAGCTGATGCCGCGCTTGTGCAGGTGGGTCTCGGCGGAGGCGCGCTCCACGCTCGTGCCCATGGCGTACTGGTTGTTCTCGATGACGTAGACCACCGGCAGCCTCCACAGCTGCGCCATGTTGAACGCCTCGTAGACCTGCCCCTGGTTGGCCGCGCCGTCGCCCATGTAGGTGAAGGCCACGCCGCCGTCCTCCTTGTAGCGGTTGGCGAAGGCCAGGCCCGTGCCCAGCGCCACCTGGCCGCCGACGATGCCGTGGCCGCCGTAGAACCCCTTCTCGGTGGAGAACATGTGCATGGAGCCGCCCTTGCCCCGGGCGGCGCCCGCGGCGCGGCCGGTGAGCTCGGCCATGACCTCGCGTGCGCTCATGCCCGCCGCCAGCATGTGGCCGTGGTCGCGGTAGCCGGTGATGATCTCGTCCTGCGGGAGCTTGAGGCTCTGCATGCCGACGGCGATCGCCTCCTGGCCGATGTAGAGGTGGCAGAAGCCGCCGATCAGCCCCATGCCGTAGAGCTGGCCCGCGCGCTCCTCGAAGCGGCGGATCAGCAGCATCTCGCGGTGCCAGGCCAGCTGCTCGTCCCTGGACGGGCCGTTCGGCCGCGCCGGCGGCTCCGCACGGCGGGGGACGGGCTTGGAGCGGGCCGGCTTGTCGGCCGCAGCGGCGGGTCGCGCACGCGCCATGCGGGCGTGTCTCCTGCAAAGGTGGAAGCCGACGGGGGTCGGGGGTGCCCCGGAAGGCCTACCGCAACGGAAACGGCGGGGCTAGGCGCCTCCGCCGCCCGCCGCTCGGTCAGGGCTGGAGGCGGACCACGTAGTCGCGCGGGTCGGTGTAGCCCAGGAGGTCGCGGGCCCGCTCCTCCAGGAGGTCGGCGGAGAGGTTGGTGTCGGCCAGGAGGCGCGTGCGCCGCTCCAGCTCGCCGCGTTGGGCGCGCAGCCGGTCGAGTTCGGCGGTGCGGCTGGCCAGGGTGGCGTCGCGCACCCCGTCCTTGGCGAGGCCGCGCTCGCCGGTGACGGCGTTCACGCCGAAGTAGAAGATGAGGAGCGCCAGGACGGCGGTGGGGGCGTAGGGCCGGATCCGGCTCAGAAGATCCACCCCGCACCCCTCCCGCGACCGTTCCCACCCGTGTGTCGCCCCACAGACTTAACGTCGGGTTGCCGAGCCGCCCCGCGCGTGGGAGCTTGGCCGCGTCCTCAAACGGGAGAGCGCCATGCGCAACCTGGTCGTCGCCGCCTTCGCCCTGTCGCTCGCCGTCGCGGGCGGCGCCTCCGCGGCGCCCTGCAAGGACGCCAAGGGCAAGTTCACCAAGTGCCCCGCCCCCGCCGCCGCCAAGACGGCCGCGCGCTGCAAGGACGCCAAGGGCAAGTTCGCCAAGTGCGGCGCGCCGGGCGCCATGCCCATGTGAGGCGGGCGCGGGGCTCAGCCGCGGATGACGCTGAGCCCCGCATAGACGCCCTGGTCGCCCAGCATCTCCTCGATGCGCAGGAGCTGGTTGTACTTGGCCAGCCGGTCGGAGCGGGCGAGCGAGCCCGTCTTGATCTGCCCGCAGTTGGTGGCCACGGCCAGGTCGGCGATGGTGGCGTCCTCCGTCTCGCCCGAGCGGTGGCTCATCACGCTGGTGTAGCCGGCGCGGGTGGCGAGATCGACGGCGTCCAGCGTCTCGCTCAGCGTGCCGATCTGGTTGACCTTGATCAGGATGGAGTTGGCGAGGCCGCGCTCGATCCCCTCGGCCAGCCGGTCGGGGTTGGTGACGAACAGGTCGTCGCCCACGAGCTGGAGCCGGTCGCCCAACCGCTCGGTGAGCGCGGCCCAGCCGTCGAAGTCGTCCTCCGACGCGCCGTCCTCGATGGAGCAGATGGGGAAGGCGTCGGCGAGGCCGGCGAGGTGGTCGGCCATGCCCGCGGCGTCCAGCGTCCGGCCCTCGCCCTCCAGCACGTAGCGGCCGTCCTTGAAGAGCTCGGTGGCGGCCACGTCCAGGGCGAGCCAGAAGTCCTCCCCCGCCTTGTAGCCCGCCCCCTCGCCCGCGCGCACGATGAACTCCAGCGCCTCGTGGGCGGAGCGCAGGTTCGGCGCGAAGCCGCCTTCGTCGCCGACGTTGGTGTTGTGGCCCGCGGCCTTCAGCGCCGACTTGAGGCTGTGGAAGATCTCCGCGCCCATGCGCAGGGCGTCGGAGAAGCTCTCCGCCCCCGCGGGCGCGATCATGAACTCCTGGACGTCGATGGGATTGTCGGCGTGGGCGCCGCCGTTGATGATGTTCATCAGCGGCACGGGCAGGACGCGCGCGGAGACGCCGCCCACGTACTTGTAGAGCGGCTGGCCCGCGGAGATGGCGCTGGCCTTGGCCGCGGCGAGGCTGACGCCGAGCACGGCGTTGGCGCCCAGGCGGCTCTTGTTCTCGCTCCCGTCGAGCCCGATCAGCGTGGAGTCCAGCCGGCGCTGCTCCGACGCCTCGAAGCCGGAGAGCGCGTCGAAGATCTCGCCGTTCACCGCGTCCACCGCCTGCAGCACGCCCTTGCCGCCGTAGCGGGCGGCGTCGCCGTCGCGCCGCTCCACCGCCTCGTGCGCGCCGGTGGAGGCGCCGGAGGGGACGGCGGCGCGGCCGAAGGCGCCGTCCTCCAGCGTGACGTCGACCTCCACCGTGGGATTGCCCCGGCTGTCCAGGATCTCGCGGGCGGTGATGTCGACGATCTCGGCCACTGGGCGGGCTCCCGGAATGAAAACGGCGCGCGAGCCTTAGCCCACGCCGACGCCGCCGCCGACCAGCGCGCCCAGCGCGTCGCCGCCGATCAGCGCGCCCGAGGCGCCGCCGATGAGCGCGCCCGCCACCGTGCCCTTGTTGCCGTCCGACCGGCGCGAGGCGTAGCAGTTGCGGTCGTAACGGTCGCGGCGCGCATAGGCCCGGCGGCTGCGGACGGAGCGCTCGTAGCGCGGGCTGTCGTAGCGCTGGCTGTCATAGCGCGACTGGGCGTCGGCGAAGGTGGGGACGGCGGCGACGGTGGTCATCACGGTGGCCACGGCGCCGACGAGGGCGGCGAATCTACGCATGGTGTCTCTCCTTGAGGCTCAAGCTTCGCCGCAGGAACGACGAACAGGCGCAAAGGTTCGCATCGGCCGGCTGAACCGGGCCTGAACCGCGCTCACGCCCTGACCCGCTCCACCGTCTCCACCTCCGGGCAGGCGCGCAGCGCGGCGGAGATGTGGGCCAGGTGCTTGGCGCCCACGACGTCCAGCTCGAACTCCACGTCGAAGAAGTCTTGCTGGCGGTGCGTCATCTTCAGGTTGGCGATGTTGCCGCCCGCCTCGCCGATCAGGGTGCAGGCCACGCCGAGCACCCCCGGCGCGTTCTTCACCGTGGCGAGCACCCGGGCGCGGCTGACGGTGCTGCGCTCGGCCTCCGGCGTCCAGTGCAGGTCGCGCCAGGCCTCCTCCCGGTCCTCGAACTCGGCCAGGCGCTGGCAGTCGATGGTGTGGACGGTGAGCGCCTCGCCGCCGGGCTGCAGGATGCCGACGATGCGGTCGCCG
Organism: uncultured Caulobacteraceae bacterium; assembly: GCA_964237305.1. Taxonomy (GTDB): domain Bacteria; phylum Pseudomonadota; class Alphaproteobacteria; order Caulobacterales; family Caulobacteraceae; genus JASLDZ01. Next base: position 20,780 of record CAXSHO010000043.1, read on the forward strand.
GGCACGGGCGAGCAGCAGGCGCCGAAGTGCAGCGACACGCCCGGAGCCACCGCGGCCCCGCGCACGTAGAGCCGGGCGCCGCGCCCGTCCTCGATGCGCACGCGGGCGGCGGCGGCGGCGCGCTCGTCCTCCTTGAGGCCGGGGAACACCTCCGCCAGCACGGCGGCCGCGGCCACCCGGCCCCGGCCGGCCATGTCGTAGAGCTCGTCCTCGCTCCCCGCCGAGAACCGCTCCAGCGCGGGGCGGAGCGACACGTCCTGCAGCGACTTGCCCGCCCGGGCGAAGGCCTGCTCCACCGCCGTGCGGCCCAGCCGCGTGAACTCCTCCCGCTCCGTGGCGCGCAGGTGGCGGCGGATGGCGGAGCGGGCGCGGCCGGTGACGGTGAGCGAGCTCCAGTCCGGCGGGGTGGAGCGGACGCCGCCGCGCACCACCTCCACCACGTCGCCGTTCTGCAGGGGGGTGCGCAGCGGCTTCAGCTCGCCGTTCACCTTGGCCCCCACCGCCGTGTCGCCCACGTCGGTGTGGACGGCGTAGGCGAAGTCCAGCGGCATGGCCCCCTGCGGAAGCGTCACCAGCCGGCCCTTGGGGGTGAAGACGAACACCTGGTCGAGGAACATCTCCAGCTTGGCGTTCTCGACGAGGTCCTCCGCGTCGCCGCCGTGCTCCAGCACCTGGACGAGGTGGCGCAGGTTCTCCAGCGGGTCCACGCCGCCCTGTGCGGCCGCGTCCTCCGGGTCGAAGCCGTAGGCGCCGGTCTTGTAGCGCCAGTGGGCGGCGACCCCCTCCTCCGCCACGCGGTCCATGGCCTCGGTGCGCAGCTGCACCTCCACGCGCATGCCGCGCGGGCCGACGACGGTGGTGTGCAGCGAGCGGTAGTTGTTCCGCTTGGGCGTGGAGATGTAGTCCTTGAACCGCTCGGGCACCATCGGCCATGTGCGGTGGATCACGCCCAGCGCGCGATAGCAGTCGCCCTCGTCGTCCACGAGCACGCGGAAGGCGTAGATGTCGCTGATGTTGGCGAAGCCCACCGACTTCTTCTGCAGCTTGCGCCAGATGGAGAACGGCTTCTTCTCGCGCCCGTAGACGCTGGCCTCCACGCCCTGCTCCTCCAGCCGCTGGGCCACGCCCGCGGTGAGGTCGGCGATGGCGCCGCCCTGGTCGGCCTTCAGCGCGTCCAGCCGGCGGATGATGGCGGCGCGGGCGGCGGGCTGCAGGTGCTGGAAGGCCAGCTCCTCCAGCTCCGAGGTGATGCGGTGCACGCCGATGGAGCGGGCCAGCGGCGCGTAGATGTCCAGCGTCTCGCGGGCGATGCGCTCGCGCTTGGCGGGGTTCTGGATGAAGCCCAGCGTGCGCATGTTGTGCAGCCGGTCGGCCAGCTTGACCATCAGCACGCG
>CAXSHO010000044.1:0-17071 GCA_964237305.1 uncultured Caulobacteraceae bacterium
CTGGAGCACGTCGCGCACGAAGCCGTTGACGATGAGCGCGGTCGCCTCCTCCTCCGACAGCCCCCGTTGCTGGCAGTAGAACATCTGGTCCTCGGAGATCTTCGAGGTGGTGGCCTCGTGCTCGAAGACGGCCGACGCGTTCTTCGACTCGATGTAGGGCACGGTGTGCGCCCCGCACTGGTCGCCGATCAGGAGCGAGTCGCAGTTGGTGAAGTTCCTCGCGCCCTTAGCCTTGCGGTGCGCCGAGACGAGGCCGCGATAGGTGTTGTCGGACCGGCCCGCCGCGATGCCCTTGGAGATGATCCGGCTCGTCGTGTTCTTGCCGAGGTGGATCATCTTGGTGCCGCTGTCGACCTGCTGGCGGCCATTCGAGATCGCGATCGAATAGAACTCGCCGCGCGAGTTGTCGCCGCGCAGGATGCAGGACGGGTACTTCCAGGTGATCGCCGAGCCGGTCTCGACCTGCGTCCACGAGATCTTCGAGCGGGCCCCGCGGCAGTCGCCGCGCTTGGTCACGAAGTTGTAGATGCCGCCCCGGCCCTCGTTGTCGCCGGGATACCAGTTCTGCACCGTCGAGTACTTGATCTCGGCGTCGTCGAGCGCCACGAGCTCGACCACCGCGGCGTGGAGCTGGTTGTCGTCGCGCTTGGGGGCCGTGCAGCCCTCCAGGTAGGAGACGTAGGAGCCCTTGTCCGCGATGATCAGCGTGCGCTCGAACTGGCCGGTGTCGCGCTCGTTGATGCGGAAGTAGGTCGAGAGCTCCATCGGGCAGCGCACGCCCGGCGGGATGTAGACGAACGAGCCGTCGCTGAACACGGCGCTGTTCAGGCAGGCGAAGTAGTTGTCACTGACGGGCACCACCGTGCCGAGGTACTTCCGCACCAGCTCCGGGTGCTCGCGCAAGGCCTCGCTGATCGGCATGAAGATCACGCCCGCCTTGGCGAGCTCGGCCTTGAAGGTGGTGGCCACCGACACGCTGTCGAACACCGCGTCCACCGCCACGCGGCCGGAGCCCTTCACGCCCAGGAGCACCTCCTGCTCGCCGAGCGGGATGCCGAGCTTGGTGTAGGTGGCCAGGATCTCGGGGTCGACCTCGTCCAGGCTGCCGATCTCCGCCTTGGCCTTGGGGGCGGCGTAGTAGTGCAGGTCCTGGTAGTCGATCTTCGGAAACCCGAGCTTGGCCCAGTTGGGCTCCTCCAGCGCGGTCCAGCGCTCAAACGCCTCCAGCCGCCAGTCGAGCATCCACTGCGGCTCGCCCTTCTTGGCGGAGATGAAGCGCACGGTGTCGGCGTCCAGGCCCTTGGGCGCGAACTCCTGCTCGATGTCGGTGGAGAAGCCGTAGGCGTACGCCTCCAGCGCCTGGACGGTGCGGACGGTCTCGAGGGCGGCGGCCATCTATGCGTACTCGGGGGTGCGGGCGCGCGAACGGGCGCGCGCGTGGACGTGGAGCCAGGCGTCGGCGAACCGCACCCAGTCGGCTTCGGTGGTGGACCAGCCGCCGGAGGCGCGGAGCGAACCGGCGGCCAGCGGGCCGAAGCCCATGGCCTCCAGCACGCCGGACGGCTTCACCTTGCCCGAGGCGCAGGCGGAGCCGGCGGACACCATGACGCCTTCGAGGTCCAACGCCATGACCTGCAGGTGGGAGGCGAAGCCCTCCGCCGCCAGGGACAGGACCACCGGCGTGCGCCGCCCGCCCTCGCCCGCCACGCGCACGCCCTCGGCCTTGAGACGGGCGGCCGCGGCGTCGCGCCAGCGGGCCTGCTCGACGGCCTGGGGCAGGTGCTCGGCGGCGAGGCGGGCGGCGGCGGCGAAGCCCGCGATGCCCGGCGTGTTCTCCGTGCCCGCGCGGCGGCCGCGCTCGTGCCCGCCGCCGTGCAGGGCGCGCACGGGCTCGCCCAGCTCGGACCAGGCGAGCGCGCCCACGCCCTGCGGCCCGCCGAGCTTGTGAGCGGAGACGGCCAGGGTGTCGGCGCCCAGCGCGTGGAGGTCGATGGCCACCTTGCCGGCGGCTGCGACGGCGTCCACGTGCAGCCAGCCGCCCGCCTCGCGCACCAGGGCCGCGGCCTCGGCCACGGGGTGCAGCACGCCCGTCTCGTTGTTGGCGAGCATCAGCGCGACGAAGGGGCGGCCGTCGGCGCGGTCCCACCGGGCGAGGCGGGCGGCGAGCCAGGCGAGGTCGGCCACGCCGTCGCCGTCCACCGGGATGGTCTCGGCGGGCAGGCCCGTGGCGACGGCGGCGGCGGAGACCGCGACGTGCTCGGTGGCGCCCACCAGCAGGCGGCGGGAGCCGGCCGCAACGGCGCTGGTGACAGCCAGGTTGTCGGCCTCGACCCCGCCGGAGGTGAAGAGCGTGCGCTCCGGATCGGCGCCCAGGAGCGCGGCCACGTCGCGGCGGGCGCGCTCGATCCGGTCGCGCGCGGCGCGTCCCGCGGCGTGGACGGAGGAGGCGTTGCCGCCCAGGCGCAGCTCCTCCGCCACGGCGGCCGCGGCTTGCGGGCGCACGGGCGAGGTGGCGCCGTGATCGAGGTAGACGGGGGAGGGGCGGCTCACGCGGCCACCTCCGCGAAGGCGGGCGCGTCGAAGCGGCCCTCCACCACGTCGAGGAGGCTGACCCCCGTGAGGAACCGCTCGATGGTGCGGCCCAGCGCGTCCCACAGACCGTGGGTGAGGCACAAGGCGCCGCCTGGGGCGCAGCCCGCGCCCTCGCGGCACCGGGTGACGGCCACAGGCTCGTCCACCGCGCGGATCACGGCGAAGACGGGGATGTCGCGGGGGCTTCGCGCCAACACGTAGCCGCCGCCCGGCCCGCGGGCCCCCACAACCAGGCCGCCACGGCGCAGGCGGGCGAAGATCTGCTCCAGGTAGGCGAGGCTGATGGCCTGGCGCGCGGCGATCTCCGCCAGGGTGACGGCGCGGGCGCCCTCCCCCGCCGCCAGGCCGGCGCGCGCGAGGTCGGCCATGGCCATGACCGCGTAGCGTCCCTTGGTGGAGAGGTGCATCGGAGCGCGTGTTCGCAATGGTGGAGAAGACCGCCGCGTGCGTGCTACACGCGCCCCCTTCCGCCGCCCGGAGATAGGATTTCCTACCGCTGCGGTCAACATTTCGCGGTTGCGAGAAGCTCGCAGCTTTCAGGAGTTCTCGAGATGCCCGAAGTGATCCTGGCCGGCGCCGCCGGGCGCCTGGAGGGCCGCTTCACCCGGGGCCGCGCGGACAATGCCCCCATCGCGCTGATCCTGCACCCCCACCCCAAGACGCAGGGGCACATGAACAACGCGGTGACCGTGCAGCTGCACCGCGCCTTCATGCACCACGGCTTCGCCACGCTCAGCTACAACAGCCGCGGCGTGGGCAAGAGCCAGGGCGAGTTCGACTCGGGCATCGGCGAGCTGGCGGACGCGGCCACCGCGCTCGACTGGCTGCAGTCGAACAACCCCACCGCCAGCCAGTGCTGGGTCGGCGGCTACCAGTACGGCGCCTACATCGGCATGCAGCTCCTGATGCGCCGGCCGGAGACGGACGGGTTCGTCAGCGTGACGCCGCCCGCCAGCGTGTACGACTTCACCTTCCTGGCCCCCTGCCCCGCCTCGGGCCTGATCCTGCACGGCGCCGCCGACACCGTAGCGCCGCAGGCGGACGTGGACCGGATGGTGGCCAAGCTCCGCACCCAGAAGGGCATCTCGATCGCCTACGAGCTGGTGGAGGGCGCCACCCACTTCTGGACCGGCCGCCTGGACGACGTGGACCGCAAGGTGAACCACTACCTCGACCAGCGGATGAACGGCCTCACCGACTGATCAGGGCGCGGGCGTCTCGGGCGGCGGGGCGGATTGCGGCGCGGTCACCGACGCCCCCGCCGCCCGGAGCCGCGGCAGGACGCCGTCCCTGTTCAGCAGCGCGCCCAGGGTGAGCAGGGCCACGGAGTGTCCGCCCCGGTCGAGCGCGTCTCCGATCGCCGCGGCCGCCTCCAACGGGTAACGCGCGTGCACCGCGTCGAAGGCGCCGATCCCGTCGAGGCAGGCGGCGACCTGCGGCTTGGCGCTGTTGTCGCGCACCGCCCGGAGATCGCCCACCGCCCAGGCGCGCGTGGCCGCCGCCGCGTGGTCCCTGGCGAAGGCGGCGTCGGCCAGGGCGCCTGCGACGCAGCGGGCGCCCTGCGGCTCGGCGGCGTCCGTCGCCGCGGATTCCACCTCGTGGCGGGACAGCGGCCGGACCGGGATGAGGCGGCGGGCGGCGAGCCTCCTGACCTCGTCGTCGGCGAGGCGCGAGACGCCGTAGCTGGCGTAAAGGTCCGCCCGGAGCCTGTGCGCGGCGTCCACCAGCGGCAGTCCGTCGTAGCGGGCGGCGGGCCGGCCCGCCTGCGCGCGTGCGGCGGCGAAGCGCGCCGCCAGCTCCGGCGGGAGTCGCGCCTCCACCGACTTCGGTCCGGGGCCCGCGCGCCGTCCGCCCCTCAGCGTGTAGATGGGGACGGTCAGGAGCATGCGCGCGCCGTCGAGCACGCCCTCCAGCCGTCGCGTGTCCCACCGCACGTCCCGCGCGAAGGTGTCCGGGACGCCCAGGATCCAGACGACGCCCCCGCCCCGGGCGACGCGCCAGAACACCGGGCCGGGCGTGGCGGAGACCACGAGTTCGGACGCGGCCCAGTCCGGCGGCGGCGGGGCGGCGGGCGCGGCGGCTTGCAGCAGGAGGGCGACGAAGGCGGCGATCACGGCCGGACCCCGCGCATCAGGGCGCGGCGGGCGCGGCGAGGACGGCGTTCACCCGGTCGGTCTGCGCGAGCTTGACCAGCACGCCATCGGCTCCGCGGACGCAGACGGCCGCACGGAGGTCCTTCGGGACGGCGCCCTGCACAGCCGGTCCGCCGTCGTTGACGAGGTCGACGGGGCGGCGGGGTGCGATCCGGTGGAGGATGCGCCCGCCGCGCTTCCAGACCAGAAGCCAGGTTCCCTCGTCGTCGGGGGCGAGGTGGTGGTCCGCCACATAGCGGTTGATCTCTCCGGCTCCCGCGCCCGACACCTGCGACCGATACGGAGTCAGCTCGCAGACGATGTCGGCTTCGGGGGCGAGGGCGCGGATCGGGAGCCTCGTCTCCGCGCTTGCGGCGAAGCGCACGAGCGGGTCGGGCGCACCGCCGCAGCCCGCCAGGGCCAGGGCGGCGATCGGGACCAGCCGCCCGGCGTCGTGCATCGTCATCCCGGTCCGCCTCCGTATGTCGCTGGTCCTCGCGCACAGCATTATGGCGTCGCGCCCTCCGTGCTAACAGCCGCGGCGATGAGTCCGCCGTTCCAGCCCCGCTCCGACCTCGTCCGCACCCTGGTCGCGCGCGGCTACCTGCACCAGTGCACCGACATCGAGCGGCTGGACGCGCGGGCGGCCGCCGGCGTCCTCACCGGCTACATCGGTTTCGACGCCACCGCCCCGTCGCTGCACGTGGGCAACCTCGTAGGGGTCATGCTGCTTCACCGGATGCAGCAGACGGGGCACCGGCCCATCGTGGTCATGGGCGGCGGCACCACCAAGGTGGGCGATCCCTCCGGTAAGGACGCCACGCGCCGGATGCTCGACGCGCAGGGCATCGCCGCCAACATCGCCTCGATCAAGCGCGCGTTCGAGCCCTTCCTGCGGTTCGGCGACGGTCCGGCCGACGCGATGATGGTGGACAACGACGACTGGCTGTCGGCCTTCGGCTACGTCGAGTTCCTGCGCGAGTACGGGCCGCACTTCACCATCAACCGCATGCTGACCTTCGACTCGGTCAAGCTCCGGCTGGAGCGCGAGCAGCCGCTGAGCTTCCTCGAATTCAACTACATGCTCATGCAGGCGGTGGACTTCCTGGAGCTGCACCGCCGCCACGGCTGCGCCCTGCAGCTCGGCGGAAGCGACCAGTGGGGCAACATCGTCAACGGGGTGGAGCTGATCCGCCGCAAGGACGGGGGCGAAGCGTTCGGCTTCACCACGCCGCTGATCACCACCGCCTCGGGCGCCAAGATGGGCAAGACCGCCGCGGGGGCCGTGTGGCTGAACGCGGACCTGCTGAGTCCGTACGAATACTGGCAGTTCTGGCGCAACACGGAGGACGCGGACGTGGGCCGCTTCCTCCGGCTCTTCACCGACCTCACGCTGAACGAGTGCGCCCGGCTGGAGGCGGTGGAGGGGGCGGAGATCAACGCCGCCAAGAAGGTGCTGGCCGACGAGGCCACGGCGCTGCTGCACGGGCGGGAGGCGGCGCAGGCCGCGGCGGGCGCGGCGCGGGCGACGTTCGAGGAGGGACGGCTGTCCGCCGACCTGCCGACGGTGGAGGTGGCCTTCGCCGACTTCACCACCGGCCTGTCGGTGGCCGCGCTCGCGGTGCGGGCGGGGCTCGCGGGCTCGAACGGCGAGGCGCGGCGGCTGGCGGCGGGGGGAGGGCTGCGGATGAACGACGTCGCCGTGAACGACGCAGCCGTCGCCGTCACCCTCGCCGACGTGAGCGCGGACGGCGTGATCAAGGTCGCGGCGGGCCGCAAGAAGATCGTGCTGGTCCGCCCCGTCTGACATGGAGAGAAAGATATGACCGGACTCCAGAGCGGGGATCGCGCCCCCGACTTCGACCTGCCCACCGACGGCCACGGCCGTGTGCGGCTCGCCGACTACGTCGGCCGCGCGGTGGTGCTCTACGTCTACCCCAAGGATGACACCTCCGGCTGCACCAAGGAGGCGCAGGGCTTCTCCGAGCGCGCCGCAGACTTCGCCGCCGCGGGCGCGGTGGTGGTGGGCCTCAGCAAGGATGCGCCCAAGAGCCACGACAAGTTCAAGGCCAAGTACGGCCTGGACCTGGTGCTCGCCTCCGACGAGGACAACGCGGTCATGGACGCGTACGGCGCCTGGGGGGAGAAGAGCATGTACGGCCGCAAGTACATGGGCGCCGACCGCTCCACATTCCTGATCGGCCCGGACGGCGTGCTCAAGCGCGTGTGGCGCGGCGTGAAGGTGCCCGGCCACGTGGACGAGGTGCTCCGCGCCGTGCAGGAGGGCTGATCTGGCGCGCACGCGGCCAGGCGCCCACATCAGCCCCTCACCCTTCGGAGACCTCCAGCATGCGCCCCGTCCTCCCCGCCCTGACCGCCGCCGTCCTCCTCGCCGCCGCGGGCGCGCAGGCGCAGACCGCGGGCGACCGCACCCGGGAGGCCGGGCATGACGTCGCGAAGGCCGGGCGCGAGACGGGCCACGTGGTGGCCAAGGACTCGCGCAAGGCGGGCCACGCCGTGGCGAAGGCGTCGCGCAAGGGCGGCCACGCCGTGGCCAAGGCGGGCCGCGCCACCGGCCACGCCGTGGCCGAGACGGGCCGTGACGCCAAGGCGGCCGTCACCAAGTAGGTCGGGAGCCGGGTGCGGGCGCCCTAGAGCAGCCCCCGCACCCGGTCGGCGGGGCGGCACACCGCGGCGCCCCGGGCGCTCGTCACGATCGGCCGCTCCACCAGCGACGGGTCGGCCAGCATGGCGGCGAGGATCTCCGCGTCGGACTTCTCCTCCAGGAGCGCGCCGGCGGCCGTGGCGGTGCGCAGCAGGTCGCGGGGCGCCAGCCCCAGCGCGTCCAGCACCCGGCCGAGCGAGGCGCGCGTCCAGCCGCGCTCCAGGTAGCGCACCACCTCGGGTTCGACCCCCGTGTCGCGGATCATGCCCAGAACCTTGTTGGAGGTGCCGCAGCCGGGGTTGTGGAAGATCACCACCGGCCGCACGTCCTCCCGCGGCATCAGGCCTCGGCCTCCGCGTCGCGGGTCACGCCCACGCGCTTGGCCAAGCTCGCTCCCATGAAGGCGTCCAGGTCGCCGTCCAGCACGCCCGCGGTGTCGCTGGTCTCCACGTCGGTGCGCAGGTCCTTCACCATCTGGTACGGCTGCAGCACGTAGGAGCGGATCTGGTGGCCCCAGCCGATCTCCGTCTTGGCGTCGGCGAGGGCCTGCGCCGCCTCCTCGCGCTTCTGCAGCTCCGCCTCGTACATGCGGGCGCGCAGCATCTTCCACGCCTCCTCGCGGTTCTGGTGCTGCGAGCGCCCCATCTGGCAGGCCACCACGATGTTGGTCGGGATGTGCGTCAGGCGCACCGCCGAGTCTGTCTTGTTCACGTGCTGGCCGCCCGCGCCGGAGGCCCGGTAGGTGTCGGTGCGCACGTCGGCGGGGTTGATGTCGATCACGATGGTGTCGTCCACCACCGGCGAGACGCCCACGCTGGCGAAGCTGGTGTGGCGCCGCGCCGAGCTGTCGTAGGGCGAGATGCGCACCAGCCGGTGCACGCCGCTCTCCGTCTTCAGCCAGCCGTAGGCGTTGGAGCCCTTCACCTGCAGGGTGGCGCTCTTGATGCCCACCTGCTCGCCGGCGGTCTCCTCCAGCACCTCCACGCTCATGCCGTGCTGCACGGCCCAGCGCGAGTACATGCGCATCAGCATCAGCGCCCAGTCGGCGCTCTCCGTGCCGCCCGCGCCCGAGTTGATCTCCACGAAGGCGTCGTTGCCGTCCGCCTCGCCGGAGAGCAGCGCCTCCAGCTCCGCCCGGGCCGCGCGCTCCTTCAGGCCGCGGAGCGCCGCGGCGGCCTCGTCGCCCACCGAGGCGTCGCCCTCCATCTCGGCGAGCTCGGCCAGCTCCACCGCGTCGCGCGCCTCACGCTCCAGCGCGCGCACCGCCTCCACGCCGTCGTGGAGCTTGGAGCGCTCGCGGGTGACGGCCTGCGCCTCGTCGGGCTTGTCCCACAGGGCCGGGTCCTCGACCCGGGCGTTCAGTTCGTCCAGGCGTCGAAGGGCGGGATCCCAGTCAAAGACGCCTCCTGAGCAGAGCGACGCTCTGCTCGATGTCGGCCGCCAGGGCCGTGACATCCGCTCGCATGGGTGAACTCCAGGGGAGGTGGCGAGATAGGCCGAGCCGCGGCGCGGCGCAACGAGGGGCGTCACGGGGCGCGAGCGGCGTCCGGCGTGGGGCCGCCCGGGTAGGTCGGTCGCGCCTTGACCCCGATCTCGCCCGCCCCGGGGTCGTACAGCACCGACCAGGCGTAGTAGGGCAGGATGCCCGCGCGGATCACCGCACCCCGCCCCTCCAGCGCCCGGGGCGGCGGCTCCACCGCCAGGTGCGAGCTCTGCGCCCGGCGGCCGAACACCAGCCCCGTCGCCGCCACCGGCGCACCCGCCGGCCCGATCTCCAGCCGCGCGGCCTGGCCCGCCGCCTCGAAGCGGCCGGCGCCGAGCACCTGCACGCCCGGCGCTCCGCTGTCGAAGGTGACCTGGCCGCAGACGTTGGCGCCGCCCTGCGCCCGCAGGCAGCCGGGCACGCTGTCGTGCAGGCCCGACCGGCCGCCGCTCACCTTGAGCCGCACATAGCCCGCCGTCTCCTCCGCGGAGGGGTTCACCACCAGGCGGCCGGGCGCGGCCTCGCCGGGGCGCGGCAGCTCCACGATCCAGCTCCTGGCGCCCACGCCGTTCAGCAGGCTGGGGATGGCGACGTCGCCCATGATCACCCCCGCGATGGCCTTGAACCCCTCGCCCGGCAGCCCGTCGCCCTGCACCCCGAAGCGCTGGAGGTCCGCCTTCCCGGCCGGGCAGCCGGGCTTGGCGGCGGTGCAGCCCACCGCGGTGATCAGCTCCACCTCCATGTCGCCGGCCACGGCCCCCACCGCCACGTGCGCCCGCGCCGCCTCGCCCTCGAACTCCGCCCCGCCGCCGTAGCCCATGTGGTCGCGGCGGCCGGTGGGCCTGGCGTCGGCGGGCCCCAGCACGCCCGGCAGGATCCGCAGTCCCGCCGAGCCGGTGTCGAGCCCCGCCTCCACCGTCGCCGCTCCCACCGTGACCGGGATGGAGAACCGCTGCGCCCCGTCCGACAGCACCACCGAGCGGATTGGGATTTCCGACCGCACCGTCTGCGCCCGCCCGGCGACGGGAGCGGCGGCGACGGCCGCGAGGGCGAGGGCGAGGGCGGCGGGCGGGGCGGGGCGCATGGCCGCGAGCCTGCCGCAGCGCCGCCGGGCGGCGATGTCAGGCGCGCAATGCGGCGCCCCGCGACGCGCGCGCGTCGCAGGCGTGGGGAGGGCGGCGGAGCGCCGGGCGACCCGCCCGGTGAGGAAGTCTGTGTACCGTTTCGACGGGCCGTGACGCTCCGCGAGGTCGTGATCCCATAAGTCAGCCGGGCGTACGGGACTTCTCCAGCCCCGCTTTCGCCCCCGGCCGCGCCGCGCTTCTCAGCGGGGCGCGGTGTGAACCCCCGGACGGGCGGCGGGTCGGTCGACCCCTGCCGATGGACGGGTTGCGACCCCCGCCCTCCTCCCCGCTCGACCTCGTCCCGCCGCCTCCTTGGGCTCGCCGGCCGGGCGCCCTCCCCTGGGACGGGACGGAAGGAACATGCGCCCGCCGCCGGGGGGCGGGGACAAGTCCGCACCTGTCCCCCCGTTCCGCCCCGGCCGCCGGTGGCCACGACCCTTGCGGCGCAAGGGATCGGGCCGCGCCCCGCCCCCCGCCGCGCCCCCGTTCGGCCGCGCAGAGACGCCGGCGGCTCAGCCCTTGCGGGGCGCGGGCTTCGACTTGGACGCCGACCGCGCCGCCGCCGCCCGCTCCGTGCGCCGCTGCGCCGACGCGTCGGTCGGCGCCCCCGCCGCCCCCCCGCCCCGCTTGCGCGCCAACGCCTCGGCCAGCTTCTCGGCGGCGGTCTTGGGGGTGTCGATGTCGGAGCTCATGGCCGACATATAGGGGCGTCCGCCCGAAACGCGGGAGCCCTCTCCCGGCGGGAGAGGGTCTGGTGAGGGGTCACAGGTTCCGCCGGACGGCCGCCATCACCGCCCGCGAGACCGCCGACAGCAGGCCCGACATGTCCGCCACCGCGTCGTTCCCGAACCGCACCACCGTCCACCCGCACGCCTCGATCTCCCGCGTGCGCTCCGCGTCGGCCTCCGCCACATCGGGCCGCGCATGCACCGCCCGGTCCAGCTCGACCACCAGCTTGCGCTCCACGCAGGCGAAGTCGGCCACGAACCGCCCGACGGGGTGCTGGCGCCTGAACATCACGCCCAGGGCGGACCCCCGCAATACCGCCCAGAGCTCCGCCTCCGCGTAAGTCTCCTCCCGCCGGAGCCGCCGCGCGCGGACGATGCGGGGCGGATGCGGCGCGGCCATGAGGGACGCTACTCCGGCGGACCGAAACGCGGGAGCCCTCTCCCGGCGGGAGAGGGTTGGGTGAGGGGTCACAGGTCCCACCGCTTGGCCGCCCACCCGACCCGCGCCCGAGAACGGCCGGACCTGTAACCCCTCACCCTCCCCCGCTGCGCGGCGGGCCCCTCCCTCTCCCGCCGGGAGAGGGGACGAAGTCCGACGCCCCGGCGTCAGTCGCGCAAGCGAGGGCGGGTCAAGGCCGGACCCTCGGACTTCATCCGAGGGGGAGCCTGCCGCAGGCAGGTCGCCTTAATACGCCCGAACGGGTGGCACCTTACTTAGGCTTGAGACGTTGGAAACGCGCCTTCGCCTCTGGTATCTTAAGCTTGTCGAGCCAGAGCATGTCCAGGGATGGTGCGAACTCTGTCCACGTCGGACGCTGCGGCGAAAGCTGATCCGTTCTAAATCTTGCATAGGCGAAAAGCGACTCCGCTAGGCTTCTGACATCAGCTAGGTCAAGAGCCATGTCGTATGTGTTCTCCACTGTCAAAAGAAGAGAACCTGAGACGCCTTCGACATGGCCAATCACGCGGGATCTAGTCACCTGCAAAGCCCGTAAAATGGCTCCACATCGCTGCGAGGCTGTCTCAGGCAGGGCAGCAACCGCTTCTTTTAGTTCACGCACGATCTGATCGGTACCTGGCACGTCGGAGACGGCCGGCGGAGGCGCAGGATTGAGGCTTCCATCCGGAGTGTGCCGCCACCGCTCTAAGGCCAGAACCGTTCTGGAAGTAGCTATCGTCCAAGCTATGACTTCGTCCAAGACAATCGGAAGAGCGGCCCGACTTGCAAGGGCGATACGGTGTAAACGCCTTTCTTCTGATTCCTCCTGAGCACGCGTTTGCTGTAAGACGACTAGAGCACCAATCACCGCGGCAGCAATCGCTATCAGACCAGACTCGAGCGTCTGCCAATCGTACGCCAGCTTGAGGAGGCTGGTAGCGGTTGCGGAGATGCTTATCGTCACAGCGGTATATTATCGTGCTTCTTCCACGGATTCCGCAGCTCCTTCGTCCGCAGCGACCGTAGCGCGCGCACGATCCGCCGCCGCGTGCCGTGCGGCATGATCACGTCGTCGATGTAGCCGAGGGACGCCGCCACGAACGGGTTGGCGAAGCGGGCCTTGTACTCGGCTTCGCGGGCGGCGATGGTCTCCGGGTCCTTGGCGTCGGCGCGGAAGATGATCTCCACCGCGCCCTTGGTGCCCATCACCGCGATCTCGGCGGTGGGCCAGGCGTAGTTGACGTCGCCGCGGAGGTGCTTGGAGCTCATCACGTCGTAGGCGCCACCGTAGGCCTTGCGGGTGATCACCGTCACCTTGGGCACGGTGGCTTCCGCGTAGGCGAACAGGAGCTTGGCGCCGTGGCGGATCAGGCCGCCGTACTCCTGGCGGGTGCCCGGCATGAAGCCCGGCACGTCCACGAAGGTGACGAGCGGCAGGTTGAAGGCGTCGCAGAAGCGCACGAAGCGCGCCGCCTTGCGACTGCTGTCGATGTCCAGCACGCCCGCCAGCACCGCCGGCTGGTTGGCGACCACGCCCACCGTCTCGCCGTCCATCCGGGCGAAGCCGCAGACGATGTTGCGGGCGAACTCCGAGCCGATCTCGAAGAAGTCGGCCTCGTCCACCACCTTCAGGATCAGCTCCTTAATGTCGTAGGGGGTGTTGGGGTTGGCGGGCACCAGGGTGTCGAGGCTCCGCTCCTCGCGGTCGGGCTCGTCATAGCTCTCGCGCACCGGCGCCTTCTCGCGGTTGGACGAGGGCAGGAAGCCGACCAGCCGGCGCACCTGGGCCAGGGCCTCCAGGTCGTTGTCGAAGGCGCCGTCGGCCACGCCCGACTTGGCGCTGTGCACCCGGGCGCCGCCCAGGTCCTCGGCGGTGACGGTCTCGTTGGTGACGGTCTTCACCACGTCCGGCCCGGTGACGAACATGTAGCTCGTGTCGCGCACCATGAAGATGAAGTCGGTGATGGCGGGGCTGTAGACGTCGCCCCCCGCGCACGGCCCCATGATCACGCTGATCTGCGGGATGACGCCCGAGGCCATGACGTTCTCCAGGAAGATGTCGGCGTAGCCGGCGAGGCTCTCCACCCCCTCCTGGATGCGCGCGCCGCCCGCGTCGAACAGGCCGATGATCGGTGCGCTCACCTTCATGGCCTGGCGCTGCACCTTGAGGATCTTCTGCGCGTGGGCGCCGGAGGTGGAGCCGCCGAACACGGTGAAGTCCTTGGAGAAGACGTACACCACCTTGCCGCCGATCGTTCCCCAGCCGGTGACCACCCCGTCGCCGGGCACGCGCTGCTCGGCCATGCCGAAGTCGACGGCCCGGTGCTCGACGAACATGTCGAACTCCTCGAACGAGCCCTCGTCCAGGAGCAGGCTGATGCGCTCGCGGGCGGTGAGCTTGCCCCGGGCGTGCTGCGCGGCGACCCGCCGCTCGCCCCCGCCCTGGCGCGCGGCCTCGCGGCGGGCTTCGAGCTGGTCGAGGATGTGCTGCAAGGTGGGGCTCCGGTGGCGGACGGGAACGCCTTGCTACACTCTCCCTCCCCACGAGGGGGAAGGAGAATGATCAGGCGAGGGCGGCGAACCACCGGCCGATGAACTCGGCCTCCTGCAGGCGGGCGGCGGTGCGGGCGGCGGCCTCCGCGTCCTCGCCCCACTCGGACTCCCCGTGCGCCTCCTCCAGGCGGGCGAGGTCGTGGGCTTCGGCGGCGGCCACCCGGCCGCGGCGGAGCGCGAAGGCGAGCACCGCCGAGCCGAACAGGGCGCAGGCGAAGGCCAGGCCGGCGAGCGCGAAGTCGCCCTCCCCCGCCGCCAGCTCGCGGGCGCGGGCGATGGAGGCGGCGGGCTGCGGGCGGGGCATGACGCCCTCCCGCCGCTCCAACGCCACGCCCAGCGCGTCGGCGGCCCAGGCCAGCAGCGGGCCCCACTCGGCCTCCTGCCGGGCGAGGAGGCGGGGCTGGTCGTCGGCGAAGTAGGCGATCCCGTCGTTGGCGGCGTAGCGCGACACCTCCACCGCCAGGGCGGGGCGGGTGGCCGCGGCGCGGTCCACGGTGGTGAAGGCCAGGCGCACGGCGGGCATGGCGGCGAGGTCGACCTCGCGGGCCTGCGCCTCCCACTCGGCCGCGCACAGCTCGGCCAGGGCGCGGGTGGGCAGGACGAGGGGCGCACCCTCCGGCGTCCGGGCCGGGCGCCCGTCGAGGGTCACCGCGAAGCCGCCCTCCTGCGGGGCCACGGCGACGGCGGTGTAGACGCGCCTGGGGCGGGGGACGACGCGGTCGGCGTGGGCGAGGCTCATGCGACCGATGTAGGTGGGAGATCCCGCCCTTCCACCCGGGAGAAGCGGTCGAGCTCCGCCTCCAGCTCGCCCCAGGCGCCGCACACCACGTCGGCCTCGCCACGCAGCTCGTCGGCGGTGTGGAAGCCCCAGGTGACGCCCAGCGTGCGCACGCCGGCGCTGCGGCCCATGCGCATGTCGTGGGTGGTGTCGCCGATCATTACGGCGCGCCCGGGCGGCGTGCCGGCGACGGCCAGGGCGGCGAGCACCATGGCGGGGTCGGGCTTGCCCGGGCCGTCGTCGGAGGAGTGGAGCGAGACGAAGCGGTCGGCCCAGCCGTGGGCGGCCACCACGCGGTCCAGCCCCTTGCGCGACTTGCCGGTGGCCACCGCCTGGCGCCAGCCGTGCGCCGCCAGCCGGTCCATCAGCTCCACCGCGCCGGGGTAGAGCGGCTCGGCGAAGGCGGGGTCGGCGTGCAGCGCCTGGAAGGCGGCCCGGTAGCCGTCGACGATCCTCGCCTGCACCGCGGGGGCGAGGCCGGGCGTCATGACCTCCACGGCGTAGGCGAGGGTCAGGCCGACGATGCGGCGGGTGTCGTCGTAGGAGGGGCGCTGAAGGCCCTCCCCCGCGAAGCCCTCGGCCATGCAGGCGGCGATGGTCTCGCGGCTGTCGACCAGCGTGCCGTCCACGTCCCAGATGGCGAGCGGGGGCGCCGTCATGCGGGCAGGAGGTCGAAGGCGACGGTCAGCCGCGGCGTCTCGCCCGAGAAGGGCGTGGTGCCGTGCCACATGCAGGAGGGGAACAGCACCAGGAGCCCCGGCTCGGGCTTGACCCAATGCTCGGCCTCCAGCTTCGGGTGCGTCACCAGCCCCGCCTCGCCGAACCGGATCCAGCCCTCCGGGTGCATGTGGTCGGCGTGGCGGCCGCCCTCGCGCAGGCGCACCGACCAGGCGCCGTGGAAGCGGTAGGCGCCGGTGTTGCGCCGCCGCACGGGGTCGGCGCCCTCCCCCAGCGCGGCGATGTAGGCCCGGATCGGCCCGTCCACCGCCCGGGGGAAGGCGCGCACGGCGGGATCGTCGCTCTCCAGGAGGTTGGCGTTGGTCTGGGCGCCGCCCCGCACCGACTGCCCGACGGGGTGGGCGGTGTTGACGTGCAGCCGCTCCAGCCCCGCGGCGAGGTCGCGCAGATAGGCGGGGAGGTCCGGCCAGCCGGGCGGCGCGTCGATGCGCCGGGCGCGCACCAGCCGGTCGTAGTCGTGCAGGGCGGCCGCGCGGGGGTCGCCGAGCAGGCGCCGCGTGGTGGCCTGCAGCGCCAGGGCGCCGCCGTCGTCGGGCGCGGCGGCGGCGAGACGGTCCGCCAGCTCGCCCGCCTCGGCGTTGCGGCCCTGCGCCAGGCGCGCCTCCGCGAGGTTGCGCCACACCTCCGGCGTGTCGGGCAGGAGCGCCAGGGCGCGCTCCGCGTAGGCGGCGGCCCGGTCGGGGTCGAGGTGCACGGCCAGCTGCGTCGCGGCCGTCAGGACGCCCGCGCCCGCCTGCGGACGGGCGGCCAGGGGCGCCAGGCCGGCGTCCGCCTCCTCGCGGCGGCCCGCGTAGTCGAGGAGGCGGGCGCGCTCCACGGCCAGCGCCTGCTGCGTGGGGTCGGCGGCCAGGGCGCCTTCCATGTGGGCGAGCGCGCGCCCGGCGTCGCCCGTGCGCATCCACACGAGCTGGGCGAGGTCGCGATGCGCGTCCAGCATGGCGGGGCGTCGGCGGAGGGCCTCGACGAAGGCCGCCTCCGCCTCGTCGAGCCGGTCAAGCCCGTGCAGGGCGCGGGCGCGCACCAGCCAGGTCTCCGGGGCGTCCGATCCCAGCGCATGGGCCCGGGCCGAGGCCGCCTCCGCGTCGGCGAAGCGCTGGAGGTCGCCGGCGGAGGCGGCCACATTGTGCCAATGCGCAGCGCTGGCGGGGTGCAGGTCGCGCAGGCGCTCGTGGGCGCGCAGCACGTCGACCTTGCGCCCCTGGGCCTTGGCCACGCTCGCATGCGCCGCCAACACCTGCGGGTCGGAGGACGCCTCGCCGAAGGGCGCCAGCACGGCCGCCGCGTCGGCCGCGCGGCCGGTCGACAGCAGCAGCGACACCAGCCCGCATGCCGCCGGGACGAAGCGCGCGTCGGCGGAGAGCGCGCGGCGGAACTCGGCCTCCGCCTCCTCCGCACGCTCCGCCTGCGCCAGGAGGTTGGCCAGCCCCGTGCGCACGCCCGCATCGCGCGGGACCAGCGCGGCGCCCGCCCGCTGCTCGCGGATGGCGCCCTCCAGGTCGCGCAGGCCGTAGCGCACCTGGCTGAGGAGGAGCCGCACGGCGGGCTCGGAGGGGGCGGCGGCGGCCACGGGCTCCAGCGCCATGGCCGCCTCCTGCGCGCGGTTGGCCTTGAGGAGACGCTGCGCCTGCTCGAAGCGGCGCTGCAGCTCGTGGGGCGGAAGGAAGGGCGGGGCGCTCACCGCCGCCGCCCTCGTGGGCCTCGGGCTCGGCGCGCTCGGCATGGCGTACGAGGCCGTGCTCCAGGCGACGATGGTCCCGTGGGCCAAGTACGTCAACGATCACGACGGCGTCGTCGACTTCACGGTGGCGCGGCCGCTGCCCGCCTCGAGCACCGATGCGG
>CAXSHO010000044.1:17081-18127 GCA_964237305.1 uncultured Caulobacteraceae bacterium
CGAAACGGGCGAAGCCGGCCTTCAGCTCGGGACTGATGGGCGCCTCGAGGAGGAGCTGGCCGCTGGAGGGGTGCGGGATCTGCAGCCGGCGCGCGTGCAGCTGCAGCTTCAACCCCTCCGACAGCCCGGCCGAGCTGTCGTCGCCGTACTTGGGGTCGCCCAGGATGGGGTGGCCGATCGCCTTCATGTGCGCGCGCAGCTGGTGCGTGCGGCCGGTGAGGGGTCGCAGCGCCAGCCAGGTGACCCGCCCGGCCGCGCGCGACAGGGTGACGAACTCGGTGTCCGCCGGCTCGGCCCCGAGCTCCTTGGGATCGGCGGGGACCACCAGCTCGCGGTCGCCCACGCCCTTCTTGACGAGAGGCATCTCGATCAGCCCCTCGCCGGGCTTGGGCTGGCCGGCCACCAGCGCCCAGTAGGTCTTGCGCGCGCGCCGCTTGGCGAAGGCGCCGGACAGGCGCGCGGCCGCGGCGGGCGTCTTGCCGAGCACCAGAACGCCGGAGGTGTCGCGGTCCAGCCGGTGCGTCAGCCGCGGGCGCTCCAGGCCCTCGCCCCAGGCGGAGAGCAGCCGGTCCACATGCTTCACGGTCTTGGTGCCGCCCTGCACGGCGAGGCCCGCGGGCTTGTTCAGCGCCAGCACCTCGTCGTCCTCGTAGAGCACCAGCGACTTGGCGTAGGCGATCTCGCGGGCGGGGAGGACATGCTTCTCGTCGGGGTCGGGCGCGTCCGGCAGGGGGGGCACGCGCACCTGGGCGCCCGCGGTGAGCTTAGTGTCGATCTTCGCGCGCGCCCCGTCGACGCGCACCTGGCCCGTGCGCATCAGACGGTTCAGCTGCACGTGGTTCAGGTGCGGCCAGCGGCGCTTGAACCATCGGTCCAGCCGCGAGCCCTCCTCGCCCGCCGCCACCGTCAGGGTGCGGACCTCTCTCACGGATGGGCCGTCACGGCGCGACCGGTGCGCGGTGGGCCGCCCGGAGCAGCGCGAGCTCCCCGGCGAGCTCGGCGTCGGAGGGGTAGCGGTCGTCGCGTTCGAGGAGCACCGCGGGCCG
>CAXSHO010000044.1:18137-22068 GCA_964237305.1 uncultured Caulobacteraceae bacterium
GGAGTCGCGACGCCGGCTAGTAGTCGCAGCCGACCTCGCGGGCGGCCTCGGCGAGGAACTCCTCCATGGGGGCCTCCGCCCGGCCCGACCACTCGACGCGCTTGCGCCGCCGCAGGCGCACCTCGAACTCCACCTGGCCGGTCCGGACCGAGAGCACGCGGCGCACCTTGTCGTCGGCCTGCGTGGCGAAGCACTTGCCGGGGCGCACGTCGCCCTCTTTCAGCACCACCATCGCGTCCGCCTCCGTGAGCGCCACCCATAGGCGCGTCCGCCCGCATCCGCCTAGTCTTCCGATGGCGGGAGATCGCGAAAGGCGACGAGCCCGCCGTCCAGCCCCAGCCTCGCGGCGAGCTCGGCGAAGTCGGCGGGCGGGGGCGCGGCCACGCGACGGCGGCCGCCTTCCGGGTGCGGGAACTCCAGCGCCGAGGCGTGCAGCATCAGCCGGGGGACGGCGCGGCCGCCCGCCGTGAGCGCACCGCCGTAGCGCACGTCGCCCAGGAGCGGCCGGCCGATGTGGGCGAAGTGGACGCGGATCTGGTGCATCCGCCCCGTCTCCGGCCGCGCCTCCACCAGCGCCGCGCCGTCCACGGCCGCCAGGGTGCGGTAGCGGGTGAGCGCCGCGTCGCCCTCGTCCGGCGACGCGACGCGCGTGTAGGCCTCGCGCCCGACCTCCTCGCGCCGCAGGGGCGCATCGATGACGCCGGAGGGCGGGTCGGGCGCACCCGCCACCAGCAGCAGGTAGGTCTTCAGCACGCGCCGGGCCATCCACGCCTTGCCCAGCGCGGAGGCGGCGGGCTGCGTCTTGGCCGCCAGGATCACGCCGGAGGTGTCGCGGTCCAGCCGATGCACCAGCTGCGGCCGCTTGCCGTTGGAGCGCGCGAAGGTCGCCAGGAGGTCGTCCAGCGTGCGGTGCTGGCCCCGGCCCCCCTGCGCGGAGAGGCCGGACGGCTTGTTCAGCGCCAGGAACGCGCTGTCCTGCACGATCACGAGCGAGCGGGCGAACGCCTTGTCTTCGTCGGTGAGCGGAACGGGCCGCCTCACCTCTCCCTCCCCCTCGTGGGGAGGGGGGACCGGCCGAAGGCTGGCGGGTGGGGGGCCTCACGCGCGACGGTGAGAGGCAGGCTCCTCCCAGGTCGCGATCCGGACCGCAGCGTCGAGCGTGGGACAGCCCCCGCCCACCCCGCTTCGCGCGGTCCCCCCTCCCCGCGAGGGGGAGAGAAACGAAGGCCCGTCATGAGCCGGACCGCTCCTCGCGCAGACGCGCCCAGCGCTCCAGCCGCTCGCGCACCGCGGACTCCGCCCCGTCGCCCTTCGGCGCGTAGAAGCTGCGGCGCTCCATCCCTTCCGGCCAGTAGTCGGCGCCCGAGAAGCCGTCGGCGGCGTCGGGGTCGTACTGGTAGCCGCGGCCATAGCCGAGGTCGCGCATCAGCTTGGTCGCGCCCGAGCGGATGTGGGCCGGCGGCGGGAGCGCGCCCGTCTCGCGCGCCGCCTTCTGCGCGGCCTTGAACGCGGCGTACACCGCGTTGGACTTGGGCGCGGTGGCGAGGTGCACCACCGCCTGCGCCAGCGCCAGCTCGCCCTCCGGCGAGCCCAGGAAGTCGTAGACGTCCTTGGCGGCGAGCGCGGTGGTCAGGGCGGACGGATCTGCCAGCCCCACGTCCTCCACCGCCGCGCGCACGATCCGGCGGGCGAGGAACAGCGGGTCCTCGCCGCCCTCGAGCATGCGCGCCAGCCAGTAGAGCGCCGCGTCCGGGTCCGAGCCGCGGATGGATTTGTGCAGGGCGGAGATGAGGTTGTAGTGCTCCTCGCGGTCCTTGTCGTAGGCGAGGCTGCGCCGCTGCAGCGCCGCCGCCAGCCCCGCGGGATCGAGCGGCGCGTCCAGCCCGAAGGCGTAGAGGCTCTCCGCCAGCGTCAGCACGAAGCGGCCGTCGCCGTCGGCCATGGCCAGGAGCGCCTCGCGGGCGGGCGCCGTGAGCGGCAAGGCGCGGCCCTCCAGCGCCTCCGCCCGCCCCAGGAGCTCGGACAGCGCCGCCTCGTCCAACCGTCGCAGCACGAACACCTGGCAGCGCGAGAGCAGCGCGCCGTTCAGCTCGAAGCTGGGGTTCTCGGTGGTGGCGCCCACCAGCGTCACGTCGCCGGACTCGACGTAGGGCAGGAAGCCGTCCTGCTGGGCGCGGTTGAAGCGGTGGATCTCGTCGACGAACAGCAGCGTCGCCCGCCCCGCCCGACGTCGCGCCCTCGCCGCCTCGAACGCGCGGCGCAGGTCCGCCACGCCGGAGAACACCGCCGACAGCTGCTGGAACTCGTAGCCCGCCTCCGCCGCCAGGAGGCGCGCGATGGTGGTCTTGCCCACCCCCGGCGGCCCCCACAGGACCAGCGACGACAGCCGCCCCGCCGCCGCCATGCGCCCGACAGGGCCGTCCGGGCCGAGCAGGTGCCCCTGCCCCACCACCTCGCCCAACGCGCGCGGCCGAAGCCGCTCGGCCAAGGGCCGCGGGCTCGAGGGCTCCAGCCCCGCGGCTTCGAACAGGTCGGCCATGACGGCGGTGTAGCAGGCGCCCGCGCAGAGTCCTCCCTCCCGGTACGGGGGAGGTGGCGGCCAGAGGCCGACGGAGGGGGTGGCGCGACCTCACTCCGTGTCGCGGGACCCCCACCACCCCGCTTCGCGCGGTCCCCCTCCCCCGTACCGGGGGCGGACTTCAGAACTCCGCGGTCAGCTCGCGGCCGCCGCGCTCGACCACCAGGCTCCAGCGGCCGGTCTGCAGCGCGCGGGCGAGCTGGGCGGTGGAGGTGATGCGCTCGCCGTTCACCGTCTTTACGATGTCGCCCGCGCGGAAGCCCTGGTTCGCCGCGATCCCGTCCGCCTGGATCAGCACCACGCCCTTGAGGAACGGGTCCAGCCCGAACTCGTCGGCGGCGGCGGGGGACAGGTTCACCACCGTGGCCCCCGACAGCGGCTGGCGGCCGGCGAGCGTGCGCTGGTCGCGCGGCGCGGTGGGCAGCGCCGCCAGCTGCACCGCGACCTCGCGCGCGCCGCCCCCGCCCCCGCGCCGCACCTGCAGGCGCACCGTGTCGCCCGCGCGGTGGGTGGCGGTGCTGTAGTTGACCTGCGCCTCCTCGTTCACCGCCTGCCCATCGGCCTGCAGGATCAGGTCGCCCGCGTGCAGCCCCGCCCGTTCGGCCGGGCCGTTCGGGTAGACGGACGCCACGAGCACGCCCTGCGGCCGGTCGAGCCCCAGCGAGCGGGCGGTCTCGGCGTCCACCGTCTGCAGGCGCGCGCCCAGCCAGGGGCGCTCCACGCTCTTGCCGCCGCCCACCGCCGTCTCCACCACCCGGCGCACCAGCGGCGCGGGAATGGCGAAGCCGACCCCCGCCGAGGAGCCCGAACGCGACAGGATGAAGGTGTTCACCCCGATCAGCGCGCCGGACATGTCCACCAGCGGGCCGCCGGAGTTGCCCGGGTTGATGGCCGCGTCCGTCTGGATGTAGCTGGAGAAGTCCCCCGCATCGCCGCCCACCCCCGTGCGCGACAGGGCGGAGACGATGCCGTTCGTCACCGTCTGCCCCACGCCGAAGGGGTCGCCGATGGCGAGCACGAGGTCGCCCACCTGGATCTCGCCCGCGGGCCCGGCCACCCCCGCGATGGGCAGCACCGGGAGCTTCTCGGCGCCTACGTCGATCTTGAGGATGGCGAGGTCGCTGCGGCTGTCGGCCAGGAGCACCTTGGCCGTGAACTCCCGGCGGTCGCTGAGCGCGACGGTGATCTCCTGCCCGCCCTCGATCACGTGGTTGTTGGTCACGATCACGCCGTCCGCCCGCACGATGGCGCCCGAACCCAGGCTGCCCTGCACCTGCTCTCGCGGCGCGCCCATGCCGCCGAAGAAGGCGAAGAACGGATCGGTCTGCGTGCGCACCACGCGCTTGGAGCTGA
>CAXSHO010000045.1:0-7672 GCA_964237305.1 uncultured Caulobacteraceae bacterium
TCCTGGCCGCCATGGGCGCGGGGGTCGCGGGGACCGCCCTGCTGCAGTTGGGAGCCTTACTGCTGCGCCACGACGGCTCGGCCTACGCGGTGCGCAAGCACGGCTTCGACGTGTTCACGCTCCTGGCCTTCGCCCTGCCCCTGGCCGCCCTCGCCGCCTGGCGGCGGGCTCCGGCCTGGGCGCGGCGGCCCGCGCCGGGGTGGAGCGTGGCGGTGGCCGTCGCCGCCGTGCTGCTGGCCGTGTTCCTTCATCCCAGCAGGATCGCAGTGCGCGATGCGGAGCGGCTGATGGCAGACGTGCGGCGCCTGCGGCCGGCGGGCGGGGCGCACGACACCGCCGTGCTGTTCGCCTCCGACACCACGCCGCCCATGCTCGCCTACATGGCCGACATCGCCATGCTGCAGGCGCGGCACGACGACCTGAACGTGCTCAACACCACCCTGACCGGCCAGCCGGGAAGCGCGGAGACGCAACGGCTGCTCGTCACCAAGGTGGGTGACGCCTACGACCGGCCCGAGTGCCGCACAGGCCCGCCGGTGGGCCGGGTGGTCGCCGTGCGCGCATCCTGCGCCGCATTCCCGCCCGTGCTCTTCGGGGCGGGGGATGCGGGCGCGACGCACCTCGTCTCCGGCTGGGCCGCCCCGGAGCGCGGCGTCTGGTCCGACGGGCCCCACGCCGTGGTGGAGCTGCCGCTGCCGCCGGCCGCCCGCGGCTGGCGGGCCGGCTGGATCTACGTCCAGTGCTTCGCCTTCCTGCCGGACCGCAGCCCGTCCCGCACCGTGACGCTGAAGGCCGACGACCGGCCGGTGGAGACCTTCGCCTTCCAGGCGGGGGTGGCGCGCGACCACGGCTTCGTCGTCCCGCTCGACGCCGCGGCCCTGGCGCGCGGCCGCGTGCGGCTCAGCTTCGAGGTGGCCGATCCCGTGTCGCCCAGGTCGCTGGGGCTAAGCGACGACCCGCGGGCGCTGGGCGTCGGGCTCGACCGGGTCGTGGTCCTGCCCGACAACCGCCCGTGAGCGCGCCGGCGCCGGCCGTCGGCGGCGCAAGCGCCTCTCGCCTCCGCCCGGCGGCCCGGTCCCCGCGCCTGGCGCTGGCCGGGGCGTTGCTGGTGGCGCTCGTGCTGTTCCAGCTGGTCTACGGCGTGCGCCTGCTGAACGCGCGCGACGCCTACTGGACCAACCCCCACGGCGACATGGGGCAGATGCTGGCCGGCGAGCTGGCGGGGCTGCGCGAGCCCTGGAGCCTGCCGCTCCTGGTCACCCGCACCCTGACCGCGCCGGACCCCGTGTCGCTGGTCTACACCGACAGCATCCCGTGGCTCACCGCGCTCCTCAAGCTCACGCATCTGGGCCCGGTGCTGAGCCTCCTGGGAACGTTCCTCCTGCTGGCCTGGCTGGCCCAGGCGGCGGCCATGTACGCGCTCCTGCGCGCGAGCGGCGTGGAGCGGCGGTCGACCCTGTTCGCGGGCGCGGTGCTGGCGCTCCTGGTCCCGTCGTTCCTGGGTCGCCAGCTCGGCCACATCGCGCTCTCGGGCCACGCCGTCCAGATCGCCGCCCTGGCGCTGGCGGTGCACGGCGTGCGCCGCGGGGTGAGCGGGCGGACGGTGGCGGGCTTCATCGGGCTCGGCGTGCTGGCGGTGGGCGTCCACGCCTACCACGTGCCGCCCGTCACCCTCATGTTCCTGGCCGCGCTGGCGAGCAACGGGCTGCAGGGCCGTCCGGGGGCGGGGCGGCGGGCGGCGGTGGCCGTGGGCGCCTACCTCCTCGTGCTGGTCGCGGCGGCCTGGGTGGCGGGCTACTTCGTCGGGCGCGGCGAGTCGGGGGGCGTCGCGGCGCTCGGCTATTACGAGATGAACGTCGTCGCCCCCGTCCTGCCCCAGGGCTCCTGGCTCGCGGGGCAGCGGTGGAACGGCGGCTGGTTCACCGGGGTGTTCGACCCCACCGGAGGCGAGGTCTTCGAGGGCTTTAACTACCTAGGCGCCGGGATCCTGCTCGTGCTGCTCGCCGCCCTGGCGGCGTGGTCGGCCGGGCGGCGGCGGACCGAAACGTCCGGCGGCGGCCCGGCGGCGGCGGGGATCGCCCGGCGCTGGGGCCCGCTCACGGCCGGGCTCGTGCTCCTCACCCTGTACGCCATCGGCCCGCAGGGGTGGTTTGGCCCCTGGCGGCTATGGCGGATCCCGCTGGCGGACGCCCCGTGGACCGAGCCGCTCGCCCTGTTCCGGTGCCAGGGGCGGTTCTTCTGGACGGTGGGGTACGCTCTGCTCGAGGGCGGCCTCGTCGTGGTCGACCGGTCGGCGGGACGTCGGCTGCGGCCGATCCTCCTGGCGACGGTCGTGGCGTTGCAGGCCGGAGACATGAGCCAGATGCTTGTGGGGCTCCACGAGCGCTTCTCTGCGCCCGAGCCGCTCGGCGTGCCGCGGGTGCTGCTCGGCCCGGCGTTCCATGGCCGGGACTACCGGTTCTACCCGGGCTTTTTCTGCACCGACTCGTGGGCGAACCAGCTGGTGGTGAGCCAGCTCTCCCTGATGGCTCAGCGCCAGCAGGCGTCCACGAACTCCTCGTCGACAGCCCGCCGACCCCCTGGCGCTTGCCGGAAGACGCCGCCGTCGGACGCCCTCGTCGACGCTCCGCCGGGCGACCGCCGCATCACGGTGCTGATGAGCGACGACGGCCGACCGTCCGCCGTCACCAACCTGTTCACCCGTCGCAACGATTGCGTGTCGATGACCACGTTCTGGATGTGCGGGCGCGAGCTCCGCGGTCTCCCCCAGGCCACTTCCGTCAGGGGCGTCGAGCTGCTCGACGCGAGCCATACGGATGCGACGCTGGCTGTGGGTTCGCCCCCGTTCGCGAGCGCGCTCGTCCGGGGATGGTCGAAGCCGGAGCCTACGGGCGTCTGGTCGGACGGCGCGGGCGCCGTCCTGCGCCTACCCCACGCCGACGTTCCCCCGGGCGCCTCCCTGAGCGTCAGCCTGGACGCCCTCGGCTACCAACCCCCGAGACGGCCGCCCCAGCGCGCCTTCGTCTCCGTCAGGGGGCGCCGGCTCGCCGAGTGGCGGCTGGACGGCGGCGGGTACCATGGCCTGCAGGTGGCGGTGCCAAGCGACCTCCTGACGTCCGGGGCGCCGCTGGAGGTCGCGATCGACCTGCCGGACGCCCTGTCGCCCAACGACGTGCTCCCCGGCTCGGGAGACCCGCGCCGGCTGGGCATCGGCGTCCGGCGGATCACGCTGGCGCATTGATGGCTCGGCCCCCGTCGATTGCGGAGCGGGTGACCCGTGGATCGCATCTGCGAGGTCGCCACGCCTCCGCGTGCGGGACGGGGTGAGCCGTCAGGCGCGCCCCGGGGGCAGGCTCCACCCTCCGGGTCGGCGACGCAGGCCCGCCGGGTGCGAGGTGTCAGACGTCTTCGCCGCGGCGGCCGTCGGGCGCGTCCACCCCTTCCGCCGCGGCCACCAGATAGAGGGGGCGCCGCTTCACCTCGTGATAGATGCGCGCCACGTACTCGCCCAGCATGCCGATCGCCAGCATCTGCACGCCCGAGCCGAACAGCACGAACACGGCCAGCGAGGCGTAGCCCGGGGTGTCGCGGCCGTAGATCACCGTGCGCGCCACCACCACGCCCGCCAGCGCGATGGCGGCGAGGCCCAGGAGCGCGCCGACGTAGGTCCAGATGCGGATGGGGGCGGAGGAGAAGGCGACGATCCCGTCCAGGGCGAAGTTCCACAGCCGCCACCAGCGCCAAGAGCTCGTCCCCGCCGCCCGCACCTCGCGCCGGTAGGGCACGGCGGCCTGGCGGAAGCCCACCCAGGCGAACAGGCCCTTGTTGAAGCGGTTGCGCTCGGGCAGGGCGCGGAGCGCCTCCACGACCCTGCGGTCCATCAGGCGGAAGTCGCCGGCGTCCGCGGGCATGGCCACGTCGCTCACCCGGTTGAACAGCCGGTAGAAGCCCCGGGCGGTGGCGCGCTTCAGGGCGGTGTCGCTGGAGCGGTCCACGCGCACGCCGTAGGCCACGTCGAACCCCTCCTCCCACCGGTGGAGGAAGGCGGCGATCAGCTCCGGCGGGTCCTGGAGGTCCATGTCGATGGGCACCACCACGTCGCCGGTGGCGGCGTCGAGCCCGGCGGTCAGCGCCAGCTCCTTGCCGAAGTTGCGCGACAGGCTGAGGAACTTGATGCGCGGGTCCCGGGCCCGGTGGCGCAGGAGGCCCGCCACCGTGGCGTCGCGGCTGCCGTCGTCCACCGCCACGACCTCCCACTCCAGGCCCAGGCCCTCCAGCACGGGCGTGAGGCGCGCGAAGAAGAGGTCGAGCACGGGGGCCTCGTCGTGCGCGGGGACGACCACCGACAGGCGGCGGCCGTGGCGCGAGCGCACCTTGGGCGCGGCGGCGCCGCTGTCGGCCTGCGGCTCCTGCGCCACCCGCGACCTCCTAGCGCGGCGCCATGCGGATCGCGCCGTCCAGCCGCACCGCCTCGCCGTTGAAGTAGGGGTTGCGCACCATCTCCAGCACGAGGCTGGCGTACTCGGCCGGGCGGCCGAGGCGCTTGGGGAAGGGCACGGAGGCGGCGAGCGACTCCAGCACCTTCTCGCCCGCGCCCAGCATCAGGGGCGTCTCGAACAGGCCGGGCAGGATGGCGTTCACCCGCACGCCCTCGCTCGCCAGGTCGCGCGCGGCCGGGAGCGTCAGCGCCACCACCCCGCCCTTGGAGGCCGAGTAGGCCGCCTGGCCCATCTGCCCGTCCTGCGCGGCCACCGAGGCGGTGTTGACGATCACGCCGCGCTCGCCGTCCACGGGCTCCAGCGCCAGCATGCCCGCCGCGCTCTTGGACATGACGCGGAAGGTGCCCAGGAGGTTGACCTGGATCACCATCTCGAAGCGGTCCATCGGGAAGGCGGTGATCTCGCCCGTGTCGCGCTTGCGCCCGGCGGTCTTGGCGGCGTTCCCGATCCCGGCGCAGTTCACGCACACGCGCTCCTGGCCGTGGGCGGCGCGCGCGATGGCGAAGCCGGCGTCCACGGAGGCCTCGCTCGTCACGTCCACCTCGCAGAAGACGCCGCCGATCTCGGCCGCCATGCGCCGGCCCAGCTCGGCGTTGCGGTCGAAGATCGCCACCTTCGCCCCGGCCGCAGCCAGCGCCCGCGCGGTGGCGAGCCCCAGGCCCGAGGCCGCCCCCGTGACCACCGCCGCGACGGCGCCGTCGATCTGCATGGACCTCTCCCCCGTTCCGGCGTTCTGTCCTGGCGTGACGCCGCGGAGGAGGCTGTAGCACCGTGACCACCGCCGACGCCAAGCCCCCCGGATCGTTCGAGGACGCCTTCGACCCCACCGTCCCGCTCGACCCCTCGCGGGCGCTGCAGCCGCACGTGGTGAAGGTGAACGCCACCCTCGTGCGCCGGGGCTTCTGGCCCAAGCTGCGCCGCGCCGCCCGCCACATCCCCTTCGCCGAGGACGCGGTGGCGCTGTTCCATGCGGGGATGGACAAGGAGACGCCGGTCGCCGCCAAGGCCACAGTGCTGGCGGCCCTGGCCTATTTCGTCACGCCCATCGACGTCATCCCCGACATCCTGCCGGCCTTGGGCTTCACCGACGACGCGGCGGTGATCGCCGCCGCGCTGGCGATCGCGCGCCGCCACATCAAGCCGGAGCACCGTGAGGCGGCGCGCGCGCAGCTGGACCGGATGGCGGGCGACGACGGGTGACGCCGCAGACCGCGGCCGTCTTCCTCGTGGCGCTGGGCTTGGCGGCGCTGGACGTCGCCCTCCCGCTCGGCCCGGCGCCCCGGCCGTTGCGGCGCGCGCTCCGCGCCGCCCCCGCCGCGGTGCTGGCGCTCGGGGCGCGGCTGCAGGACGCCCCGGCGCTGGTGGGCCTGACCCTGGCGCTCTTCGCCCTCGCCGACGCCCTGGACAGCGCGCGGACGCCGGCCTTCGCCACCGGCGAGCTCGCCGTCGCCTGCATCGCGGCGCTGGTGCTGGCGGCGCTGGTGTTCGAGATGGGGAGCGCGCCCCGGCTGTTCAGCGAACCCTGGCGGCTCCTGCCGGGCGTGGCCGCGGCGGTGGCGGGGGCGGTGCTGGTGGGGACGCGGCCGCGGCTGCGGGACGGGCCGGTGGGGAGCGTCGTCCCGCTCCTGCCGTCGGCGGCGGCGCTGGCGGTGCTCGTGGCGGGGGCGCTGCCGGGCGTGCTGTGGGAGGTGGGGGCCGCCGCCGGGCTCTACGCGCTCCTGGTCGGATGGCGGCTCCTGGCGCGGAGGCGGGGCGGCCCCTCCCGGTGGGAGCGGGCGGCGTCCTCGGCCGCCGCCCTGGCGCTCGCGGCGGCCTTCCTGGCGCCCACGCCCTTCGCGGGCGGGTGAGGCTCAGTCCGCCCCGCCGTCGGCGTAGTCGAGCATGGACTGGGTGGTGTCCGCCTCCGTGGCGGGGGCCTCGCCCGCCTCGCGCAGGGCTCGGTTCCAGAAGGCGTAGCCGACGAGCGCCGCCAGCAGCAGGCCGTTCAATGCAAAGGCCGCCGGGCCGACGCGCTCGTACAGCGCAACGCCCAGCACGGGCGTCACGATCACGCTGGCGCCGTTCACCGCCGTCACCGCCCCGGCCACCAAGCCCTGCTCGCGCGAGCCCGCCGCCAGCGACGACCCCGCCGTGAAGCCCGGCCGGGTGAAGCCGTAGCCGAGGCTCAGCAGCGCGTAGGCGAACACCACCGCCTCGTAAGAAGGGGCCAGCGCCAGGGCCGCGTTGCCCAGCCCCGCCAGCGCCGCTCCCCAGCGCAGCAGGTGGCGCGGGCCCATGCGGAACAGCCGGATCAGGCCCCACTGCGCCAGGAGCCCCGCCAGCGCCCCGGCCATCATCGCCACCCCGATCAGCTTCTGCGCGGCGAGCGGGCTCACGTGCAGCTTGTCGATGACGAGGAAGCCCACCGTGTAGCCGTTCGCCGCCTGCGCGGAGGCGGACACGAAGCCGAACACCAGGAACGGCCCGATCACCGGATGGCGCCACACGCCGCCGCGCCGGGGTCGGGGGTCGAACTCGCCGACGTGGCCCGCGGGCGCGTCCACCACCTCCGCCGCCCGGGCCGTCCGCACGGGGGCGCCGCCCACCTCGGGCACGCCGCGCCAGACGACGATGAGGAGCCCGAAGGCCAGGAGAGCGAAGGCGAACATGGGCGTGGACAGCGTCAGCACCGGCGCGGCGGCGATCAAGGAGGCCACCGCCGGACCCACCACCGCGCCCAGCCCCGTCGCCCCCGCCAGCTGGCTCATGGCCTCCGTGCGGGTCTCGGGCGTGGTGCGGTCGGCCACGTAGGCCTGGCTGGCGGGGCTCGCCGCCGAGCCCACCGCGCCGAACACCGCCCGCAGGAGCGTGAAGCCCGCGAACACCGCCAGCGCCGGGATCAGCCCCTTCAACCCCGCCAGCACCACGCAGGCGCAGCCGGTCATGGAGACGGCGAAGCCCGCGAGGCCGAGCGCGATCATCGGCTTGCGCCCCACCCGGTCCGACCGCCGCGCCCAAACCGGCGCCGACACCGTCCACAGCAGCGCCGACAGCGAGAAGATGCCCGCGATCATGGGGTCGGGGATGCCGACGGCGCGCCCGATGGGCGGCAGCACCGACTGCAGCCCGTAGTTCCCCGCCGACACGGCGAACGACACGGCGAACACGATCAGGAAGGCCGCGCGCGTGAGGGC
>CAXSHO010000045.1:7682-21970 GCA_964237305.1 uncultured Caulobacteraceae bacterium
TGTCACCTGGAAGGCGAGCCAGAAGGCCGCGCCGTCCTACCCGCCTGCGCCCGCACGGGAAACCGCTGGGACACCCTCGGCCGCTTCAAGCGTTGCGGTGGCGATGCAGGCCTTCGCCGCCCTCCTCGACCGGGTCCAGCTGTCCAACAGCCGCAACGCCAAGCTCAGGCTGGTGCGCGACTTCCTGCGCGACACGCCGGACCCGGAGCGCGGCTGGGCGCTGGCCGCGCTCACCGGCGACCTCACCTTCGACAGCGCCAAGCCCGCCATGATCAGGAAGCTCGTCGAGGCGCGGATGGACCCGGTGCTCCTGGCCTGGAGCTATGACTTCGTGGGCGACCTGGCCGACACCGTGGCGCTGGTCTGGCCGCAGAAGCCCGGGGCCAACCGCGAGCCCGACCTGCAGGAGGTGGTGGACGCGCTGCGCACCAGCCACCGCGCCGCCACCCCCGCCCTGCTGGAGGGCTGGCTCGACGCCTGCGACGCCGACAGCCGCTGGGCGCTGCTCAAGCTCCTCACCCGCGAGCTGCGCGTGGGCCTCTCCGCCCGGCTGGCCAAGACCGCCGCCGCCGACCTCGCCCCGCTCTACGGCCACGCGGTGGACGTCAGCGAGATCGAGGAGGTGTGGCACGCGGTGGAGCCGCCCTACGCCGAGCTGTTCGCCTGGCTCGAGGGCCGCGGCCCGCGCCCCGACCCCGACAGCCCCGGCCGCTTCCGCCCCGTCATGCTGGCCCACCCGGTGGACGAGGCGGACTTCCCCAAGCTCGACCCGCAAGCCTTCGCCGCCGAGTGGAAGTGGGACGGCATCCGCGTGCAGGCCGTGTGCGAGGGCGGCGTGAAGGCGCTGTGGTCGCGCACCGGCGACGAGATCTCCAAGAGCTTCCCCGACCTGATGGCCGCGCTGGAGTTCGAGGGGGTGATCGACGGCGAGCTCCTGGTCATGCGGCCGGACGCGTCGGGCGACCTGCGCGTGGCCCCCTTCGGCGACATGCAGCAGCGGCTGAACCGCAAGGCGGTGGACGACAAGACCATGGCCGCCTTCCCCGCCGCCGTGCGCGCCTACGACCTCCTGTCCGAAGCGGGGGAGGACCTGCGCGCGCTCTCCTTCGCCGAGCGGCGCGCCCGGCTGGAGGCCTTTGTCGCGCGCCACGGGAACGCGCGGCTGGACCTGTCGCCGCTGGTGCCGTTCGAGGACTGGGAGGGCCTGCGGGCGCAGCGCGCCGACCCGCCCGACGGCGACCCCGCCGCCGCCGAGGGGCTGATGCTCAAGCGGTGGGACAGCCTGTACGAGAGCGGCCGGCCCAAGGGCCCGTGGTTCAAGTGGAAGCGCGACCCGTTCACCGTGGACGCGGTGATGATGTACGCCCAGCGCGGCCACGGCCGCCGCTCGTCCTTCTACTCGGACTACACCTTCGGCGTGTGGAAGGAGGGCGCGCTGACGCCCGTGGGCAAGGCCTATTCCGGCTTCACAGACGCCGAGCTGAAGCAGCTGGACAAATTCGTGCGCGACAACACGGTGGAGCGCTTCGGCCCCGTGCGCTCCGTGCGCGCCGATCGGGGCTTCGGCCTGGTGCTGGAGGTGGCGTTCGAGGGGCTGCAGCGCTCCACGCGCCACAAGTCGGGCGTGGCCATGCGCTTCCCGCGCATCAGCCGCATCCGCTGGGACAAGCCCGCCGCCGAAGCCGACGAGATCGGGCTCCTGGAGAAGATGCTGAGCGACATCGAGGCGGGCCGCACGCCGGGGTGACCACCACCGCGGCCCCACTCTCGCCCCATCGGGCCGGTTGAACCCGCGCCGTGCACGACATCCACCCCCTCGCCGCCGCCATCCCTGCGCCGCTGCGCCAGACCTTCTCGGGCGAGACCGCCGCCCTGGTGAAGTTCAGCGACGTGGCGGGCGACTTCGCGGTGAATGCGGTGATCGCGTTCGGCATCTTCCTCGGCTCGCTGTGGCTGGCCAAGTGGCTGTCGGGCGCGGTGAAGCGCGGCTTCAAGCGGCTGCCGCGCACCGCCCATGACGAGACGCTGCAGGACTTCGTCTCCTCGCTGGTCCGCTACGTCGTGATCATCGTCGGCGTGGTGGCCATCCTGCGGCGGCTGGGGGTGGAGACCACCTCCATCATCACCGTGCTGGGCGCCGCCTCGCTGGCCGTGGGGCTGGCGCTGCAGGGGGCGCTGTCCAACGTGGCGGCCGGCGTGATGATCCTGTTCTTCCGGCCCTACCGCGTGGGCGACTTCGTGCTGATCGCCGGCAAGCAGGGCACGGTGAAGAAGCTCGACTTGTTCAACACGGAGGTGGCCGACCCCGACGGGCTGAAGGTGGTGGTCCCCAACGGCAAGGCCTTTGGCGACGTGGTGGTGAACTACACCGACATCCCGCGCCGGCGGATCGAGCTGGAGTTCGGGATCGGCTACGACGACGACCTGGGTCACGCCGCCGACGTGGCCGTGCGGATCGCCGCGGCCGACCCGCACGTGCTCGACGACCCCGCGCCCTGGGCCAAGCCGTCCAAGCTCGGCGACTCCACCATCACGCTGACCCTGCGCTGCTGGACGCACGTGGAGGGCTACTGGGACACGCGGTTCGACGTGCTGCGCGCGGTGAAGGAGGCCTTCGACCGCGAGAAGATCAGCCTGCCCTACCCCATCCAGGTGCAGGTGCCCGCCCCCG
Source organism: uncultured Caulobacteraceae bacterium (assembly GCA_964237305.1). Lineage (GTDB taxonomy): Bacteria > Pseudomonadota > Alphaproteobacteria > Caulobacterales > Caulobacteraceae > JASLDZ01. The sequence goes on from CAXSHO010000045.1 coordinate 10,354, forward strand.
ACCCGGCCGCCGCCGCCTACGCCAAGGGCGGCCCGGACGGGGCTGCGGTGTAGGTCAGAACACCGCCACCTCCACCCTCCCGTCCGGGTGGAGCACGGCGCGCTTCATGCCCGACGAGCGGAACGGCGCGACCACCCGGCCGCCTGCGTCCACCGCGATCAGCCCGCCATCGCCGCCCCGCGCCGCGACCTCCGCCAGCACCGCGTCCGCCGCGGCGTCCACCGCCTCGCCGCCGAAGCGCATGCGGTGCGCCAGTTGGGCGGCGGCGGCCACCTGCAGGAAGTGCTCGCCCTGGCCGGTGCAGCTGACCGCCGCCGTCCCGTCCGCCCACACGCCGGCGCCGGGGACCGGGCTGTCGCCCACCCGGCCGTCCAGCTTACCGAACACGCCGGCGGTGGAGGTGGCGGCCGCCAGCCGCCCCGCCCGGTCGCGCGCCACGCAGCCCACCGTGCCGTGCGCCAGCGCGCCCGGATCATACATGGGCGCGTGGTTTCGCTCGCCGCCGCCCGCCCGGGTGAACCAGGCGTCAGGGTCGTCCACCTCCGCCAGGCCCTGCGAGCGCGCGAAGGCGGCGGCCCCCGCACCGGCCAGCAGCACGTGCGGCGTCCGCTCCATGACGGCGCGGGCGGCGGCGACGGGGCTCTGGAACCCCTCCAGCGCGGCCACCGCCCCCGCCCGGGCCGCCGCGCCGTCCATCACCGCGGCGTCAAGCTCATAGCGGCTGGCGGCGTTCGGCGAGGCCCCACGGCCCGCGATGTAGAGGCCCGACGCCTCCAGCGCGGCCACGCTCTCGGCCGCCACGTCCAGGGCGGAGGCCCCCGCCGCCAGCCGGTCGCGCCCGGCCTCCAGCACCTCGCGCATGTGGGCGGCCTCGCGGGCGTAGTCGCGGCCGGGCTCGGCGCCCGCGCCGCCGTGCAGCGCCAGGGAGAAGGTCTCGGCCATGTGAACGCCCCTCACGCTGCGCCCTATCCCGGCGCTTGGGCGTCGGTTAGCGTCCCGCCGGCGAGAAGACCAGGGAGCGGACGGGACATGCGGGCGGTGCTGAGCAGGGACGTGGGCGGGCCGGACACCCTGGCGCTGGAGGAGGTGGCCGACCCCGTGGCGAAGCCGGGCGAGGTGGTGATCCGCGTGCGCGCCTGCGGCGTGAACTTCCCCGACACGCTGATCATCGAGGACCGGTACCAGTTCAAGCCCGAGCGACCCTTCAGCCCCGGCGGCGAGGTGGCGGGCGAGGTGGAGAGCCTGGGCGAGGGCGTGACCACGCTGAAGGTGGGCGACCGCGTGATCGGCTCGTCCGGCTGGGGCGGCATGGCCGAGCGGATCGCGGTGGACGCCGGGCGCTGCATCCCCATGCCCGACGCCATGCCCTTCGACGAAGCCTCCGCCTTCGTGCTCACCTACGGCACCTCCTGGCACGCGCTGAAGGAGCGCGCGGCGCTCAAGGCGGGCGAGACGATCCTGATCCTGGGCGCGGCGGGTGGCGTGGGCCTGGCCGCCATCGAGCTCGCCAAGGCTGTGGGCGCCAGGGTGGTGGCCGCCGTCTCCAGCGACGAGAAGGCGGCCTTCTGCCGCGAGCACGGCGCCGACAGCGCGATCGTCTATCCGGTCGGCCCGTTCGATAAGGAGGGGCGCCGCGCGCTGGCGGCCCTGTTCAAGGAGGCCTGCGGGGCCGAAGGGGCGCACGTGGTCTACGACGCGGTGGGCGGCGACTACGCCGAGGCGGCGCTGCGGGCGATCGCGTGGGAGGGCCGCTTCCTGGTGGTGGGCTTCCCCGCGGGCATCCCGTCCATCCCGCTGAACCTCGCGCTCCTCAAGGGCTGCCAGATCGTCGGCGTGTTCTGGGGGGCGTGGGCGGCGCGCGATCCCAAGGCCTTCGCGGCGGGCGTACGCGATCTCCTTGGCTTCTACGCGGAGGGGAAGGTGAAGCCGCACGTCTCCAAACGCTACCCGCTGGCGCAGGCGGGCCAGGCCATCCGCGACCTGGCCGAGCGCCGGGCGCAGGGCAAGATCGTGGTGACGATGGACTGACCCCGACTGTCGTCCCGGGCGGCGCAGCCGACCCGGGACCCAGGAGTGACGGTCGCGCGCGGGGTCCTGGTCCCGGGTCGCTGCGCGCCCGGGATGACGGTGAACTAAGCGCCTCCCTCCGCCAGCAGGCGCTGGATCAGGTCGTGGGAGAGATAGCCGTCCGCGGGCAGGCGGCGGGAGGCCTGCCAAGCGCGCGCCGCCTTGCGCGTGCCCGCGCCGAGCACCCCGTCCACCCCGCCGGGATCGAAGCCGAGCGCCATGAGCGCCCTCTGCGCGCCGGTGCGGTCCGCCAGGCTCGTGGGCGCATCGTAGGGCCAGGGCTGCACCAGCCCGCCGCGCCCCGCCAGCCGGTCGGCCAGGAGCCCCACCGCCAGGGCGTAGCTCGTGGAGTTGTTGTAGGCGCGGATCGCCATATGGTTGGGGAAGGCGAGGAAGCCCGGGCCCCTCCATCCCATGGGCAGGAGCAGCGTCGCCGCGCCCTCCCGGTCGGCGGGGCGGAAGCCGTCGCTCCCCGCCAGGCGCACGCCCAGCTGCGCCCAGTCGGCCGGGCGCAGCGCCTGCACCTCCACCCGGCCGTAGTCGAAGCCCCGGCGGGGAACGACCACCTCGCGGGCCCAGCTCGCCGCGGGCCGCCAGGCCGCCTTGCGGTTCAGGAAGTTGGCGGCCGAGGCGAGGGCGTCCACCGGCGAGCCCCAGATGTCGCGCCGCCCGTCGCCGTCGCCGTCCACGGCGAAGTTCAGGAAGTCCTCCGGCGTGAACTGCGTCTGGCCCATGGCCCCGGCCCAGGAGCCCTTCAGGCCGGCCCGCGTGGCCTCGCCCCGCTGCAGGATGCGCAGCGCGGAGATCAGCTGGCCCTCCGCCCAGGCCCCGCGCCGCCCGGCGGCCGCCTGCGTCGCCAGCGAGCGCACCACGTCGAAGTCGCCCTGCACCGCGCCGTAGCCCGACTCCACGCCCCAGATGGCCGCCAGGATCTCCTGAGGCACGCCGTAGGTGGCCGTGCGCGCGAGCCGGGGCGCCACCGCCTCCAGCCGCGTTCGCCCCGCGGCCACCCGCGCGTCGCCCACGGTGGCGGAGATGTAGTCGCTCACGGGCTTGGAGAACTCCGGCTGGCGGCTGTCCAGCGCCAGCACGCGCTCGTCGGGCTCCAGCCCCGCCAGCGAGGAGTCCACGAGCCCCGGGGGCAGGCCGCGCTCCACTGCCCGCTCGCGGAAGCCCCCGCGCCATGCGGCGAAGCCGCCGCCCCCGGGCGAGGAAGGCTCCGGGGCGGCGGCGAGGCCGGTGACGGCGGCGAGGAAGGCGCGGCGGTGCATCGGCGAGACCCTAGCCTGCGTCGGAGCCCCGGGGCGATCACAAGCGCTTGTGCGGCGGCGGTTTGACTTGGAGGGGCTCCGCGCGTAGGAGACCGCCTCCCGCCCGCAGGCCTGTCCCGCGGGCGTGTCCATGTCACCTCCAGCGCCGCTCGGCGCCGCCATCCGCCGGGTACGCCATGAAGGTCCGCAGCTCGCTCAAGTCGCTCAAGGGGCGGCACAAGGACTGCAAGCTGGTGCGCCGCAAGGGCCGCATCTACGTCATCAACAAGACCGACCCGCGCTTCAAGGCCAAGCAGGGCTGAGGCCCGCGGGCGCGCTCCGCGCCCGGTGGCCCCGACGGCCTCCTAGACCCGGCGCGGGCCTCCTGCGCCGGGTTTCGCTTGTCGGGCCCCCCGCGCGCGACTTGTTCCCTGCGGCGTCCCGCCCTGTGGAGAAGTGCGCGCCGGCGTTGCCCGCCCGCGCCCGGCCCGGCTAGGTCGCGCGTCCTGAGTTTCCGGAGCACACCGCCGTGGCCGACGACGCCTCCTTCCAAGCCGACTTCGACGCCAACGCCGACGTGATGACGGCCGCCGCCCAGGGCCGGCTGAAAAGCTTCTTCGAGCGCATAGAAAGGCTGGAGGAGGACAAGGCGGCCGTCTCCAACGACCTCAAGGAGGTCTACGCGGAGGCCAAGGGCGAAGGGTTCGACACCAAGATCCTGCGCAAGGTCATCCGCCTGCGGAAGATGGACAAGGTGAAGCGCGACGAGGAGGAGGCGCTGATCGACCTCTACCTCTCGGCCATCGGCGGGCTCTGACCGCTCCGCTCATCCCCGCGCATGCGGGGATCCCCGTTTGTGACGTCGACCTTCGCGCCCAGACTGAAACAAGTCTGGATCCCCGCATGCGCGGGGACGAGCGGAGAGGGGCGTAGGTGAAGCGCAAGCCGCCGGCCGACCCCCGCGCCGCCGCCCGCGAGGCGGTGAAGCGCCAGGCGCTGAACGCGCTCAGGCGCGCCAGGCGCGAGGCCGACAAGGCGGGCGTCGAGCTTTCCGAGTGGGAGGGCGAGTTCCTGGGCTCGGTGGCCGAGCGGGTGACCACCTACGGCCGGGCCTTCGGCGACCCCGAGAAGGGCGCCCCGGGCCAGGCGCTCTCCGGTCTGCAGGCGCGCAAGCTCCGCGAGATCGCCGCCAAGGCCAAGGGCGAGGAGACGCCGCGGCCCGGCTGGCGGCGCAAGCCGAAGGTGTGAGCCGCGGCCCTCAGGCGTCGGCGCCCTGGGCGTCCACCGTGGCGGGGTCGATCTCGTAGCGGCGCGAGCAGTACTCGCAGGTGACCACGATGCGCCCGTCCTCCAGCATGTCGGCGCGATCCTCCGGCGGGAAGGTGCGCAGCATGCCGACGATGCGGTCCTCATCGCAGCGGCAGCGGGCCATGAGCGGCTTGGCGGGGAACAGGCGCACGCCGTCCTCGTGGAACAGGCGGTACAGCAGGGTCTCGGGAGCGACCGTGGGATCGACCAGCTCGTCCTCGCCGATGGTGTCGAACAGGGCGCGGCAGTGGTCCCAGGCGTCGGCGGTGTCGCCGCGCGCCTGGTCGCCCGCGATGTTCTGCAGGATGGCCCCGCCCGCGCGCCAGGAGCGCCCCGTCGGAGCGTGCAGCTCGGCCACGGCCAGGCGCACGCGGGTGGGCGTCTGCTCGGACTGGGTGAAGTACTGCTCGGCGCAGAGCGCCAGCGTCTCGCCCTCGATGGCCACGATCCCCTGCTGGCGGTCGTTCAAGTCCGCGGGGTCGAGCGTCATGACGAAGAGGCCCTCGCCCAGAAGCGTCCTGGCGCCCGGCCGCGCGAAGCCGCCGGACACCTCGGCCACGCGCCCGGCGTCGAAGCGGCAGTAGCCGCGCAGCGCGCCGGAGGTGTCGTAGTCGGCGACCACGTAGGGCACCGGGCCGTCGCCCTGCGCCTGCACGATCAGCCGGCCCTCGAACTTCAGGCTGGCGCCCACGAGCGCGGCCAGGGCGCAGGCTTCGCCGAGGAGGTTCGCCACCGGCTCGGGATAGTCGTGGCGCGAGAGGATGTCGTCGATCACCGCGCCCAGGCGCACGAGGCGGCCGCGGGCGGGCTGGTCCTCCACCTGGAAGGCGGCGACGAGGTCGTCGGGGGCGCGGTCTGTCATCAGCGGACCTCTCGCCGGAGCGGGGCTCGCGGCGGCTGGTGTGCGGCGGGGTGGGGGGCGCAGCAGATGTGGGATGCTGCAGGGAGGCCGCAACCCTGTCATCCCGGGCCGCGCAGCGGACCCGGGACCCAGGCGTGCAGGTCGTGCGCGTCGTCTTGGGTTCCGGGTCGCTGCGCGCCCGGGATGACTCTTGTAGAGGCCGCTACCTCGTCCAGCGCGCCACGTAGTCGGCCAGCCCCTGCGGGCTCATGTGCCGGGCGTCGGACAGGTCGGCCACGTGGCCGGCGTTGAGGAGCTTGTCGGTGGCCGGGTCCACGATCAGGAGCGCGGGCACCCCCTCCACCTTCAGGCCGTAGCGCTTGGCGACGTCCAGGTTCCTGTCGCGGCGGCCGATGTCCACCGCCACCCACGCGTAGTGGGCGTCCACGAAGCGCTTGAGCTCCGTCTGCTCCACCGTGCCCGCGAGGATCCGGCAGTCGGGGCACCAGTTGCCCCCGAGGTCGATGGCCAGGAGCTTGTGCTCGGCCTTCGCCTTGCGCCGCGCCGCGTCCACGTCCTTCGCGCCGGAGGCGTGCTCGTCGTACGGGTAGGGCAGCGGCGTCTTCAGCTGGTCGTAGCTCTTGAGGCTCAGCGTCGGCGCGGAGGCCGCCATCGCGGCGCCCCCCGCGGCGAGGGCGAGGACGACGGCCAGGGCGGTGCGGGGAAGCGGGCTCATGCGCACGAAGATGCGCCTCGCCCGTCTGCGATCAAGACCGGCTCTGCTGCGGAGGGGCTCAGCCGCGCGTGAACTGGGGCACGAGCGCGTGCAGCCGCTCCAGCGTCAGCCGCTCGTCCTGCGCCTCCGCCGCCTGTAGGAGCGCCTCCACCGGGCCGGACAGCGCCGACCAGGCGGGGGAGGGGTCGGCGGCGGCGAGCACGCCGTCGGCGGCGGTGGGGCTCACCTCCTCCGCGGCGTAGAACACCTCCTCGAACAGCTTCTCGCCCGGGCGCAGGCCCGTGTGGCGGATCTCGATGTCGGTGTCGGGGCGCAGGCCGTGCAGGCGGATCATCTGCCGGGCGAGGTCGTCGATCCGCACGGGCTCGCCCATGTCCAGCACGTGGACGCCGCCGCCGTCGGGCAGGGCGGAGGCCTGGAGCACCAGGGCGGACGCCTCCTGCACCGTCATGAAGAACCGGATCATGTCCGGGTGGGTCACGGTGACGGGCCCTCCCTCGGCGATCTGCCGCTCGAACAGCGGCGCCACCGAGCCCGCGGAGCCCAGGACGTTGCCGAACCGCACCACCGCCGCCCGGCAGGGCCCGCCGGCCAGGACGGCGCGCACCGCCCGCTCCGCCGCGCGCTTGGTGGCACCCATGACGTTGGTGGGGTTCACGGCCTTGTCGGTGGAGATCAGCGTGAAGACGCCCGCGTGCTCCCGCGCCAGCCGGGCGCAGACCAGCGCCCCGCCCAGGTTGGTGCGCACCGCCTCCGTGGGGTTCATCTCCATGAGCGGCACGTGCTTCAGGGCGGCGGCGTGGAGCACCACCTCGGGCCGGGCGCGGGCGAACAGGGCGGCCATGCGGGCGCCGTCGCGCACGTCGCCCAGCTCCACCGTCCAGCCCTCGGCGCCGGCCTCGGCCAGGGCGCGCTCCATGGCGTAGAGGTTGTACTCGCTCGCATCCACCAGCGTGAGCGTGGCGGGACCCAGGGCGAGGGCCTGGCGGGTCAGCTCCGCGCCGATCGTGCCGCCCGCGCCCGTCACCAGCACGCGGCGGCCGGCGATCAGGGCGCGGGCGCGGGCGGGATCGAGCACGCGGGGCGGGCGGTCCAGGAGGTCGGCGGCGGAGACCGGGGCGATGTCGGCTCCGCCCGTGTCGCCGCGCACCCGGCTGACGCGCGCCCCCGCCTCGCCCGAGGCCGCCACCACCGCGTCCAGCAGCGCGCGGCCGGGGCGGGGCTCGGCCACCACCACCTGCGGCGTGCGGTCGGCCCCCGCCTCCAGCGCTTTGAGGATGGGGCCGAGGCGGCGCATGTCGCCCAGCACCTCCACGCCCTGCACGGCGCGACCCTCCTCCTCCGGCTCGGGGGTGACGATCCCGGCCACCCGCCCGTGGCTGTCGCGGCGGCGGCGGCGCGCGGTGAGGTAGGCGGCGGCGGCCCCCGGCGACCCCACGAGCACGGCGGGCGCGCGCGAGCGGTCCTCCAGCTTCAGCGCCGCGCCGATGTCGCCGTGGAACCAGGCCTGGCTCACCGCCCGATCGAAGGCCAGCACCGCCACCAGCAGCGCCGCCACGACGACGGGGGCGGAGCGGGGGAAGTCCTCCAGCCGGTTCGCCAGGAACAGGAGCGGCAGGGTGGCCGCCATCGCCGCGGCGACGGCCCCCGCCACCCGCGCCACGTCGTTCAGGGCGGTGTAGCGCCACATGCCGCGGTGCAGGCGGAACAGCGGGAACACCACCGCGCACACCCCCGCGAAGATCAGGACGGAGCGCGAGATCAGGTGGTCGGGGGCGGGCTTGTGCTCCAGCCGGTAGCGCAGCGCCAGCACGCCCGCCATGGCGGCCGCGGCCCAGAGGAGGTCGTGGGCGTAGACCGCCCAGGGCTTCAGCCGCCCGATGCGCTGCGCCCCGCTCACGCCGGCCCCGCGGCGACGAGCTTCCATCGCACCCGCCCGCCCTCCGGCGGCGCCAGGCCGCGGAGCACCACCTGCCCGGCGCGGCGCGCCACGCCGCGCTCCACCACCACCGAGGGCTCGATCGCCACCTCCGGCGCGTCGTTGCGCAGCCACCAGGCGCAGTCGGAGGCGCCGCGGATCAGGACGCTGCGACCGTCGCGCGCCAGGGCGCCGCGCACGGCCGGCGGCAGGTGGAAGCGCACGGCGAAGGGCGTGGCGCGGCGCGGCGGGCGCTCCGGGACGGGGTCGAACCGGTCCTCGCCGCGCAATTCGCCCGCCGCCTTGTCGAGGAACAGCCGGCGGAGATGGAGGAGGCCCGTGCGCGCGACCCAGCCGTCACAGCTGAGCTCCAGCCACACCCCCGCCTCGTCCTCCTCCCGCCGGGCGCGCACGTCGCGGGCGCCGCCGCGCAGGCGCGCCCCCAGCGCGCGGGCGAGCCGGGGCGCGAGCGGCGCGCCGGGGGAGCCCTGGCCCAGGGCGGCGGTGGAGGCGGCGGGGGCGAGGCGCATGGCGGCGGGGGCGTCGGCGTCGGGCGTCCAGCCCCCGCCCGCGATCAGCCGCTCGCCGCCGCACACCACCTCGATGGCCGCCGGCTGGGCGCAGGCCGCCTCGCTCCAGCCGCCGGGGGGCGGCCCCGCGGCGTCGGCGATCACGTGGAGGGCGGGCGCCTGCAGCCGGTGGTAGCCGGAATGCGGGGCGTGGTCGTACGGCCGGCCGGCGGCGCCGTCATAGGCGAGGGCGGCGGCCACGCGCTCGCGGTCGGAGCTCCCGCCGCCGTTGAAGGCCGCCAGCCGCCCGTCGCCCAGCGCGAACACCCGCACCGCGCCGCCCAGCCGGTCGAGCGCGCGCGCCACGCCGTCGGGCGCCTCGCGGCCGCGCTGCACCAGGGCGTCGTCCAGCGTCATGAGGTCGAACAGGAGCTCCATGGCCTGCTCGGGCGAGCGGGTGCGCAGGCCGCCGTCCGCCAGCACCGCCGCGTCCAGCGCCGGGCCGAGCCGCCGCGCCGCCCGGGCGGACAGCCGCTCGCCGGCCGGACCCGCCAGCGCCGCCCCCGCGATCGCCACGGCGGCGAGGCGCTCGGCGCGGCGGGCGGGGCCGGGGTCGTCGCCGAGGAGGTGGCGGGCCTGGCGGGCGAGGGACTGGGAGAGGGCGGCCGACTCCGCCTCCGACGCCTCCGAGGCGACGGCGCCCAGGGCGCAGCTCCAGTTGAACACCCGCCGCTCCAGCACCTCCGCGCTCCAGGCGAAGGCGGCTGGGCGGTCGAACAGCCGCCGCCAGGCCAGGAGCAGGCGCAGCCCCTCGCGGGCGCCCGCGTCGCCCTCGGCCAGGAGGGAGGGCAGCCAGGCGAAGCGGTGCAGCTCGACGGCCAGGCGGCGGGAGGGGCTCGGGCGGTCCCACGGGTCGCCGGGGGCCGGGGCCTCGAGTTCCGCGCCCGCGAGGGGGAACCGGCCGGCCAGCACGGCGGTCCCCACCGCGGCGTCGGGCGGGCGCAGGTCGCGCGGGCGGGCGGCGAGGCCGGTGGCGCGGGGGTGCTCCAGGCCGAGGCGGTGCAGGGGCGCGGCGCGCCACTCCGCGGCGGCGCGCCGGCCGAGGGCCACGGCGACGGCCTGCAGCGTCAGCGCCGCAGCGGAAGGCTCGCGCGGACCGGCGTCCCGGGCGGCCGGGTCAGGCGGGGCGGGGGCCAAGCCTCACCCCCGCAAGGCCCGCAGGTTGTCGGCGTAGCGCCCGGCGCCGCCCGCGAAGGCGGCGGAGCCCGCCACCAGCACGTCCGCCCCCGCCTCCACGCAGCGCCTGGCGGTCTCGGGGGTGACGCCGCCGTCCACCTCCAGTAGGACGGGCAGGCCCGCCGCGTCGACCATGGCCCGCAGCCGCTCGACCTTCTTCAGCTGCGAAGTGAGGAAGCTCTGGCCGCCGAAGCCCGGGTTGACGCTCATCACCAGCAGGATGTCCACGTCGTCCAGCATGTAGCCCACCGTCTCCGGCGGGGTGGAGGGGTTCAGCGCCACCCCCGCCTTGGCCCCCAGTTCGCGGATGCGGCGGCAGGTGCGGTCCAGGTGCGGCCCCGCCTCCGGATGGACGTGGATGTGGTCGGCCCCCGCCTCGCGGAACGCCTCCAGCAGCGGGTCGGGGTCCGTGATCATCAGGTGCACGTCGAAGGGCTTGGCCGTGTGCGGCCGCAGCGCCTTGATCACGGGCGGGCCGAAGCTGATGTTGGGCACGAAGCGCCCGTCCATCACGTCCAGGTGGATCCAGTCGGCGCCCGCCGCGTCCACCGCCGCCGTCTCCTCGCCCAGCCGCGCGAAGTCGGCCGACAGGATCGAGGGCGCGATCAGGGGCCCCGCGAGACCTTGGGGGCGGCTCTGCGACATCCCCGCCGCTTAGCCCCGCCCGGCGCCGCGAAGCAAGGCGGCGCGCCGTCGCTTGCGGCTGGAGGGGGCGCGGCGCACATGACGGCGATGACCGCCGTCTCCCCGTCCGACCTCGCAGCGCACCCCGCCGACGCCGCCGTCCGTTCCGAACCCACGGTGCGGGCGCCGCCGCAGCCGCGCGCCTTCGACGGCGGGGTGAACTGGACGGGGCTCGCCACCCTCTACGGCAAGGAGGTGCGGCGGTTCTGGAAAGTGGGGATGCAGACGGTGGCCGCGCCCGTGGTCACCACGCTTCTCTACATGATGGTCTTCGTGGTCGCCATGGGCGGCCGCCGGGCCGTGGAGGGGGTGAGCTTCGCCCAGTTCGTCGGCCCCGGCCTGATCATGATGACGGTGCTGAACAACGCCTTCGCCAACACCAGCTCGTCGCTGATCCAGGCCAAGCTGATGGGCACCGCCCCGGACTTCCTCACGCCGCCGCTGTCTCCGCTGGAGATCTGCGTCGCCTTCGTGGGGGGGGCTGTGACGCGGGGCGTGGTGGTGGGGCTCGTGACCGCGGCCTCCGTATGGCCGTTCGCGCACTTCGGCGTGGCGCACCTCTGGGCGGTGGCGTGGTTCGCGCTGGCCGCCTCCACGATCATGGCCCTGGTGGGCCTGCTCACGGGCCTGTGGAGCGAGAAGTTCGATCACCTGGCGGCGGTGACCAACTTCATCGTCATGCCCATGACCTTCCTGTCCGGCACCTTCTACAGCGTGCACGTGCTGCCCGAGCCGTTCCGGACCGCGTCCCAGTTCAACCCGTTCTTCTACCTGATCGACGGCTTCCGCTACGGCTTCACCGGCCACGCCGACGGCTCGCTCCCCATCGGCGCGGCCGTGACGGGCGTCCTGGCGGCGATGCTGTGCCTCCTGTCGTGGGAGCTGTTCCGCCGCAGCTGGCGGCTCAAGAGCTGACCGCCGTTCCTTGACAGGACGGGTGCGGACTCCGAAGGTCCGCGCCCTCAAGTCCCCGGCCCCCGCCGGGGATATTCTCGTTCAAGGGGGTCGGCATGAACGCTCCGAAGGCCGAAGCGGCCGTTCCCGCCGACCACCTGATGGGCGTCTACA
>CAXSHO010000046.1:0-742 GCA_964237305.1 uncultured Caulobacteraceae bacterium
GGCGTGGAGATGATCATGCCCGGCGACAACGCCGAGCTGGAGGTCGAGCTGATCACGCCGATCGCCATGGAGGAGAAGCTGCGCTTCGCCATCCGCGAAGGCGGCCGCACCGTCGGCGCCGGCGTCGTCTCCAAGATCATCGAGTAGTCTCCGCCGGTCTCCATTGACCGACCCCGGGGGTCGGCGGCTTCGGTCGCCGGCCCCCTTTCTTTTGGAGCCGGCATGGCCCTGAACCCGTGGTGGCGGCGCAAGCTGGGGCGCGTCGGCCTGTCGCGCGCCCGGGGCGGCGACCACTTCCACTTCGTGCGCGACTACCGCCGCCACGTGCGCCTGCTCCTGGCCGACCACCCGCGCGACGAGGCCATGAGCCTCGCCGTGGGCGGCGATTGGGACATCATGGGCGTCCGCCTGGCCGACGTCATGGCCGAGGCGGGGCTCGGCGACGGAATGTCGCTGCTGGACCTGGGCTGCGGCTCGGGCCGGCTGGCGCATGCGCTCTCCCGGCGCATGCGCATCGACTACCTGGGCTTGGACGTCGTGCCCGAGCTCCTGCGCTACGCCCGCAAGCGCTGCCCCCCCGCCTACCGCTTCGCGCTGAACGCCGCCCTGACGATCCCCGCGCCCGACGCCGCCTTCGACCGGGTGGCCGCCTTCAGCCTGTTCACGCACCTCCTGCCCGAGGAGACCTACCTCTACCTGCAGGAGGCGCACCGGGTGCTGAAGCCCGGCGGGCGGATCGTGT
>CAXSHO010000046.1:801-21820 GCA_964237305.1 uncultured Caulobacteraceae bacterium
CTTCCTGGAGTTCGGCGTGGCCGAGCACCGCGCCGTCTTCTACGACACGGCGCGCGCCCTGGCCGAGAACCGGCGCAGCCACCTCAACATCCTGCTGGAGCCCGCCGCCCTGCAGCTGTGGGCCGAGCGGCTGGGGTTCGAGCCCCCGCGGATCACCCGCTTCGGCGAGCCGGGGGCGGCGGGATCGCTGGTGCAGTCGGTGGCCGTGCTCGCCAAGCCCCTCGCGTGAGCGGAGCCTCCGCCGCCCGCCCCCTCCCTCACGCGCTGGTCGCCGCCGCGGTGTTCGCGCTCGTCGCGGCCGCGGTGGGCGCGGCGATCCTGCACGCCACGGGCGGCGTCTTCTGCTTCACGCTGGACGACCCGTACATCCACCTCGCCATGGCCGAGGACATCGCCCGCGGCGGCTATGGCGTGAACCCGGGAGAGGCCGCCTCGGCCTCCTCCTCGGCGCTGTACCCGTTCCTGCTGGCGGGGCCTGTCGGGCTCGGGCTGGGCGAGGCGGGGGCGCTGGCGGTCAACCTCGCCGCCGGCGCGGCCTCCACCGCGCTGCTGCTGCGGCTGGCGGAGGAGGGCGGGCTGCTCACGCGTGACACGCCGGCCTGGGCCGCGGCGGCGCTGGCGCTCGTGCTGGTGCTCGCGCTCAACCTCGCGGGGCTCGCCTACACGGGCATGGAGCACGGGCTGCACGTGGCGCTGACGCTCGCCGCGCTCCTGGGCGTGGTGCGGCTGGGGCGGGGAGAGGCGACGCCGCCGTGGCTCGTCCCCGTGCTGGTCGCCGCGCCGCTGGTGCGGTTCGAGGGGGCGGCGGTCCTGGCGGCGGGGGTGGCTGCGCTGGCTTGGCGGCGGCGCTGGGGAGAGGCGGCGCTGGCGCTCGGCGCAGCGGCGGCGGGGCTGGGCGGCTTCGCGCTGTTCCTCCACGCGCACGGCCTGCCCTGGCTGCCGTCGTCGGTGCTGGCCAAGGCGGGCGACGGGGCGCACGGGCCCGGCGCGCAGTTCCTGGAGAATCAGCAGGTGCGCGAGGGCGTGCTGGTGATCCTGGCGATCGCACTCCCCCTCGCCGTCGAGGGCGTCGGGCGTGGGGCTAGGCCGCTGCGCCTGCCGGTGCTGTTCGCCTCCGCCTGCCTGTGCGCGCAGCTCGCGGTGGGCACCTTCGGCTGGCGCTACGGCGGCTGGCTGCATCGCTACGAGGCCTGGGCCGTCGCCTTGGCGGCGGGCGTGATGCTGCTCGCCGTCGGGGGGCGGCTGCGGGTGTGGCTCGCGGGCGGGCCGGGGCTGAGGGGCGCGCTCGCCGCCGCCACGGCCGCCGCGCTGATGCAGCCCTACCTCATCACCACGTGGGAGGCGCCGCTCGATGCCCGCTCCATCCGCCTGCAGCAGCGCGAGATGCACCGCTTCGCCACCGAGGTTTTGCGCGCGCCCGTGGCGGTGAACGACCTCGGCTGGGTGAGCTTCCACAACGACCACCCCGTGCTCGACCTGTGGGGCCTGGCGTCCGAGCCCGCCCGCCTCGCGCGCCAGGCGCACCGGCCGCCGCAGTGGATGGACGACCTCGCCCGCGCCCGCGGGGTGCGCGCCGCCATGGTCTACGACCGCTGGGTCGGTCCCGTCCCCGCCCGCTGGACGCGGCTGGGCGAGCTGCGCGCGCGCGTGCCGCTGAGCGTGGGGCCGCGCGTGGCCTTCTACGCGGTGGAGCCTGCGGACGTTCCGGCCGTGCGCGAGGCGGTCGTCCGGTGGGCGAAGGGGCTGCCGGAACAGGACGTGTTCGTCGCCGAGCCGCGCGTCCATGACGTCGAATTAACGGCGCGCGGTGGCGCATGACCGGGATTTAAGCTGCTCCCCCCGGTCTGGCGGCCTAGCCTTCCATCCAGCCCACAGCCCTCCGGAAGGTCCGCGTCATGATCACCCCCATGCTCCCCGCCGCCGCCCTCGCCGCGCTGGCCCTCACCGCCGGGGCCGCCGCCGCCGCGCCCGGCGTGCGGGTGGAGGACGCGGCCGCCCGGCTGGTGGTGATCCCCGAGTCGCGGCGCGACGTGTCCGTCACCGTGCAGCCGGGCGACCCGCGCCTTCCGCCGCTGCGGGTGCGCACGGAGGGCGACCGCGCCATCGTGGAGGGCGGCTTGCGTGACCGCATCCAGAGCTGCGGCGTGATCAACATCAGCATCTTCGGCGCCATGCGCCACCGCGAAGGCGAGGCCCGTCCCGGCCAGCGGGTCGATGTGCGCGGCGTGGGCCTCGTGCCGTACGAGCGCCTGCCGGTGATCACCGCCCGCGTCCCGCGAGAGGCGTCGGTCGAGGCGTCGGGCGCGGTGTGGGGCGAGGTGGGCGCCACCGAGCGGCTGCAGCTCGCCAAGTCCGGCTGCGGCGACTTCCGCGTGGGGCCGGTGCGCGGCGACTTCGACCTGGCGAGCTCGGGCTCGGGCGACACCGGGGTGGAGCGGGTGGGGCGGCTCCGCGTCGCCCTGAGCGGCTCGGGCGACCTCCAGGGCGCCGACGTGGACCACGACGCCGACGTATCGGTCCGCGGTTCGGGCGACGTGAAGCTCGGGCGCGTCGGCGGCGCCGTCTCCGTGGCGGTGAACGGGTCGGGCGACGTGCGCGCAGCCTCCGTGGAGGGTCCGCTCAACGCAGCCATCGCAGGGTCGGGGGACGTGACGGTGGCGGACGGGCGAGCCTCCACGGTGGCCGCGAGGATCGCGGGCTCGGGCGACTTCCGCTTCGGCGGCGAGGCGGGTGCTCTCTCCGCCCAGATCGCGGGCTCGGGCGACGTGCACGTGGCGCGGGTCACCGGGCCGGTGGCCAAGGCGGTGCACGGCTCGGGAGAGGTCTACATCGGCCGGTAGTCTTGCGGCGGCGCGGGCGGGAGCACCGGCGTCGTCAGCCCCGGCCGGGGCGGGCCGGGCGCGGGGATCGGCAGCGGCCGGTCCGCGTCGGGGATCGCCCGGTACACGAGCGCCTGCCCGCAGCGCGCGATCACCGCCCGTTGCGCCAGCTCGTCGGCCAGCGGCCCGCGGGCGAGGTGCGGGCGCACCGCAAATCGGCTGGCGCGCTCCCACCGGCAGGGGTCGTCCGGCCGCCGCCACATGACGACGGGATCCAGCTGCACCCAGGCGGCGGCGAGCTCACCGACGGTCACGGCCACGAGCGTCCATCGCCGACCGCCGATCGCCAGCAGGGCGGCGGCGAAGGGCAGGGCGGGCAGGGCGTAGGACGGGTCCTCCGGGATCCACGCCAGCAGCAGCACGTGCGCGGCCACCACCAGGGCGGCGTACGCGGCGAACGCCCGCGCCGAGCCCGCCTCGCCGCGCGCCGCCGGAGCCGGTCGCGTGCGCTCCAGCACGAGCCCGGCCAGGAGCGCGATCCAGCCGGTGGCGCCCAGCAGGAGGCCCAGCTTGTAGCCGAATCGCGCCAGGAGCCCCGCCACGCCCTGCATCAGGGGGCGGGACGCGGTCAGCCAGTCGAGCTTCAGCCCGGCGGAGAACCAGACGGGCAGGTAGAACAGCCCCGCCACGAAGAAGGCGACGAGCATGGCGGCGGCGATCCGCAGCGGCGGGGTGCGCCGCCCCAGGAGCACGCACAGGATGGTGAGCTCGGCCAGCCCCGCGTAGAAGATGCGCGCCCCCGCGGCGGCGGCCAGCAGGACGACCCCCGCCGCCTCCCAGCCCGAGGCCAGCGCCCACAGCCCCAGCGCGAAGGGTGCGAAAGCGACCATGTAGTCCATGCTCGTGGCGCCCGCGACCAGCCACCAGCCGTTGGCCAGCACCGCGGCGGCCACCAGCGCCCGCCGCTCGACGCCGTAGAGCCGCAGCGTCGCCAGGAAGGCGAGGAGCCCCGTGGCCGCGCAGCCCAGCACCAGGAGGTCGGACAGCCGCGCCCCGCCGACCGCTGCGGCCGCGCCGATGGGCAGCTCCGCCAGAACCCCGCCCTGGAAGCGGGACGGGGTGTAGACGTGCTGCGACACCAGCCCCTGCCACACCCGCAGGATGCCGAAGGTGTCGTAGTCGGTCCCGTAGCCGTGAAGCACGCTCCAGGCCGACCAGACGGTGGCGTGCAGAAGCACGAGGCCGAGGAGCCAGGCGTCCAGCCGGCGCGGAAGGTGGAGGCGCATGGCCGCCGCTTACCGTCGCGCGGGTTAAGGTTGAGCTTCCGACGGCCTTGACGGGGAGGGGGCGCCCTAGTATCCACCCGCCTCCGATGGATCGGCTGTGGCCCGCAAGGGTCAGACGCGGTGCTCGGAAACAGTCGGCCGTCCCCGTCTCGGCGGGTTGATCGGCCGCTCCCTGTTTCCAGCCGCCTCGTTCAGCCGCTCTTGAGGAGCGAGTGTTCGAGACGCGTCGTGGCCGCCGTTCGGCGACCGAGGTCTTTGAACTGTTCAGGCGTGGGGAGCCGGGTCCGCCCGGCTGCGCGCGAGAGGTTTGGAACGAGATGGATCGTCAGAACATCCGCATCAGGCTGAAGGCCTTCGATCACCGCGTGCTGGATCACTCCACCCGCGAAATCGTGCAGACCGCCAAGCGCACGGGCGCCCAGGTGCGCGGCCCGATCCCGCTGCCCACGCTCATCGAGAAGTTCACCGTCAACCGCTCGCCGCACGTGGACAAGAAGAGCCGCGAACAGTTCGAGATCCGCACGCACAAGCGCGTGCTCGACATCGTCGACCCGACCCCGCAGACCGTGGACGCGCTGATGAAGCTCGATCTGGCGGCGGGCGTCGACGTCGAGATCAAGATCTAAGGGGCTTAACGACAGATGCCCGCTCCCCACTCCAAGGCCGTGCGCCGCACCGGCGTCCTCGCCAAGAAGCTCGGCATGACCCGCTTCTTCGACGAGACGGGCGCGCACGTCCCGGTCACCGTCCTGTCCGTCGAGGGCTGCCAAGTCACCGCGCTCCGCACCGCCGACGTGGACGGCTATTCGGCCGTGCAGCTCGGCATCGGCGCCAAGAAGGCCAAGAACACCACCCAGCCCCTGCGCGGCCATTTCGCCAAGGCGCTGGTGGAGCCCAAGGCGCACGTGGCGGAATTCCGCGTGGCGGAAGGCATGCTCCCCGAAGTGGGCGCCGAGATCACCGCCGACCACTTCGTCCCCGGCCAATTCGTGGACGTGCAGGGCCTGACCATCGGCAAGGGCTTCGCGGGCGCCATGAAGCGCTGGAACTTCGGCGGGCTGCGCGCCACCCACGGCGTGTCGCTCAGCCACCGTTCGCACGGCTCCACCGGCCAGCGGCAGGACCCCGGCAAGGTGTTCAAGGGCAAGAAGATGGCCGGCCACCTGGGCGTCGAGACCGTCACCACCCAGAACCTCACGGTGTTCCGCGTGGACGCCGAGCGCGGCCTGATCATGATCAAGGGCGCGGTGCCGGGCCACGAGGGCTCGTTCATCAAGATCCGCGACGCGGTGAAGAAGGCGACCCACAAGGACGCCCCCACCCCCGGCGCCTTCCGCAAGGGCGGCGCGGACACCGGCTCCACCGAGGCGGCCCCCGCGGTCGAGACCTCCAGCGAAGAGGGCGCGGCGTGAAGCTGACCGTCACCAACCTCGACGCCGGGCAGGCCGGCGACATCGAGCTGTCGGACGCGATCTTCGGCATCACCGAGATCCGCGGCGACATCTTGCAGCGCATGGTCACCTACCAGCTCGCCAAGCGGCGCGCGGGTACGCACAAGTCCAAGACGCGCAGCGAGATCGCGCGCACCGGCAAGAAGATGTACAAGCAAAAGGGCACCGGCGGCGCCCGCCACGGCGCCCGTTCCGCGGCCCAGTTCGTCGGCGGCGCCAAGGTGTTCGGGCCCGTCGTGCGCTCTCACGCCTTCGACCTGCCCAAGAAGGTGCGCGCCCTCGCGCTGCGCCACGCGCTGAGCAGCAAGGTACAGTCCGGCTCGCTCGTGATCGTGGACGCCCTGACGATCGCCGAAGCCAAGACCAAGCCGCTGGTGGCGCAGCTCGACAGGCTGGGCTGGACCTCCGCGCTCGTGATCGCCGGCCCCGAGGTCGACGCCAACCTCAAGCTCGCCGCGCGCAACATCCCCAAGATCGACGTGCTGCGCCGCGACACCCTGGTGCTGACGCGCGACGCGGTGGCCGCCATCGAGGCGCGCTTCGCCGACCTGCCCGCCGCCGACCAGAAGGAAGCCGCCTGATGGCCCAGGCCACTCCCCGCCACTACGACGTGATCGTGGCGCCCCACATCACCGAGAAGGCGACCGTGCTCTCCGAGCAGAACAAGGTGGTGTTCCGCGTGAGCATGGACTCCACCAAGAGCGAGATCGCCGAGGCGGTCGAGACGCTGTTCAGCGTGACCGTGACCAAGGTCAATACCCTCATCCAAGAGGGCAAGACCAAGCGGTTCCGCGGGCGCAAGGGCCGCCGCATCGACATCAAGAAGGCGATCGTGACGCTGGCGGACGGCCAGTCCATCGACGTGACGACGGGTCTCTGACGCCATGGCTCTGAAAACCTTCAACCCCACCTCGCCCGGCCGCCGCAGCCTGGTGCTGGTCGACCGCAGCGAGCTGCATAAGGGCCGCCCGGAGAAGAGCCTCGTCGAGGGGCTCACCGGCAAGGGCGGCCGCACGAACAACGGCCGCATCACCGTGCGCTTCCGCGGCGGCGGGGCGAAGAAGCTCTACCGCATCGTGGACTTCAAGCGCCGCAAGTTCGACGTGCCCGCCACGGTGGAGCGGCTGGAGTACGACCCGAACCGGTCGGCATTCATCGCGCTGGTCCGCTATGAGGACGGCGAGCTCACCTACATCCTGGCGCCGCAGCGCCTGGCGGTGGGCGACCAGATCGTCGCCGGCGAGAAGGTGGACGTGAAGCCCGGCAACGCCATGCCGCTGCGCTCCATGCCGGTGGGCGCCATCATCCACAACGTGGAGCTGAAGCCGCTGAAGGGCGCCCAGATGGCGCGCTCGGCCGGCACCTACGCGCAACTGGTCGGTCGCGACGCGGGCTACGCCCAGATCCGCCTCGGCTCGGGTGAGTTGCGCATGGTGCTGGACAGCTGCATGGCCACGGTGGGCGCGGTGTCAAACCCCGACCACATGAACCAGAGCCTGGGCAAGGCCGGCCGCGTGCGCCACATGGGCTTCCGCCCGCACGTGCGCGGCGTAGCCATGAACCCCGTCGACCACCCGCACGGCGGCGGCGAGGGCAAGACCTCCGGCGGCCGCCACCCGGTCACCCCCTGGGGCAAGCCGACCAAGGGCCGCAAGACCCGCACCAACCAGGAGACGGACAAGTTCATCATCCGCTCCCGTCACGTTCGCAAGGCGCGCTGATCATGACCCGCTCCGTTTGGAAAGGCCCGTTCGTCGACGGCTTCCTGCTCAGGAAGGCGGACGCCGCGCAGAATTCCGGCCGCAAGGACGTGATCAAGACCTGGTCGCGCCGCTCCACCATCATGCCCCAGTTCGTGGGCCTGACCTTCGGCGTCTACAACGGCCACAAGCACATCCCCGTCTCGGTGTCGGAGGACATGGTGGGCATGAAATTCGGCGAGTTCTCGCCGACGCGCACCTTCTACGGCCACGCCGCCGACAAGAAGGCGAAGAGGAAGTAAGATGGCCAAGCAGACCAAAGGCCGTCGCGTGGACGAGACGTCCGCCATGGCCAAGCTCGTCAACCTGCGCACCTCGCCGCGCAAGCTGGGCCTCGTGGCGCAGTCGATCCGCGGCCTGCCCGTGCAGCGCGCGCTGAACGAGCTGGAGTTCAGCCACAAGAGGATCGCCAAGGACGTGCGCAAGGCGCTGTACTCGGCGATCTCCAACGCCGAGAACAACCACAACCTCGACATCGACAACTTGGTCGTGTCGGAGGCCTTCGTGGGCAAGAACTTCGTCATGAAGCGCTTCTCCGCCCGCGCCCGCGGTCGTTCGGCGCGCATCGAGAAGCCCTTCAGCGAGATCACCGTGGTGGTCCGCGAGCTGGCCGGGGAGGCCGCGTAATGGGTCAGAAGGTCAATCCGATCGGTCTGCGCCTCGGCGTCAACCGCACCTGGGACAGCCGCTGGTTCGCCGCGGGCCAGGACTACGGCAAGATGCTCCACCAGGACATCAAGATGCGCCGCGCGTTGAAGCAGCGCCTGAACGCCGCCGGCGTGTCGCGCATCATCATCGAGCGCCCGCACAAGCGCTGCCGCGTCACCATCTACGCCGCGCGCCCGGGCGTGATCATCGGTAAGAAGGGCGTGGACATCGAGAAGCTGCGCAAGGACGTGGCGGCGATGACCGAGGGCGAGGTCAGCCTCAACATCGTCGAGGTGCGCAAGCCCGAGACCGACGCGCAGCTGGTGGCCGAGAGCATCGCCCAGCAGCTGGAGCGCCGCATCGCCTTCCGCCGCGCCATGAAGCGCTCGATCCAGTCGGCCGTGCGGCTCGGCGCCAAGGGCATCCGCATCAACGTGTCCGGCCGCCTCGGCGGCGCGGAGATCGCGCGGATGGAGTGGTACCGCGAGGGCCGCGTGCCGCTGCACACCCTGCGCGCCGACATCGACTACGGCGTCACCGAAGCGAAGACGACCTACGGGATCATCGGCGTGAAGGTATGGGTGTTCAAGGGCGAGGTGCTGGAGCACGACCCCATGGCGCAGGACAAGCGCTGGGCCGGCGAGGCCCAGGGCCCTTCCTCCTCCGAAGGCCGCGACCGCCCCGACCGCGGCCCCCGACGCGACCGCCGCGGCCCTCCGGGCTCCGGCGACCAGCCGCAGGCTTAAGAGCGATGCTGTCTCCGAAGAAGACCAGGTTCCGCAAGCAGTTCAAGGGCCGCATCCACGGGACCTCGAAGGGCGGCACGGCGCTGAACTTCGGCTCCTACGGGCTGAAGGCCATGGAGCCCGAGCGCATCACCGCGCGCCAGATCGAGGCCTGCCGCCGGGCGATCACCCGCGAGATGAAGCGCCAGGGCCGCGTCTGGATCCGGATCTTCCCGGACCTGCCGGTCACCGACAAGCCGGCGGAAGTCCGCATGGGCAAGGGCAAGGGCGCGGTGGAGTACTGGGCCGCGCGCGTCGCCCCCGGCCGCATCATGTTCGAGATCGACGGCGTGCCGGACGACGTGGCGCGCATGGCGCTGTCGCTCGGCGCCGCCAAGCTCCCGATCCGCGTGAAGGTGGTCACCCGCCTGGACGCCGGCGTCGTGACCCACACCGAGGCGGAGGCCGCCTGATGAAGATCGACGACGTGCGGGGCATGAGCCCCGACCAGCTGACCGACAACCTGCTCAACCTGAAGAAGGAGCAGTTCAACCTGCGCTTCCAGCAGGCCACCGGGCAGATGGAGAAGACCCACCGGGCGCACGAGGTCCGCCGCGACATCGCCCGCATCAAGACCGTGCAGCGCCAGAAGGCGCCGCCGGTCGCCAAGACGTAAGGACGGCATACGATGCCCAAGCGCATCCTCGAAGGGACCGTCGTCTCCGACAAGGGCGACAAGACCGTGGTGGTGCTCGTGGAGCGCACCTTCCAGCACCCCGTGCTGAAGAAGCCGGTCCGTCGTTCCAAGAAGTACCACGCTCATGATGAGGGCAACACTTATCGCGCGGGCGAGAAGGCCCGCATCGTGGAGTGTGCGCCCAAGTCGAAGCTGAAGACGTGGGAGGTGCTGCCCAAGGGCGACGCTTCCGGCGTCTCGGCCTGACCCCTGATCTGGAAGGTATGATCCCATGATCCAGATGCAGACTAACCTGGACGTCGCCGACAACTCGGGCGCGCGCCGGGTCATGTGCATCAAGGTGCTGGGCGGAGCGGGTCGCCGCTACGCCGGCGTCGGCGACGTCATCGTGGCGTCGGTGAAGGAGGCGATCCCCCGCGGCCGCGTCAAGAAGGGCGACGTGGTGCGTTGCATCGTCGTGCGCACCGCCAAGGACATCGCCCGCAAGGACGGCTCGACCATCCGCTTCGACAAGTCGGCGGCGGTGATCGTGAACAAGTCCAACGAGCCGGTGGGCACCCGCATCTTCGGGCCCGTGCCTCGCGAGCTTCGCGCCAAGAACCACATGAAGATCATCAGCCTCGCACCGGAGGTGCTGTGATGGCGGCCAAGATCAAGTCGGGCGACCGCGTGGTCGTCCTCGCCGGCAAGGACAAGGGCAAGACCGGTCGCGTGACCAAGGTCATGCCCAAGGACGAGCGGCTGGTGGTGGAGGGCGTGAACATGGTCCAGCGCCACACCAAGCCGAGCCAGGGCGACCCCCAGGGCGGCATCAAGCACAAGGAAGCCTCGCTGCACGTCTCGAACGTCGCGCTGGTGGACTCGCAAGGCAAAGCGACCCGCGTCGGCTTCCGCACGGAAGGCGACAAGAAGGTCCGCTTCGCCAAGACGACGGGAGAGACGATCAGTGGCTGACGTCCACACCACGGGCGGCGAAGCCTACGAGCCGCGCCTGAAGACCGAGTACCGGGACCGCATCCGCGGCGTGCTGCGCGAGCAGTTCGGCTACACCAACGAGATGCAGGTGCCCAAGCTCGACAAGATCGTGCTGAACATGGGCATCGGCGAAGCGGTGAACGACTCCAAGAAGGTCGCCGCGGCGGTGAAGGACCTGACGGCGATCGCCGGCCAGAAGCCCTCCACCACGCGCGCCCGCAAGTCGGTGGCCCAGTTCAAGCTGCGCGAGAACATGGTCATCGGCGCGAAGGTCACGCTGCGCAAGCACCGGATGTACGAGTTCCTCGACCGCCTGGTCACCATCGCGCTCCCGCGCGTGAAGGACTTCCGCGGACTGAACGGCAAGAGCTTCGACGGGCGAGGCAACTACGCCATGGGCCTGCGCGAGCACATCGTGTTCCCCGAGATCAACTACGACCAGATCGACCAGATGTGGGGCATGGACATCGTCGTCTGCACCACGGCCAAGAGCGACGACGAGGCGCGTGCGCTTCTGAAGGAGCTCCAGTTCCCGTTCACCACGAACTGAGCGGGCAGGAACAGCACCATGGCAAAGAAGTCCGCCGTCAACCGCAACGCCCACGTGGCGCAGCTGGTGAAGCAGTACAGCAAGAAGCGCGAGGAGTTGAAGGCGATCGCCAACGACGAGTCGCAGCCGCTGGAGGAGCGCTTCGACGCGCGCCTGCGTCTGGCCGAGCTGCCGCGCAGCTCGTCGCCCGTGCGCTACCGCAACCGCTGCGGCGTCTCGGGACGCCCGCGCGCCTTTTACCGCAAGCTCAAGATGAGCCGCATCGCCCTGCGCGACCTCGGGTCCGCAGGCCAGGTGCCCGGCCTCGTCAAGTCGAGCTGGTGAGGGAAGACCCATGTCCTTCAACGACCCGCTGAGCGACCTGATCGCCCGCATCAAGAACGCCGCCGAGCGCAAGCGCTCGACGGTCCGCACCCCCGCATCCACCCTGCGTCGCCGCGTGCTCGACGTTCTGCAGGACGAGGGCTACATCCGCGGCTACACGCTGGTGGAGCGCGAGGGCGACCATCCCGAGTTCGAGATCGAGCTCAAGTACTTCGACGGCCAGCCCGTGATCGCGGAGATCTCCCGCGTCTCGACCCCCGGCCGCCGCGTGTATTCCTCGATCAAGGACCTGAAGCCGGTGAAGAACGGCCTCGGCATCTCGATCCTATCCACGCCCAAGGGCGTGATGAGCGACACGCTCGCGCGGACCGAGAACGTCGGCGGCGAAGTCCTCTGCCGGGTTTACTGAGGCCACACATGTCCCGCATCGGAAAGAAGACCATCGCGGTCCCCTCGGGCGTCACCGTCACCCTCGACGGCCAGGCGATCCGCGTGAAGGGCCCCAAGGGCGAGCTGGCCCACACCTTGCCGGAGGAGATCTCCATCGGCCAGGCGGACGGGCAGCTGACGCTGACGCCCACGGGCGACAGCCAGCGCCACAGCGCCATGTGGGGCCTCTCCCGCACCCTCACCAACAACATGGTGGAGGGCGTGACCAAGGGCTATGAGGAGGTGCTGGAGCTGGTGGGCGTGGGCTATCGCGCCGCGCTGAAGGGCCGCGACCTGTCGCTGCAGCTCGGCTTCAGTCACGACGTGGACATGCCTCCCCCCAACGGGATCTCCTTCGCCGTGCCCCGTCCGGTGGAGATCCGCATCTCGGGCATCGACAAGCAGCAGGTCGGCGAGATCGCCGCTCGCATCCGCCGCGTGCGCCCGCCCGAGCCCTACAAGGGCAAGGGCGTGCGCTACCAGGGCGAGACCGTGCGCCGCAAGGAAGGCAAGAAGAAGTAAGCCATGGCCCTCTCTCCCCTCCAGGCCCACAACCGCCGCGCCCAGCGCAACCGCACGCGCCTGCGCAAGGTCGCGGGCGAGCGCATGCGCCTCAGCGTGTTCCGCTCCAACAAGCACATCGCCGCCCAGATCATCGACGACGCCCGCGGCGTGACGCTGGCCGCCGCTTCTTCGCTCGAGAAGGCGGACGAGGCGCCGGCCACGGGCGCCGACAAGGCCGCGGCCGAGGCCGTCGGCAAGCGCCTGGCCGAGCGGGCGCGCGAGGCCGGCGTGACCGACGTCGTGTTCGACCGCGGCGGCTACCTGTTCCACGGCCGGGTGAAAGCCCTGGCCGACGCCGCGCGCGAAGCCGGCCTGAACTTCTAAGGATCGAACGCATGGCTCGTCCCAACGAAGGCGGCCGCGACCGCCGCCCCCGCGACCGCGAGGAAGGCGACAGCGAGATCGTCGAGAAGCTGGTCCACATCAACCGCGTCGCCGCCACCGTGAAGGGCGGACGCCGGTTCTCGTTCGCCGCCCTGATGGTGGTGGGCGACGGCAAGGGCCGCGTGGGCTTCGGCCATGGCAAGGCCCGCGAGGTGCCCGAGGCCATCCGCAAGGCCACCGAGGAAGCCAAGAAGACCATGATCCGCGTGCCGCTGCGCGAGAGCCGCACGCTGCACCACGACGGCGCGGGCCGTCACGGCGCGGGCAAGGTCATGCTGCGTTCGGCGCCCCCCGGCACCGGCGTGATCGCGGGCGGCCCCATGCGCGCGGTCCTGGAGACGCTCGGCATCCAGGACGTGGTGGCCAAGTCGATCGGCTCGTCCAACCCCTACAACATGATCCGCGCCACCTTCGACGCGCTGAAGATGCAGTCGTCGCCGCGGACGATCGCGTCCAAGCGCGGCAAGAAGGTGGGCGACATCCTCGGCCGCCGTGCGGACGGCGCGAGCGATCCGACCGCGATGGAGTCCGCCTGATGGCCACCTTCAAGATCCGCCAGACGGGCAGCCCCATCCGCCGCCACAACACGCAGCGCGCCACGCTGGTTGGCCTCGGCCTGAACAAGATCGGCCGCGAGGCCGAACTTGAGGACACCCCCTCCAACCGCGGTGCGGTGGCCAAGGTCGCCCACATGGTGGCGGTTGTGGAGAGCGCATCCTGACCAGTCCGCTCATCCCCGCCTTCGCGGGGACGAGCGGTTCAATCAACGCCGAGTCCGCTCCCGCGGGCGCAACCTCCTAGGAGAAGGCCGTGAAGCTCAACGAACTTAAGCCCCGCGAGGGCTCCATCAAGGCGCGCATGCGCATCGGCCGCGGCCCGGGCTCGGGCAAGGGCAAGACGGGCGGCCGCGGCGTGAAGGGCCAGACCTCGCGCACCGGCCACGGCATGAACGGCTTCGAAGGCGGCCAGATGCCGCTGCACATGCGCATGCCCAAGCGCGGCTTCAACTCGCTCAACCGGCTCGACTTCGCCGAGGTGAACCTGTGGCGCCTCGCCCAGGCGGTGGAGGCCGGACGGCTTGACGCCGCCGCCGCCATCGACGCCGAGGCGCTGGTGAAGGCGGGCGTGATCCGCCGCGTCAAGGACGGCGTGAAGCTTCTGGGCCACGGCGAGGTGACCTCCGCCTTCAACATCACCTGCCATTCCGCCACCGCGGGCGCCCGCGCGGCGATCGAGGCGGCGGGTGGGTCGGTGACCACCACCAAGCCGGCCGCCGAGGCTCCTGCCGAGGGCTGACCTCGACTCCCATCCGCGCGAAAACGGGAAGCCAGGGCGGCGGCTCCGCTGGGGCCGGCCGAGGTGCGCGTGGCCAGGCCTGGGTTCCGGCCCCCGCGGGGTGAGCGGAAAGCGGGAGCCGCGTGACAGCCGCCTTCGCGCCCCTTACATCTGACGCCGACGACAATCCGGGTACGCCATGGCCTCCGCCGCAGAACAGCTCGCCGCCAACCTGAACGTGGGCGCCTTCGCCCGGGCGACCGACCTGCACAAGCGCCTCCTGTTCACGCTGGGGGCGCTCCTGATGTTCCGGCTGGGCTGCTACATCCCGATCCCCGGCATCGACGCCGCCGCCTTCGCACACGCCTTTGCGGGACAGTCGAAGGGCATCCTCGGCATGTTCAACATGTTCGGTGGGGGCGCCGTTGAGCGGATGGCGATCTTCTCGCTGAACATCATGCCCTACATCTCGGCCTCCATCATCGTGCAGCTGATGGCGACCATCTACGGTCCTTGGGAGAAGCTGCGGAAGGAGGGCGGGGACGCCGGCCGCAAGCAGCTGAACCAGTACACGCGCTACCTCACCGTGCTCCTGGCGCTGGTGCAGAGCTTCGGCATTGCCATGGGCCTGCAGCACACGCAGGGCATGGTCTCGGCGCCCGGCTTCTTCTTCACGCTCTCCACGGTGGCGACGCTCACGGGAGGCACGCTGTTCCTCATGTGGCTGGGCGAGCAGATCACCAGCCGCGGGGTGGGCAACGGCTCCAGCCTGATCATTTTCGCCGGCATCGTGGCCGTGCTGCCGCGCACGCTTTGGCAGATGCTGTCGCAGACGCGCACGGGCCAGCTGAGCCCGCTCGTCTTTCTGCTGCTCATCGCGCTGTCGGTTGGTGTGGTGCTGGCCATCGTGTTCTTCGAGCGCGCGCAGCGGCGCCTCCTCGTGCAGTACCCCAAGCGCCAGCAGGGCAACCGCATGTACGGCGGCGAGAGCAGCTTCCTGCCGCTGAAGATCAACACCGCAGGCGTGATCCCGCCGATCTTCGCAAGCTCGCTGCTGCTCCTGCCCGCTACGGTGATGGGCTTCCTGGCCACCGCCAACCTGCCGAGCTGGGCGCAGTTCGTGCCGACCGTCGTCGGCCAGCTGCAGCACGGGCAGCCGCTGTTCATCCTCCTCTACGCCGCGATGATCATCTTCTTCTCGTTCTTCTACACCTCCATCGTGTTCAACCCGGAGGAGACGGCGGAGAACCTGCGCAAGTACGGCGGCTTCCTGCCCGGTATCCGCCCCGGCAAGCGCACCGCCGAGTACATCGACCACGTGCTGACGCGGCTCACGGTGATCGGCGCGGCCTACATCACCGCGGTGTGCGTGCTGCCCGAACTGATGAACGGCGGCGGCGGGGGAGGGGGGCGCATCTTCGGCGGCACCTCCATCCTGATCGTGGTCACCGTCACCATGGACACGGTCACCCAGATCCAGTCGCACCTCCTGGCGCACCAGTACGAGGGGCTGATCAGGAAGTCGAAGCTGCGGGGCTCGCGCGGCGGGGCCGCCGCGCCCGCCGTCCGCGGCGCGCGCTGACCGACGCGGCGGGGGCGGCGTGAACCTCATCCTCTTCGGCCCGCCCGGCGCGGGCAAGGGCACCCAGGCCACGCGCCTGGTGGACACGCGCCACATGGTGCAGCTCTCCACCGGCGACATGCTGCGCGCCGCCACCGCCTCCGGCTCGGCGCTCGGGCTGCGCGTGAAGGCGGTGATGGAGCGCGGCGACCTCGTCACCGACGAGATCGTGATCGACCTGATCGCCGAGCGTTTGGACGACGCCGAGCGCCGCGGCGGGGCCATCTTCGACGGCTTCCCCCGCACGGTGGCGCAGGCGCAGGCGCTGGACATCCTGCTGCAGGGCCGCGGCCGTCAGGTGGACCGGGTGGTCCGGCTCAAGGTGGACGACGCCGCCCTGATCGCCCGCATCACCAAGCGGTTCGCCGAGCAGGGCCGCGCCGACGACAACCCCGAGGTGTTCGCCACCCGCCTTCAGGCCTATCTCACCCAGACCAAGCCGCTCCTCGGCTACTACGAGGGGCAGGGGAAGCTTGTGGAGGTGGATGGGATGGCCGCCATGGACGACGTCTCCGCCGCCATCGCGCGGGCGCTGGACGGGGTGGGCCAGCCTGCGTGTGAGGTGGGGGCGCAGCTGAGCAGCTAGGCGTGGTCGGTCGCGCCCCTAGCCGTTCCTCATAGGCCCAGTGTGGATCGCACCGCCTGACGCACAGCCGCCCTGTCGGCCTGGCCAAGGGCGCCCAACCGCCGGTCGAGCAGCCGGTTCTCTAGCGTGAACACCTTCAGTCGCACCACGCATGGGCGGCGCAGACCCGCTGTCGCGAGGTCGCTCAACGGCGTGTCGCTGGACCACGATGAACCTGCCGCGGTGGTGACCATCGCCAGCACGCTCTGGTGCTCGGCCACGTTGAAGGCGCGGCCGGAGATCACCACAGCCGGCCTGCGTCTCGCCACGGGAAGGTCGACGAAGGGGAAGGGGACGAGGACGACGTCCCCCGCCTCAAAGATCATCGAAGGCGGCCGCATCCTCGGGCGTGTTCCACTCGCCGAGCGTCGCCGCCAGCGCCTGGAGATGACCCACGTCGCTGTGCGGGGAACGTCTGATCAGCACGTCGCCCGCCGACCCGATCTCGTATTCCAGGGCGTCCCCCGGCGAGAGATTGAGAGCGTGGCGAACGGGGCTCGGCAGGGTGGTCGAGCTGAAAGCGTCGATCCGGCTGTAGAGGGCTGTCATCGTCCGAGCAGTGTAGCACGGCGGCGGAGGGCGCCTCATCATCCACCCACCCATTTTGTTCCCGCCGGGCCCGTTGACCCCAGCGCGTTCTCCACTATAACCCCGTGCTCCCGCGACCTCCGCGACGTGCGCCGGCCTCCGCAACCCAGGGGGTCCCGGCGTCGTGGCGCGTTTCGTCGCGGCGTCAGGAGAGACACAGACGTGGCCCGTATCGCAGGCGTCAACATCCCCACCAACAAGCGCGTCGTGGTCGCGCTCCAGTACATCCACGGCGTCGGCCCCAAGGTCGCGCAGGAGATCGTGGAGCGCGTCGGCATCGACGAGGCCCGCCGCGTGAACCAGCTCTCGGACGCCGAGGTGTTGCAGATCCGCGAGACCATCGACCGCGAGCATGTGGTGGAGGGCGACCTGCGCCGCGAGACCACCATGAACATCAAGCGCCTGATGGACCTCGCCTCCTACCGGGGGCTCCGCCACCGCAAGGGGCTGCCCGTCCGCGGCCAGCGCACCCACACCAACGCCCGCACCCGCAAGGGCCCGGCCAAGCCGATCGCCGGCAAGAAGAAGTAAGGTCCAGAACGGATGGCCAAGGCTCCCGAGCGCGTCAAGAAGCGCGAACGCAAGAACATCACCTCAGGTGTGGCGCACGTGAACGCCAGCTTCAACAACACCATGATCACGATCACCGACGCCCAGGGGAACGCCATCTCCTGGTCCAGCGCCGGCACCATGGGGTTCAAGGGGTCGCGCAAGTCGACGCCCTACGCCGCGCAGGTCGCGGCGGAGGATGCAGGCAAGAAGGCGCAGGAACACGGCGTGAAGACGCTGGAGGTGAACGTCTCGGGTCCGGGCTCCGGGCGCGAGTCGGCGCTTCGCGCGCTGCAGGCCACGGGCTTCACCATCACCACCATCCGCGACGTGACCCCGATCCCACATAACGGCTGCCGCCCGCCCAAGCGCCGTCGGGTCTGACGTCCGACGAGGGGGTCGGCCCAACCCCCTTCAGTTCCGCCCGTTGCTTGAGGCGCTCGTGACCGCGAGCGCCTCGCACCTGTTCGAGAGAGCCCCGTGATCGAGAGAAACTGGCAAGAGCTGATCCGCCCCGAGAAGCCGCAGATCGAGACGGGACACGACGGACAGCGCAAGGCGCGCATGGTGGCCGAGCCGTTGGAGCGCGGCTTCGGCGTCACGCTCGGCAACTCCCTGCGTCGCGTGCTCCTGTCGTCGCTGCAGGGCGCGGCCGTCACCGCCGTGCAGATCGACGGCGTGGTGCACGAGTTCTCCTCCATGGAGGGCGTGCGCGAGGACGTCGTCGACATCGTGCTGAACATCAAGGCGCTGGCGCTGCGGATGCACGCGGAAGGGCCCAAGCGCATGACGCTGCGCGCCACCGGCCCGGGCGCGGTCACCGCCGCCCAGATCGAGGCGCCGGGGGACATCGAGATCCTCAACAAGAACCACGTGATCTGCACCCTCGACGAGGGCGCGTCGGTGCGCATGGAGTTCACCGTGCAGACGGGCAAGGGCTACGTCTCCGCCGAGCGCCTGCGCCCGGAGGACGCCCCCATCGGCCTGATCTCCATCGACGCGCTCTACTCGCCGGTGAAGCGCGTGGCCTACCGGGTCGAGCCCACCCGCCAGGGCCAGAGCCTGGACTACGACAAGCTGGTTCTCGAAGTGGAGACCAACGGCGCGGTCACCCCGGTGGACGCGGTGGCCTACGCCGCGCGCATCCTGCAGGACCAGCTGAACATCTTCATCACCTTCGAGGAGCCGCGCCAGCGTGTGTCCGACGAGGCTAAGCCGGAGCTGCCGTTCAATCCGTCGCTGCTCAAGAAGGTGGACGAGCTGGAGCTCAGCGTGCGTTCGGCCAACTGCCTGAAGAACGACAACATCGTCTACATCGGCGACCTCATCCAGAAGACGGAGGGCGAGATGCTGCGCACGCCGAACTTCGGCAGGAAGTCGCTGAATGAGATCAAGGAGGTGCTCACCGCCATGGGCCTGCACCTCGGCATGGACGTGCCGAACTGGCCCCCGGAGAACATCGACGAGCTCGCCAAGAAGTTCGAGGACCAGATCTAGTCTGAGTTGTCATTCCGGACTGCGAGCAGACCCGGGACCCAGGAGTGCAGGTCGCGTCGGCGGCCCTGGGTCCCGGATCTCCGCTTTGCTCCGGCCGGGATGACATCCTGAATTTCGCGCCGTCGTTGACGGACCCTGCGACGCCGCACCCGCGGCCGAGGGTCCCGGCGCTCCGATATGGCCGGCCCGACGACGGGGCGGATCGTGCAAGACAAGGCCTGCGGGCCTGGAGGACCAAACCATGCGCCACGGCGTCGCCCATCGTAAGCTCGGCCGCACGACGGCCCACCGCCAGGCCATGTTCGCCAACATGGCCGCCTCCCTGATCAAGCACGAGCAGATCGTCACCACGCTCCCCAAGGCGAAGGAGCTGCGGCCCTTCGTGGAGAAGCTCGTCACGCTCGCCAAGCGCGGCGACCTCCATGCGCGCCGCCAGGCCATCAGCCAGGTCCGAGACGTCACCCAGGTGGGCAAGCTGTTCGCCACCATCGGCCCCCGCTACGAGGCGCGCCAGGGCGGCTATATCCGCGTGCTGAAGGCGGGCTTCCGCTACGGCGACGACGCGCCCATGGCGGTCATCGAGTTCGTCGACCGGGACGAGAGCGCCAAGGGCCTGGACTCCGGCCCGGTCCAGGGCGGCGGCGACTACGCGGACGAGGACTGAGACGGCCCGCTTGGCGAACCCTCGCAACCGGGCGTAGGACCGGAGCGGGGGAGCGTCGTTCATGGTCACCGAACCTGTTGCGGAACCGGCCGGCTCCCCGGCGCCGGCCCCCGCCGCCCCGCCCAAGAGCCGTCGCGCGGCGGTGGGCTTCATCTTCGCCACCGCGCTGATCGACATCATCTCGTTCGGGATCATCATCCCCGTGCTGCCGCCGCTGGTGGTGCATTTCGCGGGCGGCGAGGCGCGGGGTGCGCAGGTCTACGGGCTGTTCGGGGCGGCGTTCGCGCTCATGCAGTTCATCTTCTCGCCGATCCAGGGCGCCCTGTCCGACCGGTTCGGCCGGCGTCCGGTGCTCCTGGTCTCGATCTTCGGGCTGGGCTGCGACTTCGTGTTCATGGCGCTGGCGCCCACCCTGGCCTGGCTGTTGGTGGGGCGGCTGATCAGCGGGGTGACAGCCGCCTCCTTCTCCACCGCCAACGCCTACATCGCCGACATCAACGTGGACGAGCCGTCGGACGCCAAGCGGGCCGCCGCCTTCGGGATCATGGGCATCGCCTTCGGGGCCGGGTTCATCATCGGGCCGGGGCTGGGCGGGCTCCTGGCGCACTTCGGGCCGCGGGCGCCGTTCTGGGGGGCGGCGGCGCT
The DNA here is from genome assembly GCA_964237305.1 of uncultured Caulobacteraceae bacterium. Lineage (GTDB taxonomy): Bacteria > Pseudomonadota > Alphaproteobacteria > Caulobacterales > Caulobacteraceae > JASLDZ01. The sequence goes on from CAXSHO010000046.1 coordinate 20,878, forward strand.
GTCCTTGACCAACTGGCTCTACGGGGTGTTCGTCCTGCCCGAGTCGCTGCCGCCCGAGCGGCGTGCGCCGTTCCGTCTGAGGAGCGCCAACCCGTTCACCAGCCTCGGCATCTACCGCAGCCACCCGCAGCTGCCGCGTTTCGCCGTGATCCTGGGCCTGCTCTACGTGGCGCAGCAGGTCTTCATCTCGTCGTTCGTGCTGTACGTCGGCTATCGGTACCACTGGGGACCGGACGTGGTGGGGCTGTCGCTGGTGGTGACGGGGGTGGGCTCCATCGTGGTGCAGGCCGCCGTGATCAAGCCGTTCGTGGCGCGCTTCGGCGAGCGCAACGCCATCTACACGGGGCTGGTGTGCGGGGCGCTGGCCTTCGCCATCTACGGCTCGGCCTATCGACCCTGGATGTACTGGTTCGGCGTGCCGCTGGGCGCCATGGCGGGGCTGATCATGCCCGGCGTGCAGGCGGTGATGACGCGGCGCATCCCCCGCGACCGGCAGGGCCGGCTGCAGGGCGCCAACTCCGGGCTGATGGCCATGGCGGGGCTGGTGGGGCCGATCTTCTTCACCAACGTCTTCGCGTGGTCGATCAGCGGCGGGCGCGAGGCGCCGGGCGTGGCGATCTACGTGGCGGGGGCGCTCTACCTCGTGGCCCTGGCGATCGCGGCATCGACCCCAAGGCTGGACGCGGCGCCTGCAGCCCCGGCGCCCGCCGCGCCTTGATCACGCCCGATCCGCCCGCCATGCACGTTCCGTCGCCCCCCTCCGCCCGCAGAGACCCATGCGCCGCCTCCGCTTCGCCGTCCTTCCGCTCCTGACGCTCGCCGCCGCCTGCTCCCGGCCGGGGCAGGCCTCGGCGCAGCTGCCCCCGCGCGGGCCCAACGCCGGTCTGACCGCGCCCGACCGCACCGTGCCCGGCGACGCCCGCACCATGAAGTCCAGCTTCGC
>CAXSHO010000047.1:0-4304 GCA_964237305.1 uncultured Caulobacteraceae bacterium
GGCACGGGCAAGACGCGGGTGCTCACCACCCGGCTGGCGCACATCCTGCGCTCGGGCCTGGCGCGGCCGTGGGAGCTCCTGGTCGTCACCTTCACCAACAAGGCCGCGCGCGAGATGCGCGAGCGCATCGGCCACCAGATCGGCGGGCAGGCCGCCGACCTGCGCTGGCTCGGCACCTTCCACTCGGTGGCCGCGCAGATCCTGCGCCGCCACGCCGAGCTGGTGGGGCTGAAGTCGAACTTCACCATCCTGGACACCGACGACGTCGAGCGGCTGTGCAAGCAGCTGATCGAGGCGGAGAACATCGACAGCAAGCGCTGGAGCGCCAAGTTCCTCTCCAGCCTGATCGACGGCTGGAAGAACAAGGGCCTGCGCCCGGACCAGCTGCCGGCCGGCGAGGCCGACGCCTTTGCGAACGGGCGCGGCGGCGATCTCTACCGCATGTACCAGGAGCGGCTGCGCATCCTGAACGCCTGCGACTTCGGCGACCTCCTGCTGCACAACCTGACCCTCTTCCAGACACGTCCGGACGTGCTGGCCGAGCTGCACGGCCGCTTCCGCTACCTTCTCGTCGACGAGTACCAGGACACCAACGTCGCCCAGTACCTGTGGCTGCGCCTCCTCGCCCAGGGCCGTCGCAACGTCTGCGTGGTGGGCGACGACGACCAGTCCATCTACGGCTGGCGAGGGGCCGAGGTGGACAACATCCTGCGCTTCGAGAAGGATTTCCCGGGCGCCAAGGTGATCCGGCTGGAGCGCAACTACCGCTCCACCGAGCACATCCTCTCCGCCGCCAACGGGCTCATCGCGGAGAACAAGGCGCGGCTGGGCAAGAACCTGTCCACCGAGGCCGGCTTCGGCGAGAAGGTGGCCGTGCGCGGTGTGTGGGACGGCGAGGCGGAGGCCCGCTTGGTCGCCGACGAGATCGAGCGGTGGCGCAAGCAGGGGCTGGGCGTCGGCGCCGACGCGCCCAACGCGCAAGGAGGGGGGCCGCGCAGGTACAAGGAGTGCGCCGTGCTGGTGCGCGCCTCCTTCCAGATGCGTGCGTTCGAGGAGCGGTTCGTGCTCCTGCAGGTGCCGTACGTGGTCATCGGCGGCCCGCGCTTCTTCGAGCGGGCGGAGGTGCGCGACGCCCACGCCTACCTGCGCCTGATCCAGTCGGAGGACGACGACCTCGCCTTCGAGCGCGTGGTGAACACGCCCAAGCGCGGCATCGGCGACACGTCGGTCAACCGCCTGCTGCATCTCGCCCGCGCCAAGGACCTGTCCATGAGCCTGGCCGCGCGGGGCCTCGTGAACACCGACGAGCTGCCCGCCAAGGCGCGCACCTCGCTCGGCGTCTTCATCCGCGACCTCGACCGCTGGCGCGTGCTGAAGGACAGCGTGCGCCAGGGCGAGCTTCTGGAGACCGTGCTCGACGAGAGCGGCTACACCGACATGCTGCGCGCCGACCGCGGGCCGCAGAGCGCCGGCCGGCTGGAGAACCTGAAGGAGCTGGTCCAGTCCATGGGCCAGTTCGAGAACCTGCAGGCCTACCTGGAGCACGTCTCGCTGGTGCTCGACCTCGAGCGCACGGGCGGCGACGACGCCGTGCAGATCATGACGCTGCACCAGGCCAAGGGGTCGGAGTACCCCTACGTCTTCCTGCCCGGCTGGGAGGAGGGCGTCTTCCCCTCCCAGCGCTCCATGGACGAGAGCGGCGAGAAGGGGCTCGAGGAGGAGCGGCGCCTCGCCTACGTCGGCGTGACGCGGGCGCGGGAGAAGGCGCACGTCTCCTTCGCCGCCAACAGGCAGGTCTACGGCCGCTGGACCTCGCAGCTGCCCTCACGCTTCGTCGACGAGCTGCCCCCCGCCAACGTCGAGGCGGCGAGCGACACCGGCTACTACGGCGGCGGCCCAGGCATGCAGGAGGCCAAGAGCCGCTTCGACGACCTGCAGACCTTCGGCGGCGGCTACTCCTCGCCCGGGTGGAAGCGCGCGCAGGAGCGCACGGAATTCAGCCGCTCGGCCCCGCCCTCCGACCGCTTCGGCGTGAACCGCAGCAGGGCGCGCGAGATGGTGATCGAGGGCGAGGGCCGGCTCGTGGCCACCAGCGACCCGAACGCGGGCTCGGGGGCCTACAAGCGCGACGACCGCGTGTTCCACATCAAGTTCGGCCCGGGCTCCGTCAGCGCGGTGGAGGGCAACAAGCTCACCGTGGCCTTCGACAAGGCGGGCGAGAAGCGGGTGCTGGAGAGCTTCGTGGAGCGCGCCTGACACCCGGGTGCGGCCCGTCGCTCGTCTTCACGGCGGGCGGTGCGCACGCTAGTCGAGCGTGGCGCGAGCCGCGCAGGTCGAGAACCGCTCCTTGACGCCGGACGAGCACCTCACCCTCGCCCACCGGGCGCATGACGGCCGCAGGTTCGCGGAGGCCGCCGCCCGCTACCGCCTCTACCTCGCCTCGGGCGGCTCGATGCGCACGGCGGGGCTGACGCTGGGCGACGCCCTGCGCGAGGCGGGCGACCTCCCCGGAGCGCTCGACGTCTACGCCGCCGCCTTCGAGGCCAATCCGCAGGACCCCGCCGTGACCGTGCGGCTGGGCGAGGCCGCCCGGCGGCGGGGTCACGCCGACCTGGCCCGCGCCGCCTGGCGGGCCGCGGCCGAGCGGGGCGGCGACGGCTTCACCGGCGTGATCGGGGGCGAGCTTCCGCTGCCCGACGCCCTGGACGCGCAGACGGCGGCGCGGCTGTCGGCCGGGGGCTGGCCCGTTCTGCCCTCCGCCGTCGCCGCTCCGGCCGCCCCGCTCAAGCCGCCGGCTCCGGCGGGACTGCCGCCCGCGCCCCGCGCGCTGCGGCTGACCGGGCTGGACGCCATCCCGGCGGCCGCGCGGCCGTCCCTCCTGGCCTCGCTCGCCATCGATGCGCTGGATGGCGCCGCGCTGGATCGCGCGGCCCGCCTTTGCGACGCCCTGGACCCGGGCCGCGCCCTGGTCGTGGCCCATGTCGTCGCCCGACCGGACGCCCCCGAGGTGCACGACCTGCGGCGCCTCGTCCACGTCAGGGGACTTCCCGTGGCGGTGGCGACGCATGACCCCGGCGCGGACCGCGCGGCCATGCGCAACTTCGACCTCCGCCTCGCCACAGCCTTCGGAGCGGACGCCCTGGTGTTCGACGCCGTGCCCGAAGGCGCGGGGGCGTCGCTCGCGGGCGTCTTCGGCGACGACCCGCTCCTTGGCTTCGCCAGCTGGACGTGGTCGGGCGCAAGGACGGCCGGGGAGCGTCCCGGTCCGTCGCCCTGGCGCCGCGGCCCGGCCCGCCCCGGCGTCGTCACCCTGGTCCGCGGCCGGGTGCTGGCGGAGGCGGGGCTCCTGGACGCCGTCTACGACGACCCCGAGCAGGCGCTGCTCGACCTGATGCTGCGCGCCAACCGCCTGGGCTTCGGCGCGGTCTCCTGCGAGGTCGCCCCCGCGGCGAACGGGTTCGCCCCTCCGGCGGCGGAGGCCGATCCGGTGGACGCGCGCATCCTGCGCAGCCGCTATCCGGAGCATGCGGACGCGCTGCGCCGGGCTTCGGGCTCGCCGATGCGGGAGGCGGACCGGCTCCTCGCCGGCCGCGCCGACCCGCGAAGCCTCGCCCTGGACCTGTCCGGGCTGCGGGCCTGGCACGACGGCACCGCCGAGCTCGCAGTGGCGCTGACGCGGGCCCTGGCGCGGGAGGGCCGGTTCGACGTCACGGCGATCTGCGCGCCGGACGCCGCGCGCCACCACCGGCTGCACGCCCTGCCGGGCGTCGCCGTGGCCCCCGTCGAGACCCGGTCGGTGTTCGGCGCCTGCCTCAAGGTCGGCCAGCCCTTCACCTGGGCGGAGCTGCTGCGCACCTGGTCCTACGCGCCGGTGGCGGGCTTCTACATGCTGGACGCGATCTCGCTGGACGTGGAGCGGCTGAACATCGCCGACCTCCACCCGCTCTGGAGCATGGCGCTGGGCTGTTCGGAGCTGGTGGGCCACCTGAGCGCCGCCACCCGCGACCGCATGGGCGAGCGCTTCGGCGAGGCGGGGCGCCGCGGCTTCGTCGCCCTCTGCTCCACGGCTGCGGACGAGTACGGGGGCCGCGGCGCCTCGTCGACGGGTGACGGCCCCGTCCTCCTGGTGGGCAACGCCTACGAGCACAAGAACCTGCTGGGCGCCGTCCGCGCGATCCACGCCGTCGATCCGGCGCGCGACGTCACGGTGCTCGGCCGGGTGCTGGAGCCGCGTCCCCACGTGCGGTGGCTGGACTCCGGCGGGCTCCACCCCGACGCGCTCGACCAGCTGTACGACGAGGCGG
>CAXSHO010000047.1:4314-21765 GCA_964237305.1 uncultured Caulobacteraceae bacterium
GCAGAAGGCCGCCCGCGAGGCCCGGCTGAAAGACCTGCTCGCCGCCGACAAGAAGGACGACGGGCTGGTGTTCGACGAGCTGGGCGTCGACTACGTCTTCTACGACGAGGCGGCGGCCGTCGTGTTCCCCTCCCTGTCGGAGGGCTTCGGCCTGCCGATCATGCACGGGCTGGCGCGGGGCAAGGCGGTGCTGGCCGTGGATCAGCCGGTCTTCCGCGAGGTGCGTGAGCGTTCCAGGCTGGGCGCCAACCTCCACCTGTTCCCCACCACGCGCGATCTGGCGGAGGGGCTGGAGGGCGTGTGCCGTGCGGGGCCCGCCCCCGCGGCGCCGGACGTGCGGGAGCACCGCTGGGCGGACGCCGCACGGATCGTCGCGGACGCGGCGGCGCTCGCGGTCGCCAGCTTCGACCCCGCGGCCCTGGAGCGGCGCGCCGCCGTCGCCGGTCTCGCCAGGCGCGGCGAGCGCGACTGACCGCCCGCCGGATCCATGCGCGGGAAGGGTGGCGGCCGGCGGCTGCGCGTGTTTGCCTGCGTCGCCTCGCGGCGCCTCCAGCCACCGTCGCGGCAGACTCCCACGGATAGAAGGTCGGCACGCCCCAGATGATCAGCTACGCGCAAAATTTCGAGGACGTGTACATCGACCGGGCGTTCGCCGACGTGGAGGAGGGCTTCTACGTCGACGTGGGCGCCTACCACCCGGACATCGACTCGATCACGCGGACCTTCTACGAGCGCGGCTGGTCGGGCATCAATGTCGAGCCGGGGCCGACCTTCGACGCGTTTCAGGGCCGCACACGCGACATCAACCTGAAGCTTGCGCTGTCCGGCGCCGAGGGTAAGGCGACCTTCTACCACCATGAGGGCGACCCGGGCACCTCCACCCTCCTCACCAAGCTGAGGCCCGGTCTGGAGCGCGCGGGTCGCCGCCGGCGGATGACGGTGCGCACGACCACGCTGGACGCGCTCCTGGACGCGCACGCCCCCGGCCGTCACGTGCACTTCCTCAAGATCGACATCGAGGGCCTGGAGGGCGAGGTGATCGCCGCCGCCGACTGGAGCCGCCACCGCCCCGAGCTCCTGGTGATCGAGGCGACCCGGCCCTACACCAACATCCGCAACGACGACTGGGCGCCGCTGCTCGCCAAGGCGGGCTATGTCGAGGTGTTCTTCGACGGCATCAACACCTACCACCTGCGCGAGGAGAGCCTGGGCCGCGCCCACGCCTTCGACCGGCCGGTGAACGCGCTCGACTACGTGGAGCGCCACGATCCCGCGCGGGACCACCTGGTGCGCCGGGTCAAGGAGCTGGAGGCCGCCTACCTCGCGGCCGCGCGCGACAAGGCTCCGCACCTGGACGTGCGCGGCAATGCGAGGTTCGGCGACAACGGGCTGCAGGCGGTGGTCACGCTGGGCGACGCGGGCGCCCCGCTGGAGGGCTCGGGCGTCTACCTCATGCGCCGCGACGCCGTGGGCGACGCGACGGGGGCCGTGCTGCATCTGGGCGGCTACGAGGCCGTCCACCTCCACACCGCCGACACCCCCGCGGAAGCGGGCGGCCTTCGGCTCAGGATAACGGGCGAGGCGATGGAGACGGCGGTGGCGCCCCGCCCCCTCCGCGACGGCGCGGTGGCGCTGGGATCGGCCGCAGCGCGCTTCCAAACCGCCTACCTCGCCGCGCCGCCCGCGGTGGTCGTGCGCCCCGGCGAGGCGCAGGACGTGCGCGACTCCGCACTGGGCCTGGCCTTCGTCCGCGCGCTTCGGGGCCGGTCCTTCCGCCTTCCGGGGTCCGGCGGGGCCGGGGCCGCGCGCCACGAGGGCTTCCTGCCCGGGGAGGTCGCCGAGGCGCTGGCCGCCGCCGGGGCCGGCGACTGCGCGGCGGTGGTGCGCGAAGGCGACGCGCCCGTAGGCGTCCGCCACGCCGAGCTCCTGCCGGCGCTGGTCAAGGCGGTGGACGAACTCGCGAGGCGCCTTGACGCCCTGGAGGCCGCCGCCCCGCGCCCGGCGCCCTGATCCGCGCCAGGCTTCGGGGCGGGTGCGCTTACCTATGCTGCGCCGTTGACCCCCGGAGACGGGCTGCTAAGAGGCCGCGGGCGCTGCGGCGCCTGCGCGGGGGTGAGTATGAAGGGTTCTTACCGGCGCCTGGAGCGTTGCCGGATCGGCGGCGGCCTGGACCTCGTGCCCGTGCTGCACCTGGGCCATCAGGAGCTGACGGGCGTCTTCCCGTCCTCCCGCGACGAGCCCGTCACGTCCGGCCCGCTGGACCTCGTCTGGTGCCCGGAAAGCGGCCTTCTCCAGCTCGGCCATTCGTATGACCCGGGCGAGATGTACGGCGACAACTACGGCTACCGTTCGGGCCTCAACGCCTCGATGGTGCGCCACCTCACCCAGAAGATCCGCAACCTGGAGAAGATGGTCTCGCTGAAGCCGGGCGACACCGTGCTGGACATCGGCTCCAACGACGCCACGTCGCTCAAGGCGTACGAGACGCCCGACCTGAAGCGCATCGGCATCGATCCCACAGGAGCGAAGTTTCGGGAGTACTACCCCGAGGACGTGTCGCTGGTGGCCGACTTCTTCTCGGCAGACAACTTCCGCAAGGCGAGCGGCGCGCAGGCTCGGGTGGTGACATCCATCGCCATGTTCTACGACCTCGACGATCCGATCGCCTTCGCGCGCGACATCGCCTCCGTCCTGGCGCCGGACGGCGTGTGGCACTTCGAGCAGAGCTACATGCCGGCGATGCTGCGGACGGTCTCCTACGACACGATCTGCCACGAGCACCTGGAATACTACTCGCTCGGCTCCGTCCGCCGCATCCTCGACGCGGCGGGCCTGCGCATCATCGACGTGCAGATGAACGGGGTGAACGGCGGCAGCTTCGCGGTGACCGCCGGGCTCGCGGGCACGACGGTGCGCAGCAACGACGCGGTGATCGACTGGCTGCTGGGCCAGGAGGAGCGGATGGGCCTCGGCACCGTGCGGCCGTTCCGCGAGTTCGAGGACCGCGTCTACCGCCACCGCAACGACCTGACGCGCCTCCTCAAGGCGCTCGCCGCCGACGGCAAGACGGTGCTCGGCTACGGCGCGTCGACCAAGGGCAACGTCACCCTGCAGTTCTGCGGCGTGACGGAGGCGGAGGTGCCCGCCATCGCGGAGGTGAACCCGGAGAAGTTCGGCCGCTTCACCCCCGGAACGCGCATCCCGATCATCTCGGAGACGGACGCCCGGGCAATGAACCCCGACTACTTCCTGGTCCTTCCCTGGCATTTCAAGGAGGGCATCCTGCAGCGTGAGCAGGAGTACATCGCCCGTGGCGGGAAGTTCATCTTCCCGTTCCCCGAAATCGAAATCATCTGATCGCAAGGCGGTATCGTGCCCAAGGCCCTCATCACCGGCGTCACCGGCCAAGACGGTGCGTACCTGTCCGAGCTCCTGCTGGCCAAGGGGTACGAGGTGCACGGCATGGTGCGCCGGACGAGCACCGGCGGCGTCCACGACAGCCGCCTGCGCTGGCTGGGCGTCGTCGACCACGTCCGCATCGTCGACGGCGACCTCACCGACCTTTCGAGCATGCTGCGGCTGGTGCAGAAGATACAGCCGGACGAGGTCTACAACCTCGGGGCGCAATCCTTCGTCGGCACGTCCTGGGACCAGCCGCTGCTGACCGCCAACGTCACCGCGGTGGGCGTCGCCAACGTGCTGGAGGCCTGTCGCCTGGCCAGCCCGCAGGCGCGCTTCTACCAGGCCTCGTCCTCCGAGATGTACGGCCTGATCCAGGACGCGCACCAGTCGGAGACGACGCCCTTCTACCCGCGATCTCCCTACGCCGTGGCCAAGCTCTACGGCCACTGGATCACGGTGAACTACCGGGAAAGCTTCGGCATGCACGCCTCCAGCGGCATCCTGTTCAACCACGAGAGCCCCCTGCGCGGGCTGGAGTTCGTCACGCGCAAGGTGACCGACTCGGTGGCGCGCATCCGGCTGGGCCTCCTGGACAGGCTGGCGCTGGGCAACATCGAGGCCAAGCGCGACTGGGGCCATGCGCGCGACTACGTCGAGGCCATGTGGCTGATGCTGCAGCAGCCCAAGGGCGACGACTACGTGGTGGCGACGGGCCGCACCACCACCGTGCGGCGCATGTGCGAGATCGCCTTCGCCCATGTGGGCCTGGACATGGAGGCCCACCTCCACATCGACCCCAAGCTGTTCCGGCCCGCGGAGGTCGACGTGCTCCTCGGCGACCCGAAGAAGGCCGCCTCCGTGCTGGGCTGGAGCGCCACGACCTCGCTGGAGGACATGATCGTCGAGATGGTGGACGCCGACCTGCAACGGCATCGCGCGCGGATCGGCTGACGTGGCCTCCGGCGGGTCGCGCGACGCCCGGGTGCTCGTCACGGGCGGACACGGCTTCGTCGGCGGCCGGCTTCGGGCCGCCCTGTGCGAGCGGGGAGGGTGGGCGTGCGACGCGCCCCCCGGCGCGCCGGGATCGCCGGGCGCCCTGGACGTGACGGACGCCGACGCGGTGGAGGCCTGGATCCGCCACGGGCGCCCCGACGTGGTGGTGCACCTCGCCGCGGTGGCGGCGGTGACGACGTCCACCAAGGATCCCCGGCTGGCCTGGCGGGTCAACCTGCAGGGCACGCTGAACGTCGTCCTGGCGATGCAGTCTCACGCGCCCGACGCCCGGCTCCTCCACGTGAGCAGCGCGGAGGTCTACGGGGCGAGCTTCGCGGGCGGCGAGGCGCTGGACGAGACGGGGCTGCTCCAGCCGGTGAACGCCTACGCGGCCAGCAAGGCGGCGGCCGACCTCCTGGTGCGCCAGGCGGCGGCGGAGGGCCTGCGCGCCACGGTGATGCGGCCCTTCAACCATATCGGGCCGGGGCAGGACGAGGCGTTCGCCGTGTCGAGCTTCGCGGCGCAGATCGCGCGGATCGAGGCGGGGCTGCAGCCGCCCGTCATGCACGTGGGGGCGTTGGACGAGGAGCGTGACTTCCTGGACGTGAGCGACGTCGTGGACGCCTACATGCGCGTGCTCGAAGCTCCCCGGCCGCAGGACGGGGGCGGCGTCTTCAACGTCGCCTCCGGGCGCGCGGTCCGAATCGGGCACGTCCTCGACCGGCTCCTCCTGCAGGCGCGGGCGCCCGTGCAGGTCGAGGTGGACCCGGCGCGGCTCCGCCGCTCCCCCGTCCGCCGCGTGGTCGGCGACGCCGGCGCCTTGCGGCGCGCGCACGGGTGGGAGCCCCGGATCCCGCTGGACGAGACGCTGGCCCGGGTGCTGGACGATCAGCGTCGCCGCCTGGCCGCCCCGCCCCCGCCGTGAGCCCTCCGCCCCGCCGCACGCTCTACGTGGACGCCCGCAGCCTGCAGGAGGCCGGGCCCGTCAGCGCCGAGCCCGTGCGGCGCACGCTGGCCGCGCTGAGGCTTCTGCGCACGGCGGACCTGCCCGGACCGCCCGTGCGCTGGACGGCGCTGCTGGACGGCGCCCTCGACCCGCCGGAAGGCTGGCGCAGCCTCTTCGACGACATGCGCACGGACCCGGCGGAGGTGGAGGCGGCGGCCGGCGACCTGTTCCTCAGCGTGTCCGCCCTCACCTGCGACCCGCTGTGGGCGGCGCCGCTGCTGCGCGCCCCTCTGCGGCGCACCGCGCTGCTGCACGACGCGCTGGACGTGCTCGCGACGGACCAGGACGGCCGCACGGCCGACCTGTCGCAGACGCTCGCCCTGGCCTGGCTGACGAGCTTCCACACCTTCCTGGCGGGGTCGTCGCGGGCGGCCGACCTGCTGAAGCGGCGGCTGGGCGTGGCGGAGCCCCGCATCGCACTCGCCCCGCCGCCGCTCGAACGCGCGCTCCACCCCAAGACGGCGGCCGTCCCCGTGCGGGCGGCCTGCCGCCACGTGCTGCTCGTCGGCGGCGTGGGGGCGACGGAGGTGATGCGCACCGCGTTGGCCGCCCACGCCTCCAGCCGCTTCGCGGGCGTCCGCCAAGTGCTGGTGGTGCTCGACGAGCAGTCGCCGGACGAGCGCGCCGCCCTGTCGCAAGCCTACGCCCGGGCGGGGGGCCGCGGCCCCCTCGCATTCGAGAGCCGCCGCAGCCCGGAGGCGGTGCGCCGCCTGTACGAGGACGCGCTGGTGGTCGTGTCCACGGCGGGCGACGACTCCGCCGGCCCGGCCGTCGCGGAGGCCAGCGCGCTGGGTGCGCCCGTGCTGATCGCCGAGGACGCCCACGGCGCCGACGCGATCGATGCGGCGTGGCGCTTCACCGCGTCCGACCCGGCCTCGCTGGCGCGGCTCCTGGACCACCTGAGCGTGGACGCGTCCGACCGTGAGCGGCTGCGGCGGTCGCAGCGCGAGCTTTGGCGCGCCGCGGCGGAGGCGTCTTTCTGCGCGGCCTTCGTGTGGGCGCTGTCCGCCACGCCACCTCCGCGGGCGAAGCCCCGGCCTGATCGCACGGCCCGCATCGCGCTCTTCGCCGCGCCGCCGGTGGGGGCTTCTGCGGAGGGCCTCAAGGCGCTGGCGCGCCTCGCCGAGGTGCATCTCTTCACCCCGGATCCCGCGGGGGTGAACGCCGCCGACTGGAGTGCGGTGAGCCGGCTGCGGCCGGTCGGTGTGAGCGGCTTCGACGCGTGCGTGCACGTGCTCGGCGACGACGCGTGCTCCTCGCAGGTGCTGCGGCGGCTGCTGCAGCATGGCGGTGCGGCCGTGCTGGAGGCGCCCCGGCTGCTGGCGGCGCATGCAGCCCTGGACGAGGCCGCCGCCGCCGCCGCCGCGTCGCGCGAGCTGGACCGGCCGGTGGAGGCGGAGGAGGTGGGGAGATGGCTGCGCGCCGACGCCCCGCCGCCCGTGCGCTTGCTGGGCGAGGTCGCCCGCGCCGCGCTTCCGCTCCTCGCCCCCTCCCGCGGGGCGGCCGACGTCCTGCAGGAGGCGATCGGAGGGCGCGTGCGCGCGCTGCCTGTGATCGTAAGCCTGGACGCGGAGGCGCCGCAGTCCGACGTGGGGGAGCGTGCGGCGGTCCGCGCCGCCCTTGGGGTGGCCGACGACGACCTCCTGATCGTCTGCGAGGGCCCCCTCCGCACGGAGACCGCGCCGGACGAGGCGCTCTGGGCCATGATCTTCCTGCGCGAGTGGGGCAGGCCCGCGCGCCTCCTGTTCCACGGCTACGAGGTCTCCTCCGAGGTGGAGCGCCTGGGGGCGGCGGCGGCCACCTTCGGCCACGGCGGGCACGTGCTGTTCGCGCCGTCCGGCGACGTGCAGGAGCGCCGTCGTCATGTCGCGGCGGCGGATATGGGGCTGCAGCTCGACCTGCGCGGGCTGGACGCCGACGCCCGCCCGCTCGCGGCCGCGGTGGCGGCCGGCCTGCCCGTGGTCACCAACCGCAGCCTGGCGGCGGCGCTGGACGCGCACGCCTACGTCACCGCGACGTCCGACAGCCTTTCCGCCGTGCTGGTGGCCGAGGCGCTGCTGGCTGCGGCCGGGACGCCGCGGGGCCGGCCGTCGCTGGAGGCGGCGCGCCGCTTCGTGCGGGAGCGCAGCCCGGAGGCCTACGCCCGCGGGCTCCTCGCCGAGCTCGGCCTCGCCGGCGGGGCGGAGGCGCCGGCCGCATGAGCGCCACCTTCATCGACGTGTCCGAGTTCATCAAGAGCCCCGTCCGCACCGGCATCCAGCGGGTGGTCCGCGAGATCCTCGCCCACTGGCCGCAGGACCGGGAGCTTGTGGCCGTGGAGTACGATCCCGCCTCGGAGGAGATGATCCGGGTGGACCCCGCCGCCCTGGCCTTCGCCCGGAGCCTGGATCGGACGGAGAGCCTCGGCCTCGCGGCGCTGAACGCCCGCATGGCGCAGAGGCGCCTGGAGGGCCCGCACCCGATCATCGGGGATCGGCCCGTGATCGTGCCGGAGCTGTTCTTCGACGAGCCGCATTGCCGGTATTACCGCGAGCGGCCGGTGCGGGCGGCCTTCGTCGTCTACGACTTCCTGCCCTGGCTCCATCCGGACCTGCTGGGCTTCTCCGGCTCCGCTCCGCTGAACGGCTACCTCCTCAACGTCATGCGCGCGGAGCGGCGGTGCTTCATCAGCGAGCCGGTGCGCGACGACTTCTTCGCCCGGATCCGCCGGGCGGAGCCGCCGCACGACCGGGCGGTCACGCTGGGGGCGGACGGGCTGGGGCTGCGGAGGGGCGCGGGGCTGGAGGCGGCGGGCGACCACCTCCTGTGCTTCGGCTTCCTGGACGGCCGCAAGAAGCAGCAGGTGGTGCTGGAGGCCTTCCTCGGCAGCGAGGCCGCCCGGCGCTTCAAGCTCATCTTCGCCGGGCGCGTCCCGGAGACCCCGCCGGCCGCCATCCGCCCGGTGCTCGAGTGCGACCATCCGGGCGTGAGCGTGGTGCGCGACCCGTCGGACGCCGACCTCGCCGAGCTGGTCAGGACGGCGCGCGCGGTGCTGTTCGTCAGCGACGCGGAAGGCTACGGCCTGCCGCCCGTCGAGGCGTTGTTCGCCGGAACGCCTGTGGTGGTGAACGCGGCGCTTCCCGCCCTGGCGGGGCTGGGCGACGCCGGGCAGATCCGGATCGACGACAGCGGGGTGGAGGAGGTGCGCGCCGCCCTGGACCGCCTCTGCGACGACCGGGAAGCGGCGCGGCTGCGACAGGCGACGCGGGTGCTGAAACTGGCGACCTGGGCCGAGTACGGCGCCGACGTGGCCCGGTGGGCCGGCGCCTGAGGCAGGCGGTCAGGCCGGGGTCGGCTCCGACATCGCCGCCAGCGTGTGCAGGATCGCCCGCATACGGCCGGGCGTGACGGGGAGGGGGCGCGCCGCCGAGGGCGCGGCGACCGCGGCCCCGCGCCCGTTCATGTTGCGCACGATCAGCTGCTCAGCCAGGAGCGCGATCTCCGGCGGGATCACGGTGCGCACGAAGCCGTTCCCCGCCGCCAGCGCCTTCAGCACGCCGCCAAGGTCCAGCGCGCCCGACTCCAGCGCCTCGACGAGCCGCGTCACCGCCGCGGCGTCCGGCTCCGCCCCGTCCAGCGCCGCGACGGCCGACTCGACCAGGCGCTCGGCGACGGCCGGGCGCCGAACGATCGTCTGCGTGAACTCCTCCGACTTCAGGAGCTCGCCCACGAGGTCGACGGGGTTCATCCCTGCGCGGAGGGCGCCGGCGTAGCCGTCCACCGCCGCGGGCTCGGGGTCGCGCAGGAGGACGGCCTGGAAGGCCGCCGCGACGAGGGCTTCGGCGTCGTCCGCCCCTCCGCGCGCGACGCGGACGCGAGGGTGGGCGCGCAGAACGTCGTCCAGGGCCGCACCCTGCCGCAGCGCCTCCGCGGCGGCCTCGATGTCGCCGTCGTCGAGCACGCCCGCCCGTGCGCAGCCCCGCGCCACCTCCAGCGCCGCCGCCGGCCGCATGAGCGCGCGCCGGCCGAACTCGTCGGAGTCGATCAGGGCGTTGAGCAGCGCCGCCTCGTCCAGCCGGCCCGCCTCCAGCTCCGTCGCGTAGGACTGGAGGCCCGCCTCGTCCGGCTCGCGCATGAGCACGCGGTGGAAGGCGTGGCGCACGACCTCGCGGGCGGCTTCACCCGCAGGCGCTTCAGCCGGTGGAGGAGGGGAGGTGGCGGGCATGGCGGGCGGGCCTCCGGTCGCGCGCGCCAGATGCGCGCTCAGGCCGCCGTTGTCCACCGCCCGGCGGCGTCCGCCTCGTCCAGCCGGTCCGCCAGCTCCGCCACCGCCCGCAGGAGGACGGGGATGAACTGCTCGTAGCGCAGCCCCAGCCGCCCTTCGGCGCTGCGGACCAGCCCGCCGAAACGGTCGGCGTCGTCGCCGAGCGCGGCCTCCACCTCCTGCGCCACAAGGCCGTAGTGGCGCTGGGCGTCGTCCTCGCGGCGGTAGGAGCAGGGCTGCAGCCGACGCACCAGGTCCAGGCCCAGGTCGCACGGCCGCACCTCGTGCTTCTCCCGCCCGTCCGAGCTGACCACCACGGAGGTGGCCGAGTAGATGGCGCTGAACCGGTGGTCCGACGCACCCAGGGGCGTCGCGGCGTCCACCGCCGGCCACAAGGGCGCGGCCACCGACACCGCGGAGGCGCTCACCGTCAGCCGGGGCGAGGCGAGGGCGCCCGGCGTGTCCTGCACGTGCAGCTGCACTCCGTCGTAGCCGCCGACGTGCAGCACCGCCCCCGCCGCCGTCCCCGCGGTGTTGCGCCGGATGAGGTAGACGCCGCACGACGGCAGCGCCGCGCCCGTGTCGCCGAGCGCCAGGCCGTCGTTCATCCCGTTGTCGCCGATCTTCACCGCGCCGTGCACGTCGAGCGAGGCCGCCGGCTCGTAGTTCCCGCCCACGCCCAGTCGACCGGCCGGCGTCACGCACAGGGCGGTGGACCAGGCGCCCGACTGCTGGAACTTGAGCCGCACCCGGTCGTCGCCCGTCAGCCCCAACTCCGCCTGCGCCGCGTAGGCGGTGGACATGAGGATGGAGGCGGTGTCGGAGGAGGTCTCGCGGTCCAGAGTCACCCTGACGTCCCCGTCCCCGCCCGCCGCGGCGCCCCGCGCGGTGAACAGCGCGGCGTTGAGCCGGGCGGTGAGCGGGTTGCCCGAGTCGGCGGCGGCGCCGATGCCGAGCGACGGCACGTTGGAGAGCGCCGTCGCCGCCGCGCTCGGCGCCGACCAGACGCCAGCGACGTACACCTCCATCTGGTGGTCCTGCTCGACATAGGCGAGCCAGCCTGTCCGAGGGGTGTGGAACACCCAGCCGCCCTGCGACGCTTCGGCCAGCTGGCCGGCGCGCCCGGTCCAGGCGCCGCCTGCGGGATCGACCACGATGTAGCGGTCGCCTTCGGCGGGAGAGCCGGGCGGTGTCGTCGACCGCCCGATCACGCTGAGCTGCACCAGGGCGTCGAGCGTCTGCAGGCCCTCGTTCAACGTGACGTGCTTCTGCGCCTGCGCCGCTGCGAGGTAGGGCAGCCCCAGCCGCCGGGTTGCGTCATCGGTCATAGTCGCCGTTCCTCCATCTCCCGAACAGCCTACCGGCGGCGCGCGAGGCGGGGACAAGCCGGGGGAACGGCGCGGGGGTCGACGGTTGTGCGCTGCAGCAAAGCGTCGCTGGACACACGCGGTCGAGCCCCCTAGGGAGACGGTCTGCACGCGGGGCGCAAAGGCCTCGCAGCCCAAGCGCCGCAAGGCGCGGCGGGCGATCGTGCAGGGCGCCGGGGGCGGCGGGAGGGATCGCGGTGCCGTCACCCAGGAAGGTCTTGCTGGACGGGCGGGTCTTCTCCACCGGCGCGCACGACCGGGGAATGGGCCGCTACGTCGCGCACATCTTGGAACTGCTCCGGGGCGAGGGGCACGACATCACCCTGCTGCTGTTCCGCGACTGTTTCCTCGACGCCGAAAGCCCGCTCCTGGCTGGCGTGAGCGTCCGCTTCGCCGATTACGCGCCGGAGGAGCAGGACGTGAAGCCGGTCACCCGGCTGGCCGAGATGCGCAGCTTCACCGCCTATCTCAACGAGATCATCACCTCGGGCGGCTATGACGTCTACATCGACGGCACGCCGTTCCTGCGGCCGGCCCGCTACGACGTGCTGCTCTGCGCAGTGGTGACGCTCTGCTACGACTTTATTCCGATGAGGCATTCGGAGGACTACCTGGCGCACGCGGGGGTCGCCTCCTACTACTTCAACGGCCTGGTCCGGGTGGCGAAGGCCGACGCCGTCATCAGCATCTCCGACACCGTCGCGCATGAGATCGCCCACTACCTCGGCCTGCCCGAAGCGCGGGTGAGCGTCGTCAGCCCTCGGCTGGAGGACCGCTACGTCCAGGACGCCGGGCCGGAGGAGACGCCCCGGCGGGCGGTCGATCCCTACCTCTTCTGCATCATGGGCTCGCATCGGTCCAAGAACCCGCGCGGCGCCGCCAAGATCTTCGAGCAGGTGCTGGCCACCGGCGATCTGGATGTGCGCATCAACGTGCCCACGCTCAACCAGTACGAGACCCTGCAGCAGGTGGGGGTGCCCGCCGGCGTGAAGACGACGTACGACATCAGCGAAGCCGAGAAGGTGGCGCTGCAATCGGACGCGGCGGTCGTGGCGCACCTCTCGATCGAGGAGGGGTTCGGCATCCCCCTGCTCGAAGCGCTCTTCACGGGCAAGAAGGTGCTGGCGCTCGACATCCCGATGAACCGCGAGATCATCGACCGGGCGCAGGTCTCGCCGCGGGGAGCCGTCCTGCTCCTCTCCAGCACCGACAGCCGCCTGGACGTGGACGACCTCCGCGTCCTGCTGAACGAGGACGCCGACCCCGAGTACTATGCGCAGGTCCGCGCCTGGTATCTCACCCACTGGCGGACGAGCGCGTCCGTCGTCTCCGAGGCCTTGGAGACGGCGATCTCCAACAGCCGGCGCTGGTTCGAGGACGTGGCCTTCAGGATCATCACCTCCCTGCCCGGGACGAGCTGCGGTGTCGCCGACTATTCGGTGGCCTACGTCCGGAGCACGGGCCGCAACGTCGTCATCGTCTCGTCGGAAGGTGATGAGAAGTATGTCGAATACCTGCCTAACGTGAGGACCACGAGCGACCTCGACTTTGAGCGGCTCAGCCTCGCCCACCCCGGCGTCCCCACCCTCTACAACCTCGCGTTCTCGCCCGCCCTGTTCGCCGGCGTACGGCTGCTGCAGTCGCACGGCACATCGCGCGACACGCTGCTGATCCACGAGCGCGAGTACGCCAGCGCCTTCATCGAGCAGATGTCCGAGGCCGACCTCTTCCAGGGCTTCCTGGCGCGGCAGGCCGACGGCGACGAGCCGGAGGCGACCCGGCGGGCGCTGACGCTCGCCTTCTCGGCGCCCCTGAACAAGCGCAAGGGCGAGGCCCCGCGGTCGAGCTTCCCGAGCGACTGGCTTGCCCGGCTGCCCCTGCGGCTCGTCCACCACCTGCCGCCCCCCGTGCTGGAGCGCATGCAGGCCATCCAGGCGCGCGAGCCCTCGGCACCCGTCAACGAGCTGCAGGAGATCGAGGACCGGCTCGAGTTCGCGCCGCTCGGCATCGACGACCGCGCCACGCCCGCCGTCGCCCGCGCCGCCCAGGCGGTCCGGCGCCGCTGCGGCGTGCAGCCCGACGACCTCCTCGTCGGCCACTTCGGCCTGGTGGTGGACGGCATCAAGCGCCTGCCCGAGCTCGCGCGCGGGGTGGTGCAGGCCGCCGCCCGCCTTCGCCACACGGGGGGAGGGGGGCGGCGCATCCACTTCCTGCTCGTCGGGCGCGTCATCCACCAGACGGTGGAGACCGAGATCAGGACCGTATTCCGCGAGGCCGGGCTTGAGGGGCGCCTCATCCAGACCAACCCCTTCCTGGAGGAGGACTTCGAAGCCGAGCTCGCCGCGTGCGACCTCGTGGCGTGCTTCCGCACCCAACGGCGCGGCCAGCTCTCCCACGTGCTGGTGCGCGCGCACGCGCTCGGGCGTCCGTTGATCGTCAACCGGGAGAGCGGCTACGGCTACGACCCCGTGACCCTGGTCGACGACGAGGACATCGAGGGCGGGGTGGGACGCGTGATCCAGGCCGCCCTCGACCCCCTCGCCCTGGCGCGGATGCGCCGACGCTCGCGCGACCGCTGGGAGGCCGAGCACCGCGGCGACCGCAGCCTCCAAGCCATCCTCGAGCCCGCCCGCGCATGACGACCCTGACCGGCGCCAAGTTGATCGAGGTCGAGGACTTCGCCGCGCCCGAGCTGCGCCCCCACCTCAAGCGGATCGCCCACGACGACGCCTTGCGCCTGGGCCTGCCGGAGGCGGTCGTCGCGCCGGACGCCCAGCACTGGGTGGGCGCCATGGCGCTGAAGGCGCTGGTGGAGGCTGGGGCCACCGGTCCCGGCAAGTTCGTCGCCGGCGTCGGCGCGGGCGTGGACCCGCTCGCCTTCACGGCCGCGAGCGACGGCGCGGTGGTGTTCGCCTGCGACACCTACCTGGAGCTGACCCCGCGCACCGATGTCGCCCCCGCCGCCATGATGGTGCGGCCCCGGCAGTTCTCCATGCTGGACTATCCGTGCGGGCACGTGGTGCCCGTGCACGGCGACCCCCGCCGGCTGGAGCTTCCCACCGGCTTCTTCGACGGCGTCTACTGCGCCGATCCGTTCAGCGCGCTCGACTCCTTCGAGGCTGTCGAGGCGGTGGCCATGGAGGCGGCCCGCATCCTCAAGCCCGGCGGCGTCGCGTCCGTCACCGGCCTCTTCCGGCTGGAGGGGCCGAACGACCGGGCCTGGGTGAAGGAGACGGGGCTGCTCTTCACCGCCGACGCCATCGAGCGGCACATCGTGCGCGCCAGCGGCCTCGTTCCCGTGTCCGCCTTCAGCGACCGGATCTCGCCCCGCACCTATGAGGGCCAGAGCGTGCTGCAGGACTTCATGCGGCGGGCGGTGAAGGTGGAGACCCTGCAGGACAAGCGGAACGCGTCGCCCAACCTCGTCCTGTTCCACGAGGGTTTCGCGTTCTGCGCCTTCCATCTCACCTTGAGAAAGCCGGCGGACGCGGCGGCCCCCGCGCGACCCCGTTCACTCCCGCGCAAGATCGCCGCCTCGGTGGAGGCGCGGTCCATCGGCGTGTCGGGAGCGCTGGCGCAGCAGATGAGCGACTGGCGCGACGCCTTCGCGCAGGACGACGATCCCCAGCGCCGCCGTGCGCAGGAGATCACGCGCCTCACGGCGGAACTGGCGGAGGCGCACGCCTGCCTGGCCGCGGTCAGCGCCGAGAACCACCGCACCGAGTCGGCGCTCCTGGCGCTCCAGCCCGGGAGCGCGCTTCCGCAATGGGTCTGGCGCGAGGTGTGCAAGGTGCCGCTGTCGAAGCTTCACACCTTCGTCGGAACGCGCGACGCGCAGGGCCTGCGCTCCGATGGAACGCCGGGGGTGCTGGCCTACGGCCCCTACATGGGGCTGGAGATCGGCCACTACGCCGCCGAGTTCAGCCTCCGCTCGCTGGGGGGAGGCGGCGAGGTCATCTGCGCGGTGACGGGGGGCGGGCCTCCCAGCCAGGTCGGCACGGACCTCGGCGCGCTTCAGGCGCCCGTCTTGGTGCCGTTCACCCTCGACCAGCCGGTGGCGTCCAGCCTCGAGTTCCCGGTCACGGTGACGGCCGGGACGAACGTCGAATTGCGCGCCGTCCGCCTCCTGCGTCGGCGTCCCCAGCCGTCCTGACCGACCGCGATCTTCCGCCGCTCAGCGGCGCTTCATCATCAGGCTGCAGAAGCCGGACAGCGGCGTGTCGCGCGTCACCGGCTCGTCGCCCGCCGTACTGGTGTCGATGATGTCGAACTCGTCGAACGGCAGGAGGGCGAGCACGTCGCGGTGGTCGAGGCCGCGCTTCTCCAGGTGAGGGATGTGCAGCTCGAGGTGCATGTTGCGGCCGAGCTGGAATAACCAGGGGTGGCGGGTCAGGAGATCGTACTCGAAGCCTTCGATGTCCATCTTGACGAAGTCCGCGTGCGCCCAGGTGAGCGAGCGCACGTCGAAGACCGGGAAGTCGCCTTCCACGAAGTCCACGAGCATGCCGCTGCCCGCCTCGGACCCGCCGGCCTCGTGGTGGTCGGTGGTCCCTACGGCCGCGGCCACGGTGACGGCGTTGGCGATGTCGTTGATCAGGAACTGCGCGGCGGACACCTCCACGTTGACGAGCGACGGCTCGAACGAGAGCACCCTGCAGGCGGGGCCGCCCATCTTTGCGTAGTAGGCGGCCCAGACCCCCTGGTGCCCGCCGAAGTCGTAGATCGTGCGCGCCCCCTCCAGCAATCCCAGGCTGCGTTCGGCGACGAAGTCGAAGTTGTCCTCGGCGGACGACCCGTACCACTCCACGCCTTGAGCGTTCAGGAGCGGGATCTGGAAGCTCACACCTGCGAAATCCATGGCGCGGAGGCTCGGCTGGGCCAGGACCTGCGCGGCGAGCGCGGGCGACACCCGTTCCAGGCGGGCGCGGGCGGCGGCCGCGCAGGTGGCGAGGACCGCCTCCGGCTCAGCCTCGGCGAGGACGGCGTACGGCGCGAAGCTGGCCGCGACATCCTCTTCATCCGCGCCATGCAGCCGGTAGGCGCTGCGCAACGTGTGCACGTGCTGGCCGTAGCTCGCGCGGCTGATCGTCATCCTCACTCCACCTGCGAGCCGCCGGAGGGCGGCGGTCGCCGCGTCTTTCTAGAACGAAGCGCCGGCGCCGCTCCAGCCTTCATGACGTCCGGTCCGGGGCGGCGGAGGCTCCGCCGCCCCTTGCGGGTCAGGCGGCCAGGTCGTGGGCGACGGGGGAGGGGTCGCCGCCGACGAGGCCCACGGGGGCTGAGCCCTCGCCGTCCACCGAGTTGGTGTAGGCGCCGGAGTAGAAGCTGAAGTTCCCGGCGGAGAGCTGGGCGACCGTGACGTTCTGCAGGGTGAGGCTCGTGAAGGTGTTCAGGGTGATCACCACGTCGTTCCCGACCTGCGTCTCGGCGGCCTGCACGGCGGCGTAGTTGGCGAACTGTGCGGAGGCGACGTTGATCACCTCGCCGGCGGCGGCGTTGAAGTCGGTGATGACGTCGCGGCCGGCGTTCGGCCCGAGCCAGTAGAAGGTGTCCACCCCGCCGCCGCCGGTGAGCACGTCGTCGCCGCCCGCGCCGTTGAGGTAGTTGCCGATCCCGTTGCCGATGATCGTGTTGTTCAGCCCGTTGCCGGTGCCGGCGACCGCCAGCCCTTGGAGCTCCAGGCGCTCGACGTTGGCCGTCAGCGTGTAGGAGGCGATGTAGCTGTAGACGGTGTCGGTTCCCTCGCCCGGGTTCTCCACGACCACGTCGCCGGCCTCCGTGACCTCGTAGGCGTCGTTGCCCGCGCCGCCGATCAGGGTGTCGTTCCCGGCCCCGCCGACCAGGGTGTTGTTTCCCGCGTCGCCGACGATGGTGTTGTCCAGCGCGTTGCCCACGCCCGTGACCGCCGAGCCCTGCAGCTCCAGCCGCTCCACGTTGGCGGTGAGCGTGTAGGCGCTGAGGTACGAGTAGACGGTGTCCGTCCCTTCGCCTGCATTCTCCACGACCACGTCGCCGGCCTCGGTGACCTCGTAGGCGTCGTTCCCGGCGCCGCCGTACATGGTGTCGGCGCCGGCGCCGCCGATCAGCACGTTGTTCCCGGCGTTGCCGACGATCACGTTGTCCAGCGCGTTGCCCACGCCCGTCAGCGCGTTGCCGTAGAGCTCCAGCCGCTCCACGTTGGCCGCAAGCGCGTAGCCGTTCACGTAGCTGTAAACCAAGTCGTAGCCGCCGCCGGCGTTCTCGATCACCACGTCGCCCGCTTCGGTGACCTCGTAGCTGTCGTTGCCGGCGCCGCCGATCAGGGTGTCGGCGCCCGCCCCGCCGATCAGGATGTTGTCGCCCGCCGTCCCGACGATCGTGTTGTCCAGCCCGTTTCCGCGGCCGATGAAGGCGGACCCTTCCAGCTCCAGCCGCTCCACGTTGGCGGTGAGCGTGTAGTC
>CAXSHO010000048.1:0-16241 GCA_964237305.1 uncultured Caulobacteraceae bacterium
GATCGCCATCGCCAAGCGCATCGAGGCCGGCCGCGACACCATGATCCGCGGGCTGTGCGAGAGCGCGCTCACCTTCGAGGCGATCATGGTTTGGCGCGAGGAGCTGGGCGCGGGCCGCATCCTGCTGCGCGAGATCATCGACCTGGAGCAGACCTACGGCGGCGGCGCGGGCGGCGTGCAGCCGGGCGACCCCGGCGTGCCCGGCGAGCCGCCGCCGGCGCCCGCCCCCGCGCCCCAGGCCGCTCCCGCCTCCGAGGAGGGCGGGGAGGGCGCGGCGGAAGGGTCGGACGAGGACGACTTCGACGACGGGGCGGGTCCCTCCGTCTCGGCCATGGAGGCCGAGCTGCGCGAGGGCGTCATGGCCACGCTGGACGCGGTGGCCGGCGAGTTCGACCAGTTCCGCCGCCTCCAGGAGAGGCTGATCGAGGCGCGGCTGTCGGGCGCCGACCTGTCGGCGAAGGACCGCACGGCGTACGGCGAGTTCTCCGGCCGCATCATCGGCCACCTCAAGGGCCTGCGCCTGAACAACAACCGCGTGGAGGCGCTGGTCGAGCAGCTCTACGCCATCAACAAGCGTCTGATGGGGCTTGAGGGCCGGCTCCTGCGCCTGGCCGACAGCTACGGCATCTCCCGGCCCGAGTTCCTGAAGAGCTACTTCGGCGCCGAGCTCGACCCCCGCTGGGCCGAGCGGATGAAGGCGCAGGGCGTGCGCTGGACCAAGTTCGTCGAGAAGGACGGCCACCAGATCGGCGACATCCGCCAGGACGTGGCGGCGCTCGCCACCGAGACGGGCGTGCCGATCGACGACTACCGCCGCATCGTCCACACCGTCCAGAAGGGCGAGCGCGAGGCCCGCCAAGCCAAGAAGGAGATGGTCGAGGCCAACCTGCGCCTCGTGATCTCCATCGCCAAGAAGTACACCAACCGCGGCCTGCAGTTCCTGGACCTGATCCAGGAAGGCAATATCGGCCTGATGAAGGCGGTGGACAAGTTCGAGTACCGCCGGGGCTACAAGTTCTCGACCTACGCCACCTGGTGGATCCGCCAGGCCATCACCCGGTCCATCGCAGACCAGGCGCGCACCATCCGCATCCCGGTGCACATGATCGAGACGATCAACAAGATCGTGCGCACCTCGCGCCAGATGCTGCACGAGATCGGCCGCGAGCCCACGCCGGAGGAGCTGGCCGAGAAGCTCGCCATGCCGCTGGAGAAGGTGCGCAAGGTGCTGAAGATCGCCAAGGAGCCGATCAGCCTCGAGACGCCCATCGGCGACGAGGAGGACAGCCATCTCGGCGACTTCATCGAGGACAAGAACGCGATCCTGCCCATCGACGCGGCGATCCAGTCCAACCTGCGCGAGACCACCACGCGCGTGCTGGCCTCGCTCACGCCGCGCGAGGAGCGGGTGCTGCGCATGCGCTTCGGCATCGGCATGAACACCGACCACACGCTGGAGGAAGTGGGCCAGCAGTTCTCCGTGACCCGCGAGCGCATCCGCCAGATCGAGGCCAAGGCGCTGCGCAAGCTGAAGCACCCCTCCCGCTCGCGCAAGCTCAGGAGCTTCCTCGACTCGTGACGATGCGTCGCGCTCGTCGCGTCGTCTCCAAGGCGGCGAGGAACGAGCAGCGCAAGCTCCTGGCGAACGTGTTGAACAACACCACGGTCGCCGCCTTGCTGGCGGGCTACCTGCAGCCGGTGCTGGCATTTGTGAGAAACGGCCGCTTCGGTCGAAACGACTTGGCGGCCGCCTTGGTGTTCGGGTCGATCGGCCTTATGCTCCATGTTGCGGCGCGGGCGGTCGTTTCGCGCGTGGAGGACTGAGCCGTGCTTCTTCCGATCCTCGCCATCGTCGGCGTCACCGTCATCGGCCTGGGCGGACCGTTGTTCCTCGCCTGGCGCGACGGCCTGCTCTGACACTGGCCGGGAACGCCACCGGCCCGGCTCCGTTAGCTCGCCGACACCTCCACGGAGCTTGCGCCATGTCCGACTACGCCTCCACCGCCCGACCCGCCCTCACCGACGCCCGGTCGCGCCTGGGCGCCGCAGCCGGCGGCGCGGGCGGCTTGAAGGACCGGCTGGTCTCCGGCTTCACCGGCCTGATCGACCGGGTGGAGCCGCACATCGGCAAGGCGCCCGCCGACATGCAGCCCGCCGCGCGCAAGGCGGTGGAGGTGGCGCGGGCGCGCCCGCTCCTCACCATGGCCGGTCTGGCCGTCGGCGCGCTGGTGCTGGCGCGGGGCGCCGGCCGGCGCTGAGCCGCCGCGGGACGGGAGGGGGCGTGACCTGAGCGCCCCTTGCCCGCCCGGCGGGCGCGTGTGAGGGAGCGGGCGACCACAGCCGGAGCTCCCTTGGCCGATCCCTCCACCCACGCGTCCCCGGGGCGGGAATTGACGGCGCGCGGGCTCGTGCTCGGCGTCCTGATCTGCATCGTCTTCACGGCCGCCAACGTCTACTTCGGCCTCAAGGCGGGGCTGACCTTCGCCTCCTCCATCCCCGCCGCCGTGATCTCCATGGCCGTGCTGCGCGCCTTCAAGGGCGGCACGATCCTGGAGAACAACATCGTGCAGACGGTGGCGTCGGCGGCGGGCACGCTGTCGTCGATCATCTTCGTGCTGCCGGGGCTCGTGATGATCGGCTGGTGGACGGGCTTCCCGTTCTGGACATCCGCCGGAGTGTGCGCCCTGGGGGGCGTGCTGGGGGTGATGTACTCCATCCCGCTCCGTCGGGCGCTCGTGACGCACTCGCCGCTGCCCTACC
Organism: uncultured Caulobacteraceae bacterium; assembly: GCA_964237305.1. GTDB lineage: Bacteria > Pseudomonadota > Alphaproteobacteria > Caulobacterales > Caulobacteraceae > JASLDZ01. Next base: position 2,761 of record CAXSHO010000048.1, read on the forward strand.
CGGAGGGGGTCGCCTGCGCGGAGGTTCTGCGCGTGGGGGCCGGCGAGGACGCTGATGGCGCGGGCGCGGCCGAGGCGGGCGCGGGCCTGGCCGCGGTGGTCTGGGGATCGGCCCTGTCGGCGTCGTGGGCGGTCCTGCAGGCGATGCGTTTGGCCGCCGAGGGCGTCGCGCGGCAGTTCCGGCTGGGGATCGGCGGGGCCGCCACCGGCTTCGACCTCGGCGTCCTCATGGCGCTCTACGGGGTGGGGCACCTCGTGGGGCTGTCGGTGGGCCTGGCCATGCTCGCGGGCCTCCTCGTCGCCTGGGCGGGCGCCGTGCCCTGGCTCACCTTCCTGCACGCGCCGCAGCTCGACACGGCGACGCTGGTCACGGGCGTGTGGCGCACGCAGGTGCGCTTCTTCGGCGCCGGAGCCATCGGCGTGGCGGCGGTGTGGGCGCTGGTCAAGCTGGTCCGCCCGGTGCTGGGCGGCCTCCTCTCGTCGTTCTCCGCGAGCCGAGCGCGGCGCGAGCAGGGCGGCGCCGCCCTGCCGGTGGAGGAGCGCGACATCCCCATCGGCTGGGTGGGCCTGATCACCGCGGCGACGCTGGCGGCCATCGCCGCCCTGATCGCGGGCTTCATCGGCAAGGCCGGCCTGGGGGCGGTGGGGCCGCTGCTGCTGGGCGGGGCGCTGGTCTACGTGCTCCTGATGGGCTTCTTCGTCGCGGCGGTGTGCGGCTACATGGCCGGGCTGATCGGCTCGTCCAACAGCCCGATCTCGGGCGTGGGGATCCTGGCGGTGCTCGTGGCGGCGCTGCTGCTGGCGGCGGGGGTGCGCGGCCTCGTGGGCCCGGAGCTCAGGCCCGCGCTCGTGGCCTTCGCGCTGTTCGCCACAGCACTGGTGTTCACCGCCGCCACCATCTCCAACGACAACCTGCAGGACCTGAAGACCGGGCAGCTGGTGGGCGCCACGCCGTGGAAGCAGCAGGCGGCGCTGGTCGTCGGCGTGGCCGCGGGCGCCCTGGTGATCCCGCCGGTGCTCGACCTCCTGAACAAGGCCTACGGCTTCGCCGGCGCGCCCGGAGCCACGGCGCAGGCTCTGCCCGCCCCCCAGGCGGCGCTGATCTCGTCGCTGGCGCAGGGCGTCCTGGGCGGCGCGCTCGACTGGGGGATCATCGGCTGGGGCGCGCTCCTGGGCGTGGTCCTGACCGTGATCGACGAGGGGCTGGGCCGCGCCGGGCGCCTGCGCCTGCCGCCGCTGGCGGTGGGGCTCGGCGTCTACCTCCCCATGTCGGTGACGCTGATGGTCGTGATCGGCGCGGTGGGCGGCCACCTGTGGGAGCGCGGACGCGGGGAGGGCGCCCGGCGGCTGGGCGTGCTCGCCGCGTCCGGCCTGATCGTGGGCGAGAGCCTGATGGGCGTGGCGCTGGCGGCGCTGAAGGTGGGCACGGGCAAGGACTACCCGCTGGGGGTGGTGGGCGACGGCTTCAAGCTGGCGTCGGAGGTCGGCGGCGTCGCCCTGTTCGCCGCCGCGCTCTGGGGCCTCTACGCCTGGGTGGGCCGTCGCGGGCGCGCCCTGGCCTGACCCTCAGGCGGCGAGCGCGCCGGCGGCGGCGGGCGCCTCCGCCGCCAGCCGCTCCACCACCGCCAGGAGCTCCGCGGCGCGGATGGGCTTGGCCAGGTGCAGGTCGGCCCCGGCCCTGCGGCTCTCCTCCACGTGCTCGGGCATGGCGTTGGCCGTCAGCATGACCACGGGCGTGCGGCTCGTCTGCAGGAGGCGCTCCTTCTCGCGCAGGAGGCGCGTGGCGGAGAGACCGTCCATGCGCGGCATCTGCATGTCCATGAGCACGAGGTCGAACCGGCCCGCGTTCAAGGCCTCCAGCGCGTCGCCGCCGTTCTCCACGATGACGAGCTCCACCCCCGCCGCCTCCAGGATCAGCTCCACCACCTTCTGGTTGGTGGGGTGGTCCTCGGCGAGGAGCACGCGCACGCCGGCGAGCGCCGGCTCCTCGCCCGCATCCTGCTCGGCGGCGGTGAGGACGGGGGCGGCGGTGCGCGGCAGGGACGCCGTCAGGGTGAAGGTGGAGCCGACGCCCGGCGTGGACTCGGCCCGGATCGCGCCGCCCATGGCGTTCACCAGCGACCGCGCGATCGCCAGCCCCAGGCCGCTGCCGCCGTAGCGGCGGCTGATGGTGGGGTCGGCCTGCTCGAACCGCTGGAACAGGCGGGCGCCCGTGGCGACGTCGAAGCCGATTCCCGTGTCATGCACGCTGATCTCGAGGGCGCCGTCGGCGAGGCGGGCGTGCAGGGCCACCCGGCCGTGCGCGGTGAACTTCACCGCGTTGGACAGGAGGTTGGACACGATCTGGGTCAGCCGCACCGCGTCGCCCACGTACCAGCCCTGCGCCTCGGAGGTGACGTCCCAGCCGAGCTCCAGCCCCTTGGCGGCGGCCACCGCGCGGTGCAGCTCGGCGGTGCGGGCGATCACGGGCGAGAGCTCGAAGGGCTCGCAGGCGAGCGCCACCTCCCCCGCCTCCAGCCGCGCGAAGTCCAGCACGTCGGACAGCACGTGCTCCAGGAGGCGCGACGAGCTGACGATCAGGTGCGCCATCTCCTTGGCGCGCTTGGAGCGCTGCAGCCCGGCCAGCGACTCGGAGACCGCGATCACCCCGTTCAGCGGCGTGCGGAGCTCGTGGCTCATGTTGGCGAGGAAGCGGTCCTTCTCCGTGGAGGCGCGCTCAAGCTCCTTCGTCCGCTCGGCCACCCTGTCCTCCAGGGAGGTGAGAATCCGCTGGCTGCGCGACCGCTCCTGCTCCAGCCGGCGGGCCAGTTCGCCCAGCTCGTCCGGCCGCGCCAGGATGTCGGCGGGCAGGGGGGCCTGCCGGTCCACGTGCGCCAGCTTGCGCAGGGGCTCGGCCAGGGTGCGCCGGGCGAACGCCACGAGGAGCGCCGTCTGCAGGACGGAGGCCAGGAGGCCGATCGCCAGCACCCACCAGGCCGAGCGGAGGGCCGAGGCCTGCACCTCGGCCTCCGGATAGGCCATGACGAGCCACCAGTCGGGCCCCGGTATGTGGGCGAAGGCCACGATGTGGCGGCCGTCCGGCGTGTGGGTGACGCCCATCTCCGAGCGGGTGGCGTGGATGGCGCGCATCAGGGCGGGGATCTGGAAGCGGCGCTCCACCTGCGCGACCGCCTGCGGCGAGACGGGATCGCCCGGCTTGTAGCCGGGGAAGGCCAGGACGTCCCCGTGGCCGCGCACCAGGAGGCTGGTGGAGCCGCTCAGGCCCGTGGAGATCGCCGAGTCCATGTAGCTCTTCATGTCCAGCGACGAGCCCAGCCCGCCGATGTAGCGTCCCCGGTGGTAGACGGGCGTCAGGCACGCGGTCGCGAGGCGCAGGCCCTTGAGGTCCTGGATCAGCCGCTGCAGCGAGGTGCACCGCGTCTCCCGCGACGGGTTCAAGGCGGGCGAGATCATCCGCATCATCTCCTCGCGCGAGACGTCGAGCGAGGCCGGCGCGTCCCGGCGGTAGTACAAGAGCCGGTCGGGCCGGTCGGGCGCGAAGAGCACCACCCGGGTGTTGGGCGTGGCGAAGTAGAAGTTGTCGTAGCTCGAGTGCACGCCGACGCCGAAGTGGTGCACCACGTGGTAGGCGGCGGCCAGCGCCTTCTTCTCCTCCGCGGGCATGGCGTCGCCGTGCGCGAGGAAGGCGCCCATGCCGGCCACCTGGTCGCCGTCGGGCTTCACCACGCCGTCGAAGTCCTCCGGGCGGCTGCGGCGGGTGCCGTCGGCGCGCAGCGGGTAGTCGAGGTCGATCTGCCGGTCGACCTGCGCGGGGGTCAGGCGGTCCATCGCCCGCCCGAGTTCGTCCACCGCGGCGTGCTGGATGGCCGCCAGCGCCAGGAAGCGCCGGGCGACGTTGGTGTGCCGCTGCTCGGCGTACTCGCGCAGGTGCCTGACCTGGCGGCGCGCGAGGTCGTCGCGGAACACGAAGAAGGCCGCGAGCGACCCCAGGAGCGTGATCGACACCGACGTGATCCCCACGCCCAGGAGAAAGCTGCGTGACAACGACTTCATGGAGGCCCCCGCCGATCCGGCCTCCCCACCTAGCTTAAGTGTGTTTACGCGCGCTCTACGCGGCTTCCGCCCCGGGCCGGACCGGGCTAAGCGGGCCGCCCGACGTCGCCGTCCAACGCCTCGCACCGCAGCGACATGTGGCCGCCCGACGTCGCCGCAGGCCCATCCCGATGACGCAGACCTCCCTGGCCACTTGGATCTCCTGCGCCGTCCTCGGGCTCGCGGGGACGGCCGCGACGGCGACGCCCCCTACGCAAGCGGCGCCGCAGGCGGTGGCCCCCGGGCGCACCTTCACCCCGCGCGACATCTTCGCCCTGCAGCAGGCGGGCGACGTGCAGGCCAGTCCCGACGGCCGGCGCATCGCCTATGTCCGCACCGCCTACGACATCATGACGGACGCGCCCCGCCGCTCCGTGTGGCTGGTGGACGTGGCCACGGGCGTGCAGACGCCGCTGGTCGCCGGCGCGGCCTCCAGCCCCCGGTGGTCCCCCGACGGCGGGCGCATCGCCTACGTGGCTGCGGAGGAGGGCGGCAAGCCGCAGCTCTACGTCCGCTGGCTGGCCACGGGGGTGTCGGCGCGGATCACCGGGCTCGCGGAGAGCCCGGGCGCCATCAGCTGGTCGCCCGACGGCCGCTCCATCGCCTTCTCCATGTTCACGCCGGAGGACCGGCCCACGCTGGGCGCCCCGCTGCAGAAGCCCGAAGGCGCCCGGTGGGCCGAGCCGCTGAAGGTGATAACCGCCGTGCACTACCGCGAGGACGGGGAGGGCTACACCCGCCCCGGCTTCGACCACCTGTTCGTCGTGTCGGCCGACGGCGGCTCGCCGCGCCAGCTCACCTTCGGGCGCTACGACGACGAGGGCGCCCCCGCCTGGACGCCCGACGGCCGCCACCTCCTGGTCTCCTCCGACCACGGGAAGGACCGCGAGCGGCAGGCGGACTCCGAGGTGTTCGAGGTGGCGGTGGCCGACGGCGCGCTTCGGCAGCTGACGCGCCGCTTCGGGCCGGACGGCTCCCCCGCCGTCTCGCCGGACGGGCGGCTGGTCGCCTACGTCGGCTACGACGACAAGCTGAAGGGCTACCACAACGCCCGGCTGTCGGTGATGGACCGCGACGGGGCGAACCCGCGGGTGCTCACGGGCGCGCTGGACCGCTCGGTGGGCCATCCCGTCTGGGCGGCCGACGGGCGCTCGATCTACGTCAGCTACGAAGACCGGGGCTCGGTGAGCGTGGCCCGGGTGGGGCTGGACGGGCGGACGACCCCCGTGGCCGCGGGACTGTCGGGCGGCGCGCTCGACCGGCCCTACACCGGCGGCGGCTTCTCCGTGTCGCGCACGGGCGTGGTGGCGGTGACCGCGGGCGACGGCGCGCACCCGGCCGACGTGGCGGTGGCGGAGGCGGGCGGGCGGCTGCGCAAGCTCACCGCGCTGAACGCCGACCTCTTCACAGGCAAGACGCTGGGCGCGGTGACGGCGCATACGGTGAAGAGTTCGGCCGACGGCCTTTCGATCGACTACTGGATGGTGACGCCCCCCGGCTACGATCCCGCCCGCAAGTACCCCGCGGTGCTGGAGATCCACGGCGGTCCGTTCGCCGCCTACGGCCCCAACTGGTCGGACGACGACCAGCTCTACGCCGCGGCCGGCTACGTGGTGCTCTACGCCGATCCCCGGGGCTCCACCTCCTACGGCGACAGCTTCGCCAACAAGATCCACCACGACTATCCCAGCCGCGACTACGACGACCTCATCAGCGTGGTGGACGACGCCGTGGCGCACGGCCCGGTGGACGGCGCGAACCTGTTCGTCACCGGCGGCTCGGGCGGGGGGCTCCTCACCGCCTGGATCGTGGGCAAGACCGACCGCTTCAAGGCGGCCGTGGCGCAGAAGCCCGTGATCAACTGGACGAGCGAGGTGCTGACCGTCGACGGCTACACCTTCATGGCCAAGTACTGGTTCGGGACCACCCCGTGGGAGGACCCGCAAGCCTACTGGCGCCGCTCGCCGCTCTCCCTGGTGGGCGCCGTCAAGACGCCCACGCTGGTGCTGGTGGGCGAGGACGACCACCGCACCCCGCCCGGCGAGGCCGAGCAGCTCTACTCGGCGCTACAGCTGCGCGGCGTGCCCACCGGGCTCGTCTACGTGCCGGGGGCGAGCCACGAGGGGCTGGCGGCGCGGCCCTCGCAGTCGGCGGCCAAGACGGCGGCGATCCTCGCCTGGTTCGACCGCTACCGAACGGGTGCGCCGTCCGCCCCGCCGTCCCTCGCCGCCGCGCCCTGAGCCGCCAGGCGGGCGTCCACCCGTCGGCTCACCGCCGTCCAGGTGAAGACGGCCAAGCCCAGGCCGGCGGCGAAGGCGGCGGTCTGGCCGAGGGACCCCGCCAGGACCCCGCCGAGCGCCAGGGCCGCCGCCGCCGCGACGAGCGCCCACATCCGCACCGCCAGCGCCGCGTGCGACCTCCCCGTCGCCTGCAGCCAGCGCTGGTACAGGTGCTCGCGGTGCGCCTGCATCAGCCGTCGCCGCGCCAGCGCCCGCCGCCCGAGCGTCAGGGCGACGTCCACCAGGAGCGGCAGCAGCACGGTGGGGCCGAACAGCCAGCCCAGTCCCGCATGCCCCGTGGCGCAGAGGCCGGCGAACAGCGAGCCGCAGAACAGGGCCCCCGCGTCCCCCTGGAACAGCCGCCCCCCGAGGTTCCAGGGCAGGAGCCCCGCCAGGGCGGCGGCCGCGGCGAGCGCCAGGCCTGCGCCCAGGGGCCTCGCCACGAAGGCCAGCCCCACCCCCAGGGCGGCGAACGCCACGGCCATGGCCCCCGTCGCCAGCCCGTCCGCCCCGTCCATGAAGTTCACCGCGTTCACGGTCACGAGCACGCCGAGGGCGACGCCCCCGCAGCCCAGCACCAGGCCGGCGTCGCCACCCCCCGCCGCCAGGGCGCCAAGCGCCAGGGAGGCGACGGGCGTGACCACCACCGCATAGGCCAGCGCCGCGACGGCCATCACCGCCAGCTTCAGCCGGGCGGACAGGTCGCGGAGGTCGTCCGCCGCGCCCAGCATGGCGAACCCCGTGGCCCAGGCGGCGGTCAGGAGCGTCTGCGGGCCGTGCACGCCCCGCCCTGTGCGCAGGTCGAGCACCGCGCCCGCCTCCGGCCCCGGGCCGGGCGGCGACAGGAGCGCCCAGGCCAGGAGCCCCAGCGCGGCGCCGCACACCACGGCCAGGCCGCCGCTCGTGGCGGTGGGGGCGCCGTGGCTGGTGCGCGGGCCCGGGCGATCCACCGGCCCGCACCAGCCGATCACCGCCGAGCCGCCGAAGCCGGCCGCTCCGGCGACGGCCGCCGCGGCCAGGGCGGCGGTGAGGAACGTCAGGCGAGGCTCGCGCAGAAGCGCTGGATGCGCCCGCACGCCTCCTCCAGCACGGCGGTGGAGGTGGCGTAGGAGACGCGGAAGTGCGGCGAAAGGCCGAACGCCGCCCCGTGCACCGCCGCCACGCCCTCCGCCTCCAGGAGCGCGGTGCAGAAGCCCTCGTCACCGTCGATCACCGCACCCGACGGCGCGCGGCGGCCGACGAGCCCGGCCAGCGACGGGTAGACGTAGAAGGCGCCCTCCGGCCGGGGGCAGCTCAGCCCGGACGTCTGGTTCAGCATGGACACGACGAGGTCGCGCCGCTCCTGGAAGGCGGCGGCGCGCTCCGCGATGAAGTCCTGCCCGCCGTTCAACGCCTCCACCGCCGCCCACTGGCTGATGGACGAGGCGTTGGACGTGGTCTGGCCGATGGCCTTGCCCATGAGCTTGATCAGGGGCTCCGGCCCGCCCGCGTAGCCGATGCGCCACCCCGTCATGGCGTACGCCTTGCTGACGCCGTTCATGGTGAGCGTGCGCGCCTTCAGCTGCGGCGCGACCTGCGCGATCGTGGTGAAGCGGAAGCCGTCGTAGACGAGGTGCTCGTACATGTCGTCCGTCAGCACCCACGCCTGGGGGTGGCGGTCGAGCACGGCGGCCAGCGCCACGAGCTCGGCCTCGGTGTAGGCCGCGCCCGTGGGGTTGGACGGCGAATTCAGGATGACCCACTTCGTCCGCGGTGTCATGGCCGCGTCCAGCGCCTCGGGCCGCAGCTTGAAGCCGTCCGCCTCCGTGGTGGCGGCGAAGACGGGCTCGCCGCCCGCCAGGAGCACCATGTCGGGGTAGCTGACCCAGTAGGGGGTGGGCACCACCACCTCGTCGCCGGGGGAGAGCGTGGCCAGGAGCGCGTTGTAGATCACCGCCTTGCCGCCGGGCGCGACGTGGATCTCGCTCGGGCGGTAGGCGAGCCCGTTCTCGCGGGCGAACTTGGCGGCCACCGCCTCCTTCAGCTGCGGCATGCCGTCGGGGTCGGTGTACTTGGTGGCGCCGTCGCGGATGGCCTTGATCGCGGCCTCCTTGATCGGCTCCGGCGTGTCGAAGTCCGGCTCGCCCGCCGCCAGCCCGATGATGTCGCGCCCCGCCCGGGCGAGCTCGCGCGCCTTGGCGCTCATGGCCACGGTGGCGGAGGGCTGGATGCGCCGGAGCGCGGCGGACTGCAGCTCGGCTCCCACGTCAGGCTCCCGGTGCGGGCTGCGACGGCGGCGGCGCGGGCGGCGGCGGCGGCGGCGGCGGCGGGGCGTCGTCGGCGGGCGCGTCCTTGGGGGCGGGCGCGGCCTCCGCGGGGGCGGGCGGGGCTGCATCGGGCTCCACCTCCGGCGCGGCGGGGGCGGCGGCGCGCTTGAACGCCTCGCCGAACAGGCCGGACTGCGTCTCCAGCGTCTTGGCCGCCGTCTCGCAGCGGCCGGGCAGCTCCCACATCAGATAGGCGTACATGCGGTCCTTGCCGTCGGCGGCGCGGGCGGCCGACCAGATTCGGTAGCCCTGGCCGGTGGCCTCCACCCCCCGGGCGCGCGAGGCGCCCGCGCCCTCCGCGGCCTCCAGCGCCCGGCCGTACAGCGCCAGATAGTCGCGGCCCGCCTTCTGCTGCTCGCGGTCGAGCTCGGCCTCGTGGCGGGCATCCGTCTTCGCCGTGGCCGTCAGCCGCGCCACCTCCGCGGGGGGCTTGCCGATGGACAGCTGCGCCAGCTTCGCCTGCTGGATCCGCGCCATCTCCGGCTCGGCCAGCCTGTAGAGCTCCATGTGCCCGGAGAGCGCGCCGCGGCACCACGCCACGAAGCCGTAGTCGTCGGCGGGCGCGCCGGAGACGGGGGGCGGCGTCGCGACCGGGGCCGCGGTGTCCGCGGCGACGGGGGCGGCGACGGGGGCGGGGGTCGGCGCGGCGTCGGCGGGCGGGGGCGCCTGCCCGAGCGCGGCCGCCATGAGGAGGGAGGCGATCATGGCGCCGCTTTAACCCGCATGCCCGCGGGAAGGAACGGCGCGCGTCGACCCGGGCGATTGACGCAGGCGTCCCCTGCTCCAAAGTGGCGGCCGAGACACGCCCCTCGCCGGACTTGCGCCCATGACCGCCTTCCCCGCCGTCCTGGCCTCCCCCCCGCCCGCGCCCCGCCGGGGCCCCGTCGGGGCGATGGCGGCGGCGGTGCTGGCCTTGGCGACGGGCGCCGTCGGCCTCGTCGCGGCGGTGCTGTTCGCCGCCGCGCTGGCGGTGCTGGCGGTGCTGGGCGTCGTGCTCGCGCTCCTGGCCTGGGCGGCGTGGCGCGTGCGGGGCGGGCGCGGCCGCTCCCCCGTGATCACCGCCCGCTGGACGGGCTACGGCTGGGACGCCCGGGGCGGCTGAGGCCCGCCGGCCGCATGGACCCGATCGCGGCGCCCTCGCCGAACTTCGACAGGCGCACCGTCCCGCCCGACATGGTGGTGCTGCACTACACCGGCATGGCCACCGGCGCGGCGGCGCTCGACCGCCTGCGCGACCCCGCCGCCAAGGTCTCCGCCCACCACCTGGTGGAGGAGGACGGGCGCGTCTTCACGCTGGTGGCGGAGGAGCGGCGCGCCTGGCACGCGGGCGTCTCCTCCTGGCGCGGCGAGCGCGACGTCAACGCCGTCTCCATCGGCGTGGAGATCGTCAACCCCGGCCACGAGCACGGCTACCGCCCCTTCCCGCCGGCGCAGGTGGAGGCGGTGGTGCGCCTGCTGGACGAGGTGCGGGGGCGGTGGGACGTGCCGGACGGGCGGATCCTCGGCCACTCCGACGTGGCCCCGGGCAGGAAGACCGACCCCGGCGAGCTGTTTCCCTGGTCCGAGCTGGCGCGCCGCGGCCACGGGCTGTGGGTGGAGCCTCCCGCCTCGCCCGGCGAGCCGCTGGGGGAGGGGGAGGAGGGCCTCGGCGTCTTCGCCCTGCAGGCGGGGCTGACGCGGCTCGGCTACGACCTGCCGCCGTCCGGCCGCTTCGACGCCGACACGCGCGTCGTCGTCGAGGCCTTCCAGCGCCACTGGCGTCCCGCACGCGTCGACGGCGTGGCCGACGGCGACACCCGGGCGCGGCTGATGGCGCTGCTGCGCGCGCCGGGGTGAAAAGAGGGCGTCCGCTCCCGACAACGTTTGTGACTCGCGACTGTCGTCCCGGGCCGCGGAGCGGACCCGGGACCCAGGAGTGCAGGTCGCGCGCGTGGTGCTGGTTCCGGATCGGCTGCGCCGTCCGGGATGACAGTCCAGAGGAACGGACTCTCAACCTCGGCCGGCTACACCGCTCCCCATGGCCGTCCTCGACCTCGCCGCCGACCCGCCGCGCCGCGCCGTCCGCGCGGCGACCGGCGGCCCCGCCGCCCCGCCGCACGACTACGTCCCGGGGCTGGACGGGCTGCGGGCGATCTCCGTCACGCTGGTGATCCTGGGGCACCTCGGCTTCGGCGCGCTCGTGCCGGGGGGGCTCGGCGTGACGATCTTCTTCTTCATCTCCGGCCACCTGATCACCGGCCTCCTCCTGACGGAGCGGGAGCGCAACGGCGGGGTGGACCTCCTGCGCTTCTACGGTCGGCGCAGCCTGCGGCTCCTGCCCGAGATGGCGGTCCTGCTCCTGGTGCTGGGCTTCGTCGTCGCGCCCCTGCTGCACCAGCCGCTGCCGCCGCTGCAGGCGCTGGCGGCGCTCTCCTACTGGACCAACTACTTCATCCTGTGGGGCTGGGGAGACTGCGCGCACTGCGCGGTGACCGGCCACCTGTGGTCGCTGGCGGTGGAGGAGCACTTCTACCTGCTGTGGCCCGTGGCGCTGATCGCCTGCGCCTTCGCGCCGCGCCGGGCGGCGGTGGTCCTGGCGACGGTGCTGGTCGCCGCCGCGGCCTGGCGCTTCGCCGCCTTCACCGGCCTGCACCGCAGCGAGGTATACACCTACAAGGCCACCGAGTGCCGGCTGGACTCCATCGCCTGGGGCTGCCTGGCGGCGGTCCTGCCGCGGTGCGCCCCCGACCTCGCCGCCCGGGTGCGCCGCCACGCGGGGGGGCTCTTCGCCGTCGGCGCGCTGATGCTCCTGGCCTCGCTCGCCTGGCGCGACGAGGTGTTCCGCGCCACCGGGCGCTACTCGCTGCAGGGCGCGGCGCTGTTCCTAGTGGTGCCCGCCCTCGTCTCCGGGCCGCGGCTGGCGCCGCTGGTGCGCCTCCTGGAGTGGGCGCCGATGCGCTGGATGGGCCGCCGCTCCTACGCCGCCTACCTCTGGCACTACGTCGCCCTCGGCTTCGCGGCGGCGGCGGTGGGCTGGACGGGCGACCTGGAGGCGGCTCCCCACCGCCTGCAACTCCTCGCCCTGCCGCTGGTCCTGGCGCTCACCTGGGTCGTGGCCGAGCTCAGCTTCCGCTTCGTCTACAAGCCCGCCCAGCGGCTGAAGCCGTGGTTGGAGCCCCGCCCGGGTCCTGCGCCGCTTCCGGTCGGTTGACGCGGCGGCGCCCATCCGCCAAACCCCGCCCGGGCCAGACGGCCGGGCGGTCGCGGCGCACCATCAGCGTGCGTCGAGGAAAGTCCGGGCTCCACGACGACGAGGCGGTGGGTAACGCCCACCGGGAGCGATCCCAGGGACAGCGCCACAGAGAGCAGACCTCCGACCCTCGCCTCCGGGCGGGGAGGGAAGGGTGAAAGGGTGGGTTAAGAGCCCACCGCGGACCCAGCGATGGGAACGGCATGGCAAGCCCCGCCTGGAGCAAGACCGAATAGGGGCCGCAGGCCCTCCCGCGTGAGTAGGGGAGGGCGGGACCGTCGCCGGTCCTTGGCGGTCCGGGTTGGTCGCGAGAACCCGTCCGCAAGGGCGGGTCCAGAGGAATGGCCGCCGCGTCCGGGCTCTCGGGCCCGGGCGGCACAGAACCCGGCTTACAGGCCGTCTGGCCCACAGACCGCCGCGCCGCACCTGAGCACGCAAGCACATCCCGCGGCGTAGTTCCATGTATGTTCTGTCAACATCCTGTTCACCACGCCCGTTCATCATGGCTTGACTCATGACCGAGGTATGGAGAGCGGCCCGGTGTCATTGCCGCCCAATTCAGCCCATGTTAACCCAATCGGACCCGGAAGCCCCCGGGCCGGGGCCTCGCGGTGTTCCTCTCGACCTACGAGAAGCAGCTGGACGCCAAGCGGCGGGTGGTCGCCCCCGCCGAGTTCCGCGCGCTCGCCGGAGCGCCAGGTGAGGCCGGGGCGGACGGCGTCTGGGTGTTCCCGTCCATCGAGGCCGACTGCCTGGAGGGCGGGGGCCAAGCGCTGTTCGACCAGTACAAGGCCGTGATCGACGCCCTGCCGTTCGGCGATCCCGCGCGCTCGGCGCTGGAGTGCAGCGTCTACGCGGGCATGCGGCGCCTCCCGTTCGACACGGCGGGACGCATCGTGCTGCCGGAGGACCTGTGCGCGGAGTTCGGCCTGTCGGACCAGGTGGTGGTGGCGGGGCTGGGCGACCGCTTCCAGATCTGGGACCGGGAGGCCTTCCGCGCCCATCGCGCCGCCGCCCGCCTCGCCGCCCGCGACGGCCTGGCCGCCGCCCGCAACGCCCGGACCGCGGCGTGAGCGCGGCCCCCCACGTCCCCGTCATGCTGGCGGAGGTGCTGGCCGCCGCCGAGCCGCTGGACGGCGCGCACGTGGTGGACATGACCTTCGGCGCCGGCGGCTACTCCCGCGCCTTCCTGAAGGCGGGCGCCCGCGTCACCGCCTTCGACCGCGACCCCGCCGCCGCCCGTTTCGCCGCGCCGCTCCTCGCCGCCCATCCCGGCCGGTTCGAGCTGATCGCGCGCCCCTTCTCCGAGCTCCTCGACGCCTGGGGCGACCGCCCCGAGCCGGACGCGATCGTGTTCGACCTGGGCGTCTCGTCCATGCAGCTCGACGAGGCGGAGCGCGGCTTCTCCTTCATGCGCGACGGCCCGCTGGACATGCGCATGGCGGGGGCGGGCCCCACCGCCGCCGACCTCGTCAACGGCGAGGACGAGGCCGAGCTGGCGCGCATCCTCTACGAGTACGGGGAGGAGCGCCGCTCGCGCCGGGTGGCCTGGGCCGTGGTGCGCCGGCGGGCCGAG
>CAXSHO010000048.1:16251-21430 GCA_964237305.1 uncultured Caulobacteraceae bacterium
ACGACCGCATTCCGTTCGGCATCACGTTGCTGGCGCCGGCGGGCCGAGACGCCCTTCACCCGCACGCTGGACCTCGCCGAGGTGGTGGAGCGCTCGCTGGGCGGCCGCCGCGGCGCGCCCACGCACCCGGCCACCCGCACCTTCCAGGCGCTGCGCATCGCGGTGAACGACGAGTTGGGCGAGCTGGGGGCCGGGCTTCTCGCCGCCGAGCGCCTCCTGGGCGCGGGCGGGCGGCTGGTGGTGGTGACCTTCCACTCGGGGGAGGACCGGATCGCCAAGTCGTTCCTGGCCGAGCGCTGCGGCCGCACGCCCGCGGGCTCCCGCCACCTGCCGCAAGCCCCCGAAGGAGCGCCCGCCACCTTCCACCTCGTCCGCACGGGCGCGCTCGCCGCGTCCGCCGCCGAGGCCGCGGCCAACCCCCGGGCGCGCTCCGCCAAGCTGCGCGCCGCCGTGCGCACCGCGTCCGCCGTCCACGACCGGGGCCGGAGCGCCGCATGAACTGGGTGTCGCGCACCTTCGCCCGCCGCCTGCGGGGCTTCCGCCTGGTCGACCTCGTGGCCTTCGGCTGCCTGGCGGTCCTGGCCACGGGCGTGCACCTCGCCAAGGCGGCGGCGGGGCGCGAGAGCGCGCGCATCACCGACGTGGACGCGCAGATCACCGAGGAGCGCCGCCGCGTTCGCGTGCTCCGCGCCGAGATCGCCCACCTGGAGCAGCCCGCCCGGCTGGAGCGGCTGTCCGGCCTCCTGGGCCTCGCCCCCGCCCAGGCTGCGCGCGAGGCCCCGGTGGAGGCCCTGCCCGACCTGGCGCACGCCGGCGGCCAGGCCGCAGGGGCCTCCCGGTGAGCACCCCCCAAGGCCTGCCCGCGCCCCTGACGCTGCGCACCGCCTGGCGGCGCGCGATCAACGCCATGTGGAGCCTGGAGCACGCCTTCGAGCGCTCCCGCGCCGCCGACCGGCCGGTGGACGACACGCGGCTGCGCATCTTCTTCGTGCTGAGCCTGTTCGCGCTGGGCTTCACGGCCATGGGCGCCGACGCCGCGCGCAAGGCGCTGTGGACGCACCCCAACCTGGGCGAATTCGCCGCCCCCGCCCCCGCCGCCGCCCGCGCCGACCTGGTGGACCGCCAAGGCCGCCTCCTGGCCGTCGACCTCCAGCACTTCGGCCTCTACCTCGACCCGCGGGAGGTGTGGGACGCGGGCGAGACGCGCCGCAGCCTGCACCGCCTCCTGCCGCAGGTGCCGCTGGAGCGGCTGGACCGCGCGCTGAAGGGCCGTCGCCGCGAGTACCTGCTGGGCGCCCTCACCCCGCAGCAGAAGGAGGTGGTGCACGACCTGGGCCTGCCGGGCGTGTCGTTCGAGGAGGAGTCCAAGCGCGTCTACCCGCTCGGCGCCTCCGCCGCCCACCTCCTCGGCTTCTCCGACACCGCGGGCCGCGGCCTGTCCGGGGCGGAGCTTGCCTTCAACGGCTCCATCACCGCCGCCGCCAAGACGGGCGAGCCCATGCAGCTGGCGGTGGACCTGCGCGTGCAGGCCGCGCTGGAGGACGAGCTGCGCAAGGGGGTCGCGGAGTTCACGCCGCGGGGCGCGGTGGGCGTCGTCACCGACGTGCGCACCGGCGAGATCCTGGCGCTGTCCTCCCAGCCCGACTTCGACCCCAACGCGCCGGGCCGCGGCGGGCCGGACGGGATGCTGAACCGCGCCGCCCAGTCGGTCTACGAGATGGGCTCGACCTTCAAGCTGTTCACCTTCGCCATGGCGCTGGACTCGGGGTCGGAGACGATGCGCTCCACCTTCAACGCGGGCCAGCCGCTGCAGATCGGCGCGCGGCTGATCCACGACTACCACAAGGGCGGCCCGGCCATCCTCAGCATGGACGACGCCTTCATCATGTCATCCAACATCTCCACGGCCAAGATGGCGCTGCACGCGGGCTCCGACCGGCTGCAGGACTACTTCAAGCGCTTCGGCCTGTTCGCCCCCGCCAAGGTGGAGCTGGCCGAGGCCGCGCGGCCGTTCCTGCCCCGCACCTGGGACCAGAGCACCACCGCCTCCGCCAGCTTCGGCCAGGCCATCATGGTCAGCCCGCTGAACGTGGCGGCGGGCGTGGGCGCGCTCACCAACGGCGGCGTGTTCCATCCGCTGACGCTGCGCAAGCGCGGTCCCGGCGAGATCGCGGGCGGCATACCGGGCTCGCGCCGGGTGGTCTCGCCCGAGACCTCGCGGCTGATGCTGGGGCTGATGCGCGACAACGTCGTCCTGGAGCACGGCTCGGGCAAGCAGGCGAACGCCTTGGGCCTGCGCGTGGGCGGCAAGACGGGCTCGGCGCAGAAGGTGGGGGCGCACGGCTACGACAACAGCAAGAACGTCAGCTCCTTCGCCGCCGTCTTCCCCACCGACGGCGCGCTGGACGGGCCGCGCTACCTCGTGCTGGTGCTGTTCGACGAGCCGCACGCCACGCCGAAGACGGCGGGCTTCATCACCGCCGGCTGGAACGCCGCCCCCGTGGCGGGCCGGGTGATCGACCGCATCGCCCCCTTCCTCGGCGTGCGCCGGGTCGCGTCCGCCCCCTTCGCCGCCGCGCCGTCGCTCACGGCCCGGGCCGCCTCCCGGCCCGGGGACGAGGACGCCGCCACGGGGCCGCTCTGACGGTGCGCCTGTCCACGCTCCTCGCCCGCCCCCCCGGCGCCGCCGACCCCGAGATCGCGGGCGTCACCGCCGACAGCCGCGCCGTGCGCCCGGGCTGGCTGTTCGCCGCGCTGCCGGGCGTGCAGGTGGACGGGGCGCGCTTCGTGCCGCAGGCGCTGGCGGCGGGCGCGGCCGCGGTGATCGCGGCGGAGGGCGCCCAGGTGGAGGCCCGCGCGCCCACCTATCGCTTCAAGGACGTGCGCCGCGCCTACGCGCTCGCCGCCGCGCGCCTGCAGGCGTCGCAGCCCGACGTGTGCGTCGCCGTCACCGGCACCAACGGCAAGACCAGCGTCGCCACCTTCGCCCGCCAGCTGTTCGGCGCGCTGGGACGCTCCGCCGCCAGCATGGGCACGTTGGGGGTGGAGACATCGACGGGCGAAGTGCTGACGCCCCCCGGCCTCACCACCCCCGACGCCGCGGAGGTGGCGCGCCTGGCCGCCGATCTCCACCGCCGCGGCGTGACGCACCTGGCGCTGGAGGCCTCCAGCCACGGCCTGGACCAGCGGCGGCTGGACGGCCTGCGCATCAAGGCGGGAGGCTTCACCAATCTCAGCCAGGACCACCTGGACTACCACGCCGACATGGGCGCCTACCGCGCCGCCAAGCTGGAGCTCTTCGAGCGCCTCGTGCCTCGCGGCGGGACGGCGGTGCTGAACGCCGATGTCGACGAGTTCCCGGTGTTCGCCGGCTTCGCCGTCATGCACGGCCAGACGGTGCTGGGCGTGGGCGAGCGCGGGCCGGAGAAGCTGCGCGCCGCTTACGGCCGCACGCCGTTCGGCCAGCGGCTCCTGGTGGACGCGGGCTCCGGCGCCCGCGAGGTGCGGCTGCCGCTCGCGGGCGCGTTCCAGGCCTCCAACGTGCTGGTGGCCGCGGGGCTGGCGCTGGCGGTGGGCGAGGACGCCGACGCCGTGCTCGCCGCCTGCGAGCGGCTGGAGGGCGCGCCCGGGCGGCTGCAGCGCGTGGGCGGCGTCCACGGCGCGGAGGCCTATGTGGACTACGCCCACACGCCCGACGGCCTGCGCACGGTGCTTGAGGCTCTGCGCCCCCACGTGCGCGGTCGCCTCGTGGCGGTGATCGGCGCGGGTGGCGACCGCGACCGCGCCAAGCGTCCGCTCATGGGCGCGGAGGCCCACCGGCTCGCCGACGCCGTGGTGGTCACCGACGACAACCCCCGCTCCGAGGACCCCGCCGCCATCCGCGCGGAGGTGCTGCGCGGTGCCCCGGGCGCCGCCGAGGTGGGCGACCGGCGCGAGGCGATCCGCTCCGCGGTGGCGTCCCTGTGCGACGGCGACGTGCTGGTGGTGGCCGGCAAGGGCCACGAGCAGGGGCAGACGGTGGCGGGCGTCGTCCACCCGTTCGACGACGTCCACGAGGTGCGCGCGGCGCTGGAGGCGCAGGGTGGCTGACGCGGTCACCAGCCTGAGCCAGCCCCCCTCCGCTCATCCCGGCGGAAGCCGGGACCCAGGTGCGACCGTGATCCAGCGCCCGGCGCCGGGATGGCGAGTTCGTGCATCCGCGCTCCCGGACCTGGGTCCCGGCGTTCGCCGGGATGAGCGGAACGGGGGCGCGGCGTGAACCGGGAGCCGGACACCCTCTGGACTTCCGCCGAGATCGCCGCGGCCACAGGCGGCGAGGCGCACGGCGACTTCACCGCCACGGGCGTGACCTTCGACAGCCGCGAGGTCGGCCCCGGCGACCTGTTCACGGCGCTGGCGGGCGAGCGCGACGGCCACGACTTCGTCCCCGCCGCCCGGGCGGCGGGAGCGGCGGGGGTGCTCGCCTCGCGCCCCGTGGAGGGCCCGCACGTCCTCGTCCCCGACACCCTGGCCGCGCTGGAGGCCCTGGGCGCGGCCGCGCGCGACCGCTCGGCGGCGCGGCGGGCGGCGGTGACGGGCTCCGTCGGCAAGACCAGCGTCACCCAGGCGGTGGCCGCCGCCCTGCGGCTCGCAGGGCCGGCGCACAGCTCGGTGAAGAGCTTCAACAACCATATCGGCGCGCCGCTGACGCTCGCCCGCATGCCCGCCGCCACCGAGCGCGCGGGGTTCGAGATCGGCATGAACCATGCGGGCGAGATCGGCCCGCTGTCGCGCCTCGTCCGCCCGCACGTGGCGGTGGTCACCACCGTCGGCCCCGTCCACACCGAGAACTTCCCCGACGGCGAGGCGGGCGTGGCCCGCGCCAAGGCCGAGGTGTTCGAGGGGCTGGAGCCGGGCGGCGCGGCGGTGATCCCCGCCGACGGCCCCTGGGCGGGCTTCCTGCGCGAGGCGGCGGAGCGCGCGGGCGCCCGCGTGCTGACGTTCGGGACGGCGGAGGGGTCGGACGCGCGCCTCCTCTCCCCCTCGATGGGGGAGAGGCCGGGTGAGGGGGTGCGGGCGGCCGGGCGACAGTGGCCCTCGGAGACGCCTCCCGGGACCGACGACCAACGTTCCGCGCCCACCCCCATCCCCGGCCCTTCCCCCATCGAGGGGGAAGGGAGCTTCCGCGCGATCATCCACG
>CAXSHO010000049.1:0-10746 GCA_964237305.1 uncultured Caulobacteraceae bacterium
GCACGCCGGCGGTAAGTTCGACCAGAACAGCTACAAGGTCTCCGGCGGCCTGCACGGCGTGGGCGTTTCGGTGGTCAACGCCCTGTCGGACTGGCTGGACCTGAAGGTCTGGCGCGACGGGCAGGTGCACGAAATGCGCTTCGCCCGGGGCGACGCCGTCTCGCCGCTGGTGGTCACCGGCGACGCGCCGCTACGCACGGAGGGCGAGCGCGCCGGGCAGCCGCTCACCGGCACCAGCGTCACCTTCATGCCCTCGCTGAAGGCGGGCGAGGAGGGCACCTTCACCTTCATCGAGTTCGACCGGCGCACCCTGGAGCACCGGCTGCGCGAGCTGGCCTTCCTGAACTCGGGCGTGACCATCCGCTTCCACGACGACCGCGGGGCCGAGCGCTTCACGGAGGTGATGCACTACGACGGCGGGGTGGAGGCCTTCGTGCGCCACCTCGACAAGTCGAAGACGCCGTTCTTGAAGACGCCAATCGTGGTGCGCGGCGCCCGCGACCGGGTGGAGCTGGACCTCGCCCTGTGGTGGAACGACAGCTACCACGAGCAGACGCTGCTCTTCACCAACAACATCCCGCAGAAGGACGGCGGCACACACCTGGCCGCGTTCCGCGCGGCGCTGACGCGGGTGATCGGCGGCTATGTCGACAAGTCGGGCGCGGGCAAACGCGAGAAGGTGTCCGTCTCCGGCGAGGACGCGCGCGAGGGGCTGACCTGCGTGCTCTCGGTCAAGCTGCCCGACCCGAAGTTCTCCTCGCAGACCAAGGACAAGCTCGTCTCCTCCGAGGTGCGGCCGGCGGTGGAGAACCTCGTCACCGACGTCCTGAACTCCTGGTTCGAGGAGCACCCGGTGGAGGCGCGCCAGATCGTCGGCAAGATCATGGAGGCCGCCCAGGCGCGCGAGGCGGCCCGCAAGGCGCGCGAGCTCACCCGGCGCAAGTCCGCGCTCGACATCACCTCGCTCCCCGGCAAGCTCGCCGACTGCCAGGAGAAGGACCCGGCGCTGAGCGAGCTGTTCATCGTGGAAGGCGACTCGGCCGGCGGCTCCGCCAAGCAGGGGCGCAACCGCGAGAACCAGGCGGTGCTGCCGCTGCGGGGCAAGGTGCTCAACGTGGAGAGGGCGCGGTTCGACAAGATGCTCGGCTCCGAGCAGATCGGCACCCTGATCACCGCGTTGGGCGCCGGCATCGGCCGCGAGGACTTCGACATCACGAAGATCCGCTACCACAAGATCATCATCATGACGGACGCCGACGTGGACGGCGCCCACATCCGCACGCTGCTGTTGACCTTCTTCTACCGGCAGATGCCGCAGGTGATCGAGCAGGGCTACCTCTACATCGCCCAGCCGCCGCTCTACAAAGCCGCCAAGGGCAAGACCAGCCGCTACCTGCGCGACGACGCCGAGATGGACGAGTTCCTGATCGACGAGGGCGTCGACAACGCCTCGCTCCTCCTTGAGGGCGGCGAGGTGATCGCGGGCGCCGACCTCGGCCGGCTGGTGCGCGAGGCGCGCACGGCCAGGGCGCTGATCGACCGGCTGTCGGCCCGCGCCCCCGCCTTCGCGGTGGAGCAGTCGGCGCTGGCCGGGCTGATGGGGAACGACCCGCAGGCGGGTGCGGCGGCAGGGCGGCTGGACCTCTACGCCGAGGAGGGCGACGGCGCCTGGTCGGGCGAGCCGGCGGGCGCGGGCGGCTCAGGCTTCGGGCCGGGCGGCTATGTGTTCAGCCGCGTGAAGCGCGGCGTGTCCGAGCGGATCGTGCTGGACGAACTCCTGCTGCAGTCGGCCGACGCGCGGCGGCTGGGCGAGCGGTTCGGCCCCCTGTCGGAGGCGTACGGAGGCGGCGCGATCTTCCGCCGCAAGGATGCGGAGACGCGCATCCGCGGCCCGCTCGACCTCCTCGACGCGGTGACGGAGGCCGGCCGCAAGGGCCTCTCCATCCAGCGCTACAAGGGGCTGGGCGAGATGAACGCCGAGCAGCTGTGGGAGACCACGCTTGACGACAACGCCCGCACGCTGCTGCAGGTGCGCGTCAGCCACGCCGACGACGCCGACGACATGTTCTCCAAGCTCATGGGCGACCTCGTGGAGCCCCGCCGCGAGTTCATCCAGGAGAACGCACTGGACGCCGAGGTGGACGTCTAGCGTCCGTGCTCAGTTCCTCGAGGTGAGACGTCGCCAGTCATCCCGGAAAGCGAAGCTTGTCCGGGATGACTGGACCGCGTCCGTGAGCCCGCCTTCCTGGATCCCGGCTCTACAGCTCGCTGGCGCGAGCCTTCGGCCGGGATGACAGAGGCTTCACGCGCCGCTCATCGCCACGAAGGTGGGATCAGGCCGGCGAGGGCGCAGCGCCGCCGGGCATCGCGCCGCCGGGCAGGGCCATGGGCTTGGGCGCGTGCGTCAGCGGCACCGAGACCGAGCCCAGCACCTTGGGCTCGTTGGACTCGCGCAGCGGCGGGATGCCCTGCAGCACCTTGATGATCTCGTCGCCGGAGAGCGTCTCGTACTCCAGGAGCGCCTTGGCCAGCGTCTCCAGATCGTCGCGGCGCTCGGTGAGGATGCGCTTGGCCTCCGCGTAGCCGCCGTGGACCAGCCGCTTGACCTCCGCGTCGATGGTCTTGGCGGTCTCGTCGCTGACGGTCTGGGTGCGGCCCATGCTCATGCCCAGGAACACCTCGTCCTGGTTGTCGCCGTAGGCCACGAGGCCGAGCTCCTCCGAGTAGCCCCACTTGGTCACCATGGCCTTGGCCAGCCGGGTCGCCTGCTCGATGTCGGACGAGGCGCCGGAGGTGATATTGTCGTGGCCGAAGATGATCTCCTCCGCCACGCGCCCGCCCATGAGGATGGTGAGACGCGAGGTCATCTGCTGGAAGCGCATGGAGTAGCGGTCGCCCTCCGGCAGCTGCATCACCATGCCGAGCGCACGGCCCCGCGGGATGATGGTGGCCTTGTGCACCGGATCGGTGGAGGGGACGGACAGGGCCAGGATGGCGTGGCCGCCCTCGTGGTAGGCGGTGAGCTTCTTCTCCTCCTCCGTCATGGCCATGGACTTGCGCTCGGCGCCCATCATGACCTTGTCCTTGGCCTGCTCGAAGTCGTGCTGGCTGACCATCTTCTTGTTGCGGCGCGCGGCGGTGAGGGCCGCCTCGTTGACGAGGTTCATCAGGTCCGCGCCCGAGAAGCCGGGGGTGCCGCGGGCGATGGTCTTCACGTCCACGTCCGAGGCCAGCGGCACGTTGCGCATGTGTACGCGGATGATCTTCTCGCGGCCGTTCACGTCGGGGTTCGGGACCGTCACCTGGCGGTCGAAGCGGCCGGGGCGCAGCAGCGCGGGGTCCAGCACGTCCGGCCGGTTGGTGGCGGCCACCAGGATGATGCCCTCGTTCGCCTCGAAGCCGTCCATCTCCACCAGGAGCTGGTTCAGCGTCTGCTCGCGCTCGTCGTTGCCGCCGCCGAGCCCCGCCCCACGGTGGCGGCCCACCGCGTCGATCTCGTCGATGAAGATGATGCAGGGGGCGTTCTTCTTGGCCTGCTCGAACATGTCGCGCACCCGCGACGCGCCCACGCCCACGAACATCTCCACGAAGTCGGAGCCGGAGATGGAGAAGAAGGGCACCCCCGCCTCGCCCGCCACCGCCCGCGCCAGGAGCGTCTTGCCCGTGCCGGGGGGGCCGACCAGGAGCGCGCCCTTGGGGATCTTGCCGCCCAGGCGCTGAAACTTGGCGGGCTCCTTCAGGAACTCCACGATCTCGGCCAGCTCGTCCTTGGCCTCGTCCACGCCCGCCACGTCCTCGAAGGTGACGCGCATCTTGTTTTCGGTGAGGAGCTTGGCCTTCGACTTGCCGAAGCCCATGGCGCCGCGCCCGGCCCCGTTCATCGCCTGGCGCATGAAGAAGAACCACAGGGCGCCTAGGAGCACGAAGGGCAGAAGTGCGCCCAGGAGCTGCATCCAGGGCGAGGGCTGGGTGGAGCGCGCCTGCACGTCCACCCCGTGGGCTGTGAAGTGCTGCAGCACCTCCAGGGCGCCGCCCGACGGCAGGATCACCTGGAAGCGGCGGTTGTCCTTGTCGGTGGCCACCACCTGCTCGCCCTGCACGGTGGCCTTGGCGACCTGGTTGGCGTCCACCTTGGCCAGGAGCTGGCTGTAGCTGAGCTCGCCCGCCGCCTGGCCGCCCTTGGCCCCGGAGGAGCTCATCACGCTGTAGAACAGCGTGAGCAGCACGGCCACGAACAGGCCCCAGATCATCAGGTTGCGGAGGTTCATCGCGGGCGGTCCCAGAGGTCTCGACGAGGTCTCGGGGAGCAAGATAGGTGCGGCGTCGCGCAAGCGCCATCCGCGAACGGCCGCGGCCGAGCGCGTTTGATCCCCGCCCTCCGGCTTGCTACTCCCCGCGCCTCCTCCCCCCGGACCCGCCGCCCCGCATGAGCACGCCGCGCGTCGTCACCAGCCGCCGCAAGGGCCTTGCGGGCGACCTGGCGGACGGCCTCCACGACCTCTGGACGGCGGCGACGCACCCCCGGCTATGGGGTGCGCTGGCGCTGCACGACATCGCCGCGCGCTACCGCGGCTCGATCCTCGGCCCCTTCTGGATCACGGGCACCACCGCGGCCTTCGTGCTGGGGGTGGGCCTGCTCTACTCGCAGCTGTTCAACCAGTCGGTGGAGAAATACATCCCGTGGCTGGGCGTGGGGATCGTGCTGTGGACCTACTTCGCCACCACCATCGTCGAGGGATGCGAGACCTTCGTGGCTTCGGCGGGCATCATCAAGCAGACGGCGCTGCCCATGTTCACCTTCCTGTTCCGCACGGTCGCGCGGAACCTGATCGTGCTGGCCCACCAGCTGGTCGTGATCATCGCGGTCCTGGTCTGGTTCGGGTTGTGGCGGAGGATGGACGTGCCGCTGGCGCTGGCCGGCTTCGCGCTGGCCACGGTGAACCTCGTCTGGGTGACGCTGGTGGTGGGGATCATCTCCACGCGCTTCCGCGACGTCCCGCAGATCATCGGCGCGGTGCTGCAGGTGCTGCTTTTCATGACGCCGGTGTTCTGGCGGCCGGAGGCGATCACCTCCCACCGCTTCGTGCTGACGGCCAACCCGCTCTACCACATGCTGGAGATCACCCGCCGGCCGCTCCTGGGCGAGGTGGCGCCGGTGAACGCCTGGATCGCCGTGGCCGCCATGACGGCGGTGGGCTGGGCGCTGACGCTGCTCCTGTTCGCCGTCACCCGCCGGCGCGTGGTGCACTACCTGTGAGCGCCGCCCCCGCAACCGCCCTCCTTCGGAGCGCCGCCCGATGACCGCGTCCGTGGAGGTCCGGGGCCTCTCCATCCGCTTCCCCGTCTACGGGGCCGACAGCCGGTCGGTGAAGAAGCACTTCGCGCGGCTGGCGGTGGGCGGCCGCCTGGGGATGTCGGCGGGGGCGGGCGTCACGGTGGTGGAGGCGCTGAACGGCGTGTCGCTCCGCCTGGAGCCGGGGGACCGGCTGGGGCTCGTCGGCTCCAACGGCGCGGGCAAGACCACGCTCCTGCGCGCGCTGGCCGGCGTGTACGCCCCCGACGACGGGCAGGTGGAGATCGCCGGGCGCATCGCCTCGCTGCTGGACCTGGCGCTCGGCATCGACCCGTCGGCCACCGGGCTGGAGAACATCCGCCTGCGGGGGCTGGTGGCCGGCCTGACCCGGCGCGAGATCCGGGCGCGGGAGGAGTCGATCGCGGAGTTCTCCGGCCTGGGCGCCTTCCTGGCGCTGCCGGTGAAGACCTACTCGGCGGGCATGCAGGCGCGGCTGGCCTTCGCCACGGCCACCGCCATCGACGCCGACGTGCTCCTCATGGACGAGTGGATCGCGGTGGGCGACGCCGACTTCACCACCCGCGCCCAGGCGCGGCTGACGAGCCTGGTGGAGCGATCGCACATCCTGGTCCTGGCCTCGCACCAGACGGGCCTGGTGCGCAAGCTCTGCAACAAGTTCGTGCACATGAGCCACGGCACGGCCTCGGAGGTGATGCCCATCGCGCGCCTCGGCGAGTTCGTGCCGGACGCCCCCGCACCCGCCTGATGCGCGAGGATCCCGGGCTCGCGGACATGGGCCGGGTGCTGATCTTCGCCGGCTCGGACTCGGGGGGCGGGGCGGGGCTGCAGGCCGACGTGAAGACGGTCACCGCACTGGGCGGCCACGCCGCCACCGCCGTCACCGCGATCACCGTGCAGAACACGCTGGGCGTGCGCGCGGTGCACCCGCTGCCGGCCGACCTCGTGGAGGCGCAGGCCCGCGCCGTGCTTGAGGACATCGGGGCCGACGCGCTGAAGACGGGCATGCTGGGCGACGCGGTGATGGTGCGGCGGGTGGCCGCCCTCCTGGCCGAGACCGGCCGCCCCACCGTGGTGGACCCCGTGATGGTCGCCTCCAGCGGAGACCGCCTGCTGACGGCGGACGCCGTGGACGCGGTGCGCGCGCTCCTCGTCCCCCTCGCCGCCGTCCTCACCCCCAACGCGCCGGAGGCCGAGGCGCTGACGGGCGTCGCGGTGGTGGACGAGGCGGGCCAGCGCCGGGCGGGGGAGCTGCTGCTCGCCATGGGCGCGCAGGCGGTGGTGATGAAGGGCGGCCACGTGCCGGGCGACCGGGTGGTGGACCTCCTGATGACGCCGGCCTCCACCACCCGCTTCGAGAGCGGGCGGATCAACAGCCGCAACACCCACGGCACGGGCTGCACGCTCGCCAGCGGGATCGCCTGCGGCCTGGCCCAGGGGCTGGGGCTGGAGCGCAGCGTCGCCCGCGCCCGCGACTACCTGCTGGAGGCGATCCGCCGGGCCCCGCACCTGGGGGCCGGCCACGGCCCGGTGGACCACGGCTGGCCCATGCGCCCCGGCGGCCCCGCCCGCCTGCAGGGAGCGAGCGCCCCGCCCCGGGGCCGGGCTTGAGCGAGGCCGACCGGCTCGCGGCGATGCTGCGGGGGAGCCCGCGGGTGATGACGGTGCTGGAGGCCGCCCGCCGCCTCGCCCTGCCCGACCCGCTGCTGTTCTCGGGCGCGGTGTACCAGACGGCCTGGAACGCGCTCACGGGCCGCCCGCCCGACCACGGGATCAAGGACTACGACCTCGGCCTCTTCGACCCCGACACCAGCTGGGAGGCGGAGGACGGCTGGATCCGGCGCACGGCCGCCGCCCTGCCCCCGCCGCTGAACGGGACGGTGGAGGTGCGCAACCAGGCGCGCGTGCACCTGTGGTTCACGCGCCGCTTCGGCGGCGACGAGCCCTACCCGCCTCTCGCCTCCACCGCCGAGGCTCTGGAGCGCTTCGTCTGCCCCGCCTTTGCGGTGGGGGTGCGGCTGGGCGCGGGCGGCGGGCTGGAGATCGTCGCGCCGTTCGGGTTGGACGACCTCTTCGCCCTGCGGCTGCGGCCCAACCCCCGCCGACGCTGCAACGCCGAGGCCTTCACGCGGGTGACGGCCTCCGCGGCGGCGCGCTGGCCCGAGCTGACGGTGCTCAGCCCGGCGGGGTCGGCAGGGTGACGCTGAACACGCTGCCCGCCCCCGGCGCGCTCTCCACGACGAGGCCGCCGCGGTGGCGGTTCACGATGTGGCGCACGATGGCCAGGCCCAGGCCCGTGCCCGCGCGCTCGCCGCTCTTGAACCCCTCCACCCGGTAGAAGCGCTCCGCCAGCCGCGGCAGCACCTCGCGCGCCAGCCCCGGCCCGGCGTCCGTCACGCGCACCATGGCGTAGCGCACGCCCTCCGCCCGGTCGGGGGAGACCAGGGTGTGGCGCGGCCAGCCGGTTTCGGACGCCTCCGCCGCGTCGCCGCGCACCTCCACCCGCACCGCGCCGCCGGGCGCGGAGTACTTCAGCGCGTTGTCCACGAGGTTCTGCACCACCTGCACCAGCTGGTCGCGGTCGCCCACCACGTTCGCGCCGCGCTCGGGGGCGGAGAGCTCGATGCGCACCCCCACCGCCGCCGACTGCGGCTGCAGCGCGTCCGCCACGTCGCGGGTGAGGAGCGCCAGGTCGCACTTGCCGGTGGGCGCCACGTGCTCGTTCAGCTCCACCCGGCTGAGCTGGAGGAGGTCGCTGGTGAGCCGGCTCATGCGCTCGGCCTGCGCCGCCATGATGCCGAGGAAGCGGTCGCGGGCGACGGGGTCGTCCTTGGCGTGGCCCCGCAGCGTCTCGATGAAGCCGGACAGCGAGGCGAGCGGCGTGCGCAGCTCGTGGCTGGCGTTGGCCAGGAAGTCCACGCGCACGCGCTCCGCCCGCCGGGCGTCCGTCTCGTCGCGCAGGTGGAGCAGGGCGTAGGGCATGGCGCCGGCGGGGGGCAGCGGGGCCGCCCACAGCCGCCAGGCCCTGTCCTGCGCGCCGGCCGCGTCATAGGCGGCCGAGCGCGCCACGCCGCCGTAGAGCGCCTCGTCCACCGCCTCCAGCACCTCCGGCCGGCGGACGGCGTTGACCAGGAGCGCGCCCTCCGTCCCGATGCGCAGGAGGTCGCGGGCGGCGGCGTTGGCGAACACGACGCGCCGGCCCGCCATGTCGTCGGGCTCGCCGCCGGAGACCACCAGCACGGGGTCGGCCAGCCGCTCCAGCGCCTCGGCGAAGGGCGGCGGCGGCCCCGGAGGGGGCGGCGCGGCGTCGCGGGCGGGCTCGGCCCGGGGGGCGGCGGCCAGGAGCCAGGTGGCCCCCGCCGCCGCGAGGGCCGCCGCCGCCCCGAGCGCCGCCTCGCGCCCCACCAGCGCCAGGAGCCCCACCGCCAGGCCGGACGCGGCGGCGAACGCCCAGGCCACGGCCGTCCAGGCGCGGGCGCGCGGGGCGGGCGGCGCCGCGTCCAGGGTCGGGTGGTCGTCGGCGGCGGACACGGGCGGGGCGGGGGCGGCGGGGGCGGGGGCGGGGGAACGGGACAGGCCTATATGGGCGCGCTTCGTGACGTTTGGCGCCCTGCCCGCGCCGCCGGGCTGTCGGAGGCGCGGCGGCGGTGCGGAACCGTGGCCGTGGCGAGGGGTTCCGCCGAGCGCGCACCCGCCGCTCCAGCGGCCTGCCGGGAACCGTCCATGACCCGCCCCCTCGCCCTCCTCCTGGCCTGCACGGCGCTGGCCGGGGCGGCCGCCTGCAGCGACAACGCCACCGACCGCCACACCCGCTCCGACCTGAAGCAGGCGGGCGACAAGGCGGGCGACGGCCTCAAGGAGATCGGCGCCGCCGCCAGGACGCAGATCGGCGTCGCCGCCGACAAGGCCAAGCCCGCGGTGGCCGACGCCGCGGACAAAACCAAGACGGCGCTCTCCAAGCTCGGCCGCGCCACGGCCAAGGCGGCGCAGAAGGCGGGTTCGTCGCTGGAGGCGGCGGGCGACAAGGCCGAAGCCAAGGCCGACGCGGACAAGGCCAAGCACGACGCCGGCCGGTGACGGCGACGTGCTGAGCTTCCTCTTCGCCACCGGCATCGAGAACTCCAACCCGACCGTCGCCGGCGGCCGCCGGGTCGACGAGTTGGAGAAGTGCGGCTTCTACACGCACTGGCGCACCGACTTCGCGCTGGTGGAGGAGATGGGCCTGCGCTTCCTGCGCTACGGCCCGCCCATGCACACCACCTGGCTGGGCGACGGCCGCTATGACTGGGGCTTCGCCGACGAGACCTTCGCCGACCTGGAGCGGCGCGACATCACGCCCATCGTCGACCTTTGCCACTTCGGCCTGCCCGACTGGCTGGGGAACTTCCAGAACGGCGACTGGCCCGAGCTGTTCAGGCGCTACGCCCGCGACTTCGCCCAGCGCTTCCCGTGGGTTCAGCTCTACACGCCCGTCAACGAGATGTACGTCTGCGCGCAGTTCTCCGCCCGCTACGGCTGGTGGAACGAACAGCTGAGCTCGGACCGGGCGTTCGTCACCGCGCTGAAGCACATCGTGCGCGCCAACGTGCTGGCCATGCAGGCGATCCTGGAGGTGCGGCCGGACGCGATCTTCATCCAGAGCGAGTCCAGCGAGTACTTCCACGCCGCCAACCCCGCCGCCATCGCCGCGGCGGAGACGATGAACAGCGAGCGCTTCCTGTCGCTGGACCTGAACTACGGCCGGCGGGTGGACTCCACCATGTACGAGTACCTGACCGACAACGGCATGACGCGCGATGAGTACCACTTCTTCCTGCAGAACCGCGTCAAGCAGCACTGCATCATGGGGAACGACTACTACGTCACCAACGAGCACCTGGTGCTGGAGGACGGCTCCACCCGGCCCTCCGGCGAGATCTTCGGCTACAGCGAGATCACCCGGTCGTACCACGACCGGTACCGCCTGCCGGTGATGCACACGGAGACCAACCTCAGCGAGGGCCCCACCGGCGACGAGCCTGCGCAGTGGCTGCGGAAGGAGTGGGCCAACGTGCTGCAGGTGCGCAACTCGGGCGTGCCGGTGCTGGGCTTCACCTGGTACTCGCTCACCGACCAGGTGGACTGGGACAGCGCGCTCCGCGAGGACAACGGGAACGTAAACCCGCTCGGGCTCTTCGACCTGGACCGGAACATCCGCAAGGTGGGCACGGCCTACAAGGAGCTGATCTCCGACTGGCGCGACGTCTTGCCCACGCAGAGCGTGTGCCTCGTCGCCCCCATCATCACGCCCCGGGAGCACGCCGCCGCACGCGACGCCGCCGCCGCCTCCCGGGCGCACGACGCCCAGACGCCCTCCCGCATCCCCGACGCGAGCTGACCGACATGCGCTTCCAGGACAAGGTCGTCATCGTCACCGGCGGCAACAGCGGCATCGG
>CAXSHO010000049.1:10756-12760 GCA_964237305.1 uncultured Caulobacteraceae bacterium
TCATTCGAAGGGCGCCGCGGTGCGTCGTCAGGCCAACCACTACATGACGGGACGGGACGGCGGCCGCGAGATCGATCTCCGCCGCTTCGCCCTGGAGGGCGCGCACGTGGTGATCGCCGCGCTGGACCAGGCGGGGGCGGACAAGGGGCTGCACGAGCTGGCGGGCGGGCCCGAGGCGCTGGGCGTGGCCTGCGACGTTTCGGACGAGGCGGCGGTGGAGCGCTGCTGCGACGAGGCGCTGGCCCGCTTCGGCCGGCTGGACGTGGTGGTGAACAACGCCGGGATGATGACCTTCTCGCTCATCGCCGACACGGCGGCGGAGACCTTCCTCAAGGTGATCGCCGTCGACCTGATGGGGCCGTTCCACTTCACCAAGCACGCCTTCCGCCGGATGAAGCCGGGCGGGGCCATCGTCAACGTGGCCAGCGTCCACGCCATCGAGACCTCGCCCCTGGCCGCGCCCTACGCCGCGGCCAAGGCGGCGGTGCTGTCCCTGACGCGCACCGCCTCCATCGAGGGCAAGGAGCACGGCATCCGCGTCAACGCCGTGCTGCCGGGCGCGGTGGACACGCCGATGCTGTGGGACAACCCCAACATCAAGAGCGGCGCGGAGACGGTGGACAAGGCCATGGTGGGCCAGCCGTCGGAGATCGCCGCGGCGGTGGCCTTCATGGCGAGCGACGACGCCAGCTTCATCACCGGCGCCAGCCTGCCGGCCGACGGCGGGCGGCTCGCCAAGCTGTGATCGCCCCGCGCCCGGTGGGCGTGCGCCGCGACGGCCGCCCCGTCCACGCCTGGACCCTGGCCGCCGCGGGGGGACTGGAGTCGGAGGTGTGGGACCACGGCGCGCTCCTGAAGTCGCTGACATGCCCGCTGGCCGACGGGCGGCGCGTGGAGACCACCCAGGCCCCTCCCGACCTCGCGGGGGTGGAGGCGGACACGGCCTACCACGGCGTCGTGGTCGGCCGGGTGGCCAACCGCATCTCGGGCGCGGCCTTCACGCTCGACGGGCGCCGGCATGCGCTCCCGCCGAACGAGGGGCGGAACCTCCTGCACTCGGGCGCGGCGGGGTGGAGCCGGGCGCTGTGGCGCTTCACGGAGAACGACCCGCTCCGCTGCGCGCTGGAGCTGACCTCGCCCGACGGCGAGGGCGGCTTCCCCGGCGAGGTGCGCGCCCGCGTGACGATGTCGCTGCCGCAGCCCGACACGCTGGAGATCGCCTGGGAGGCGGAGGCGTCGGCCCCCACGCCGGTGGCCATGACCCACCACCTCTACTTCAACCTGTCGGGCGGGGCGGAGCCGACCATCCGCGACCACACGTTGCGCATCGCCGCGGACGGCTTCACCCCCGTGGGCGAGGGCCTCATCCCCACGGGCGAGGTCGTCCCGGTGGCGGGCACGCCGTTCGACCTGCGCGCGCCCCGCCGCATCGCGGACGTGGTGGCGCACGACGATCCGCAGCTCGCGCTCGGCGGCGGCGGGCTGGACCTGAACTGGGCGCTCTCCTCCGCCGCGGCCGAGGCGCTGACCCTGCGCTCCCCCGCCTCCGGCCTCAGCCTGCACCTCGCCACCGACCAGCCGGGCATGCAGGTCTTCACCGGCCAGACGCTTCCGGTCCCGTTCTCGGCGGTGGCGCTGGAGCCGCAGGACTTCCCCGACGCGGTGAACCGGCCCGCCTTCCCGTCGGCGATCGTGCGGCCGGGCGCGCCCCACCGCCGCGTCGCCCGCTACCGCTTCGAGGCCGGCGGGTGAGCGTTCCGCTCCGGGTGATGACCTACAACGTCCACGGCGGCGTGGGCATGGACCGCCGCCTGGACCTGGACCGGATCGCCGCCGTGATCGCCCGGGAGCGGCCCGACCTCGTGGCGCTGCAGGAGCTGGACGTCGGGCGCGCCCGCTCCGGCGGGGTGGACCAGGCCTCGGCCATCGCCGCCCGCCTCGGCATGACCGGCCACTTCAACGCCGCCTTCCGCTTGGCGGAGGAGGCCTACGGCGACGCGGTGC
>CAXSHO010000049.1:12770-21195 GCA_964237305.1 uncultured Caulobacteraceae bacterium
CACCCTGATGTGGCTCGACGACGAGCTCGCTCCGCTGCTCGACCACCCGGCCGAGCGGGCCCGGCTCGGCGCGAACGCCGCGGCGCACGCGTCGCGGTTCAGCTGGTCGACGACCGCAGCCGCGACCCTGGAGGCGTACGGCGACGCGCTGCTCTCCGCCCTGCCGCTGCGGCTGGTGCGCGCCGGCCCGCTGCCCAAGCCCGCGGGCGTG
The DNA here is from genome assembly GCA_964237305.1 of uncultured Caulobacteraceae bacterium. Lineage (GTDB taxonomy): Bacteria > Pseudomonadota > Alphaproteobacteria > Caulobacterales > Caulobacteraceae > JASLDZ01. Next base: position 12,982 of record CAXSHO010000049.1, read on the forward strand.
CCCCGGCTGGAGCGGCGCGGCGCGATCTGGGCGGCGGTGGCGCTGCCCGGCGGGGGCGAGCTGCACGCGATCAACACCCACCTCGGCCTCGTGCCCCTGGAGCAGCGCGGGCAGGTGGACGCGCTCCTGGGCGCCGACTGGGCGGGCGGCGCCGAGTTCGCCCGCGGCCCCTCCCTCCTGCTCGGCGACTTCAACGCCACCACGCGCTACGCCGCCTATCGCCGGATCACCGCGAGCCTGGCCGACCTTCAGCGCGGCTTCCCCGCCTCGCCCGTGCGCACCTTCCCCTCGCGCCTGCCCATGCTGCGGATCGACCACGTGTTCGCCGCGGGCGCCGTCAGGGCGGTGGAGGCGTGGTCGCCCAACACCGCGCTCGCCCGCATCGCCTCCGACCACCTGCCCCTGGTGGTGGACCTGGAGGTGGGGTGAGGCGGCTCACACCGTCTCAGGGCTGAGTTCGTCCACCGGGGCGGGCAGGCCCTCCGCCGCAAGCCGGTGGGAGATGCGGGCCAGCTGGTCGGCCAGCGCCCGGCGCCGCCGCCACGGGCGCAGGCTGTCGCCCGGGCCCGAAGGGTCGCCCAGGTGGTAGGTGGCGATGAGCGTGGCCAGGGGCCCGATCGGGCGCGGGACGAGCGGCTGCAGCCGCGGCCTGGCGGGATCGTCCAGCGCGGCGATCGCCCCGGCCACCGAGCCCCGCTCGCGCAGCGCCCTCTCGAACTGCGGCCGCTCGCGTCCCAGCCAGTGCGCCAGGAAGCCGTCGCGCGTCTCGCCGATGTTGCGCCGCACCGCCTCCCCCGCCGCCCCGTCGTCCGCCTCGATCACGAGGTCGCACTCGGTGTCGAAGCCGGTGGAGCGGTTGTTGATGTTGGCCGAGCCCACGCGCAGCACCCGGTCGTCGATCACCGCCACCTTGGCGTGGACGATGATCGCGTTCCCGCCGTGCGTCAGCGGGCAGTAGGCGTGGAGCCGCCCGCCGCCGGGGCGCCCCTCCTCGTCCGCCGTCTTCAGCCGCTGGAGGAAGGCGAGGCGCGTGCGGTCCATGGTCATGCGGTCGAACCAGCTGGGGCTGTGCTCCGTGGAGACGAGCACCACCTCCGGCCCGTCGCGCTGCGCCAGCCGCGCCGCCAGCGCCTCGGCGACCACGGGCGAGGCGAGGTACTGGTTCTCCAGGTAGATGCAGCGCCGCGCGCCCGCGATGCAGGCCAGGTGCAGCGCCTCCGCCTCGCGCACCTCCGGATGGCCGCCCCAGGCGGGGACGGTGCGGGCCAAGCCGACGGGCGCGTCCTCGAACACGTGCTCCACCCCGTCGGGCCAGGGGACCTCGCCCTCGCAGTCGGTGGCCGGGTCGATCCGCTGGCCCGTGGCGCGCCACCAGCGGTCGCGGAACAGCTCGCCCAGCGAGGCGGCGGCCGGACCGTCCACCACCGTCATGGTCTCGTGGCGGGCGGGGAAGATGCGGCTCCCTCCAAACAGACCTGGGTGCGAAGTGCGGCGGCCGTCGCCGTCCAGGTGCTCGGGCGTGTCCCACCGGTCGGGCGCGATGTCGCCGCCGCCGCAGAAGGCCACGCGGTCGTCCACAATGATCGCCTTCTGGTGGTGGCAGGCGCCCAGCGGCAGGGCGCTGTCCAGCCGGAAGCGCACGGGCGTGTGGCGGAACGCCCGGCGCGCCCGGTGCGGGAAGAAGTTCTGGCTGGCGGCGATGGGCAGCGCCGACTTCCACACAAGGAGCCGCACGTCCACCTGCGGCCGGGCGCAGGCGAGGTGGCGCAGGAACGCCCCGATCCGGTCGCCGGAGGGGCCGCCCCCGTCCTCTCCCGGCGAGAACCGCGCGTCGGGGTCGAAGGCCCAGCCCAGGAGGTGGATGGACCGCTCCGCCTTGGACATGGCCGAGCGCGCGGCGGTGAAATAGGCCTGCATGTCCATGAGCACGGCCGCGCGCCGCGCCCGCGCCAGCCGCCACACCGTGGAGTCGGGACGGCTCCACATGCGTCGACGCCCTCCGGCCAAGCTTCCCGGCGATCAATGCCGGTGCGGAGGGCGCGGTTCCGCGGACCCCCTCAGCCGCAGGGCTCGGCCACGCCCTCGCGCAGGTCCACCCGTAGGCAGTGCTCCTCGCCGGTGGCCTCGTCCTGCACGTAGAGGGTCACCGCCTCCTCCCAGCCGTCGGGCTGCAGCCACCGCTCGGCGTAGATCATGGCGGCCTCGGTGAAGCCCTCGGCCTCCACCCGGTGGGGGCGGGAGACCTCGTCGGCGTCGGCATGCACGCAGTAGCTCACGGCGGGTCTCCCGGAACGGTTCGAGGGCGGAATCCGCGGCGAGTCCGCGGGTTCCGTCCGGCACAAGGCTCGACGCCGGGGGGCGCGGAAGCGTCCGTCTTCTCCCGCCCCGCAGGTGCGGAGTCCCGATGGGAGGGCTGCCGCTCACTGGCGTCGCGTAAGCGTCCAGCCTCCTTAGAACGCCCACACCCCGTACGGGTCGCGGCTGTCGCGCCCCAGCGCCTCGGCCACCGCGGGATGGGTCAGCTCGCCGCCGAGCACGTTGAGCCCGCGCGCCAGGTGCGGGTCGCGCTTCAGGGCGTCCAGCCCGTGGTCGGCCAGGGAGAGGCCGAACGGCAGGGTGGCGTGGCCCAGCGCCTCCGACGAGGTGCGCGGCGCGGCCCCCGGCATGTTGGCCACGCAGTAGTGGACCACGCCGTCCACCGTGTAGGTCGGGTCGGCGTGGGTGGTGGCGTGGCTGGTCTCGAAGCAGCCGCCCTGGTCGATGGACACGTCCACCAGGACCGAGCCCGGCTTCATGCGCGACAGGTGCTCGCGCCGCACGAGCTTGGGCGCGGAGGCGCCCGCCACCAGCACCGCGCCCACCACCACGTCGGCCTGCAGGATCTCCTCCTCCACCGAGCCGGTGGTGGAGTAGCGCGTGCGCAGCTGCCCGCCGAAGATGTCGTCCAGGTCGCGCATGCGCGGGATGGAGCGGTCCAGGATCACCACCTCCGCCCCCATGCCCACCGCGATCCGCGCCGCGTTGGCCCCCACCACGCCGCCGCCCAAGACCGCCACGCGCGCCGGGTTCACCCCCGGCACGCCGGAGAGGAGCAGGCCCATGCCGCCGTTGTGCTTCAGCAGCGTCTCGGCCGCCGAGAAGATGGCGAGCCGCCCGGCCACCTCGCTCATGGGCGCCAGGAGCGGCAGCCCGCCCCGCGCGTCGGTGACGGTCTCGTACGCCACCGCCGCGCAGCCGGACGCCAAGAGGCCCTCGGTCTGCGCGGGGTCGGGGGCCAGGTGCAGGTAGGTGAAGAGGATGTGGCCCTGGTTCAGCCGCTCCCACTCCACGCGCTGCGGCTCCTTCACCTTCACGATCATCTGCGCGCCGGCGAACACGGCCTCGGCCCCGTCCACCAGCTCGCACCCGCCCCGGGCGTAGTCCTCGTCGGTGTAGCCCGCGCCGAGCCCCGCCCCGCGCTCCACCAAGACGGCGTGGCCGTGGGCGACGTACTCGCGCGCGGCGGTGGGGGTGACGCCCACCCGGTGCTCGTCGGCCTTGATCTCCCTGGGCACGCCCACGCGCATGATCGGTCCTCGCCTGTGTTGTTTCGCGGCGGAGTGCCCCCGGACCTGGGCGCGGTCAAGGCGAGCCGCTACGTCACGGGCGCGGACGGCGCCGCGGACGGGAGAGCCCGCCCGGGGCTCGACGCCGTGCGCGGCGTGGAGGATGGGACGGACGGGGGCGGCCCGTCCGCGGGCCTCAGCCGGCTTCGGGCTTGCGGCCCCGCGCTTCGGCGGCGTTCACCACGCGGTCGAACGCGGCGTCACCTTCCCGCGCCAGCTGCGCCGCCTCCTCTTCCGACAGCTCCAGCGTGCGGCCGCCTCCCGCCATCTCGCCCGAGATGAAGTCGAGTACGTTGCGGCCGTCGCGGCGGACGAGCTCCCAGCCTGTGCCCCGCGCGACGGTGTCCGGACCCGGCGGCGCCTCCGAAGCGGGCGATGCCGGCTGAACGCGGACGAAGGGGTTGTCGTCGAACACGCCCATCACTTGGCCGCCGGCGCGAGGGTGATCTCCTGGAAGGGCGTTCCCTTGGGCAGGTCGGCCACCGCCTCGGGGAAGCCGCCGGAGGTGTAGCCGCCGGGCACCCAGTGCTCGAGCGCCCCGCTCTCGCCGCCGGAGGGGATGTGCAGGTTCCCGAGGTCGCTGCGCTTGACGTAGGCGATCATGGTGTCGGCGTCGCCGAGGTAGCCGGAGCTGAGGCCGAGCTTCTGCTCGATGGCGCGGAGGTCCCCGCCCGTGGACTTGACGAGCTCGCTGAAGCGGCCCGCCGGGATGGTGAAGGTGCTGGGCGGCCCGAGCGAGCCGTACTCCGCATACTTGGCGCGCGAGGAGAAGCGCACGGCTCCGTCGTCCCATTGGGCGAGGTGCCCGGCGGTGTACGACGGGCTGAGGTAGTCGCCGGCGGGCGGCCGGTCCGCCTTGGGCGTCTCCAGGATCTCCGTGATCTTGCTCTCGCTCAGCCCCGTGCGTCGGGCGGCCTCCGGCACGGCCGCGCGCGCCTCCGGGCTGATGGGGGGGAGCGGCTTGGGCGGCGGGGGCGGACCCTCCGCCTGCGGGCGCGTGGCTTCGGTGCGGGCGGCGTCCTCCACGCCGGCCTTCGTCCCGTCCGTCCCGACGGACCTGGCCCCGTCCTCCGCCAGCGTGCGCGCGCCGTCGCTCGTCACCACCCTGGCGGTGTCGGCCGTCAGCGCGCGCGCCCCGTCGACCGTGGCCGCGCGGGCGGTGTCCTCCACGCCCGCGCGCACCAGGCCGCGGGCGACGGCGCCGCCGCCCTCCGCGGCGATCTTCGCCTCGCCGCCGACGGGCACGAGGTAGGTGGCCGCCTCGCCCGCCACCAGGCCGAAGCTCTCCGGCCCGTGCCCCTCGGCGATGGCGGTCCGGGCGCTGTCGATCGTCCGCCCGCCCAAGGCCACCCCCGCGTCGATGGCCGCGCCGCCCGCGCTGAGGATGTCGCCCGGCAGGCGGCCCGGGTCGGCGTACACGGCGGAGGCGTAGTCGCCCGCCGCCCGCAGCCCGCCGTCCACCTTCTGGGCGACCGCGCTGTTGATGGCGTCGCGCGCCGCCGGCGAGAACCGGTATTCGGCCGCCAGGATGCCGAGCTGGCTGACGGAGCCGGCCAGCCCCACCACGCCGTTGGCCACGCCGCCCACGGCCCCCACGCCCACGCGCAGGTCGGTCTCCGCGCCGTCCACCGCGGCGCGGCCGGCCTGCGCCAGGAGGCCGTCGCCCTTCATGTGGTCGCGGGCGAAGTCCGCCGCCCGGTGGACGCCCCGTCCCGCGGCGAACGCGCCGGAGCGGATCCCGCTCTCCGCCCGCGCCTCCAGGGCGCCGACGCCGCGGATCGCCGCGTCGCCCACCGACTTCACGTCCAGCTCGCCCACCGCCGTCACCGCGCGACGCCCCAGGTCCAGCCCGTCGCGCCCAAGCTCGGTGGCGCGCGACATGGCCGCCGACCCGAGGCTCTCCGCCCTGTTGAGCGCGGCCGAACCCGCGCTGGTGACGCTGTTCCACGCGCCGGACGCGGCGCCGGTGACGGAACTCCAACCGAAGGACATGACGCCTCTCTCCCGCGCGACGCCCACGAAATGGCACGGAGGGCCCGCCCCTTCCAGCTAGGGAGAACCCTAGCGTCGCAGCCGGCGGGCCGGTGCGGACACGGCGGGGGGGGGGGGCCGTGCTCGGCCGCGTCAAGGCACGCTGCACTCTTCGGCCTTGACCCGCCCTGCGCGCGACGGCTGTGCGGGAGGCGTCGGGACGCGGGGCGTCCCTCGTCCGTAAGTTCAACGCCCTGCGGGGCGTCGAACACAGGGCTGGCGCAAGGAAGGGGGCGGGTGCGGGGGCGCGGGAGCCCTCTCCCGGCGGGAGACGCCGTGCTGAGCTTGTCGAAGCGAGGGTGAGGTGAGGGGTTACGGGCCCCACCCGTGTGGCGCCGACCACCCGCGCACCCGCGCCCGGATCGGCGGACCCGCAACCCCTCACCCTCCCACCGCTGCCGCGGCGGGCCCCTCCCTTTCCCGCCGGGAGAGGGGACGCGACCTCGCTTCCTTCTTGTTTGCTGACAGCCCTGTGTTCGACGCGCCGCAGGCTGCGTTGAACTTATGAAGGGACGCCCCGCGTCCCGACGCCTCCGCGTCAGCCCCCGCGCGCAGGGCGGGTCAAGGCAGGCGCGGAACGCGCCTCCTGCGCAGCAGGTCGCCTTGACGCGACCGAGCACGGGGGCATCTCTCCGTCACAACCCTAGATCCGGCTGACGAGGTCTCCTCGTCTCCCCCAACACGGCAATCACCTCATACCACTCATTCACAAACACGCCGCTCAATTCATCTCTGCGCTGATGAATACGTAGAATAGTGTGAATCTGGTCGCCTTGAGCAAAGCTAAACTCACGATTGGCCAAGCGATCGAAGAACGTGGGGTCGGTGATTGGCGCTGATATCCTTATACCCTTCCAAATAAATTCCCACTTGCGATTCCCCCGCTGGAAAACAGCCTTCATCACAGTCAGGTCTGACTCTTCATCGGTAACCTTGGTGTCTCCATCGTCAACAGCTATGGGTGACGAAAGGCGAAAGAAGTCTTCTCGCGGAATGAGTGCGAGAGGCTTCTCATCGTTGAGGTTCCGCGCAAAGCCGAACCCGGTCACCGATGAGTCTGCCTCCATCGCGCTGAATGCCTTAGCGATGTGGCGATCCACTCGTTCCTTGTGTGGCATCGACCACTGTGCCTGCCACACTTCTTTCGGCATGATGATGCGGTCACTACCATGCTGAATGACAACGACGTCCTCATTGACTTCGATCTTGATCTTGTCGCCGCCCGACTTCTCCATGACGTAGCTTACGAGAAGCGCTATCACGAGCTCTTTGCTGAACTTTTTAAGAAGTCCTGCGAGAACCTTCGCCCTGCTTTTTAGGTGTGCTCTGAAGCTTCCGGGGCCAACTCCATCAATCGTGACCTCAAGCGCGACACCGGGATTAACCTGGCGATTTATCTCCTGAATGGCTTCAGCAAGGCCGATCAGCGCATTGGAAAAGGTGAGCGCATCGATCTCACCTACGCGCCCTCCAAAATGGAGGACGAGGTCGTTCGGCGGCAGTTCCCGAAGGTCGATCGTCGCCATTGACCGATTCTACGTGCCTTGGTGGCTCCTGGCTACTGCCGCCCGAGGCGGGCAAAGAAGAGGGCGGGCCCGTCGCCGGACCCGCCCCTCAACTCACACCTGAGCACCCGGCCGCCGCTCTCGCGGCGGCCGTCGCGCATCACTCCGCCGGTTCGGCGACGCGTTCCTTCTTGGTGAGGTCCTCGCCGGTGTCCTGGTCGACGACCTTCATGCTCAGCTTGGTCTTGCCGCGGTCGTCGAAGCCCATGAGCTTCACCTTCACGGTCTGGCCTTCCTTCAAGACGTCCTGCGGGCGCGCGACGCGTTCGTTGGAGATCTGGCTGACGTGGACCAGGCCGTCCTTGGCGCCGAAGAAGTTCACGAAGGCACCGAAGTCGACCACCTTCACGACCTTGCCGTTGTAGATCGCGCCGAGCTCGGGCTCCTGCGTGATCGACTTGATCCAGGTGAGGGCCGCGTCGATCTTGGCCGCGTCGCTGGCCGAGACCTTGACCGTGCCGTCGTCCGAGATGTCCACCTTGGCGCCGGTCTTCTCCACGATCTCGCGGATCACCTTGCCGCCCGAGCCGATCACTTCGCGGATCTTGTCGGTGGGGATGCTTATGGTCTCGATCTTCGGCGCGAACTCGCCGAGTTCGGTGCGCGGCGCGTCCATGGCCTTGGCCATTTCGCCCAGGATATGGTGGCGGCCGTCGTGCGCCTGGGCGAGCGCCTCCTTCATGATCGCCTCGGTGATGCCGGCGATCTTGATGTCCATCTGGAGCGAGGTGATGCCCGCGTCGGTGCCCGCCACCTTGAAGTCCATGTCGCCGAGGTGGTCCTCGTCGCCCAGGATGTCAGTGAGGATGGCGTATTCGCCGGAGGGCTCGAGGATCAGGCCCATGGCCACGCCCGCCACCGGCTTCTTCAACGGCACGCCCGCATCCATCAGCGCCAAGGCGCCGCCGCAGACCGAGGCCATCGACGAGGAGCCGTTGGACTCGGTGATCTCCGAGACCAGGCGGATGGTGTAGGGGAACTCCTGCTTGGTCGGCAGCATCGGGCGCATGGCG
>CAXSHO010000050.1:0-3703 GCA_964237305.1 uncultured Caulobacteraceae bacterium
TCTGGCTGGCGCTGGCCGCGATCGCCTTCGTGACCCTGTCGCCCATCGACGACCGCCCGATGACGCGCTTCGGCGCCGATCCCGAGCGTGCCGCAGCCTTTGCGGTGCTCAGCGCCCTGGCGATGCTGGGCTATCCAGCCCGCCGCGTGCTCTGGTTCGTCGCCATCCTGGTGGTCGCGGTCGCGCTCGAAGCGGGGCAGAACCTCGTCGGCGGGCGGCACGGCCGGGTGCCCGACGCCGAGGTGAAGGCCGTCGGCACGCTGGCGGGCAAGCCGGTGCGGTTGCGGTTCGTCATGAAGGACGCCGACCTGTTTGCGCTGCGGTTCGGCGCGGCCGCCAAGTAACGGGCCGGGCACGGAGGTCAGCTTACCGGCTGCGTGCTGATGACTGATCTCGGAGGTCGGCCGACCGTCCGAATAGGCCGATGTTGGCATCGCCCCAGCTCTTCAGCGCCATGATCACAGGCGTCAGCGAGCGGCCGAGCGGCGACAGGCTGTATTCCACCTTGGGCGGCACCTGCGGGTAGACCTGCCGCTCGATGATCCCGTCGGCCTCCAATTCCCGCAGCTGGTTAGTGACCATCCGCTGCGTGGCGGCGGGCACGTGGCGGCGTAGCTCGCCGAAGCGTTGCACCCCGTCCAAAAGGTGAAACAGCAGCACGCCCTTCCACTTGCCGTCGATCAGGCTGAGCGTAGCCTCCACCGAGCATCCGGGGTCGCAGTCCAGCCGCGAATGGGATGAGCGCGCCATCACGGTATCCTTTTCGACACTAGGGGCTATGGATGTGCGTACTATCACCGCCGAGCGCCAGGGCCTACCTCCCCGCCTGTCGGAGGTGGGCCATGCGCGCTGTTGGATACCGGGAGCCGGGGGCGATCACGCGCCCCGACGCCCTGCTCGACCTGGACCTGCCCGAGCCCGGGGCGCCTGAGGGCTTCGATCTCCTGGTCGAGGTGCGTGCGGTGTCGGTGAACCCGGTGGACGTCAAGGTCAGGGCCCAGGCCGCGCCCGACGCCGGCGGATGCAAGGTGCTGGGGTGGGACGCCGCGGGCGTGGTGCGCGCCATCGGCCCGGAGGTCTCGGCCTTCCGCCCGGGCGACGCGGTCTTCTACGCCGGCGCGATCGACCGGCCGGGCTCCAATAGCGAGCGGCAGCTGGTGGACGCGCGCATCGTCGGCCGCAAGCCGGGGAGCCTGGACTGGGGCGACGCCGCGGCGCTGCCCCTGACCGCCATCACCGCCTGGGACGCGCTGTTCGACCGCCTGGACGTGCGCCGGCCGGTCCCCGGCGCCTCGCCGGCCGTGCTCATCGTCGGCGGGGCCGGCGGCGTCGGCTCCATCGCCGTCCAGCTCGCGCGCCGGCTGACCGACCTCGTCATCGTCGCCACCGCCTCCCGCCCGGAGACGCAGGCCTGGGTGCGCGAGATGGGCGCCCACAACGTGGTCGACCACGGCCGGCCCCTGGCGCCGCACCTGGCGGAGCTCGGGATCAGCCCGGGCTTCGTCTTCTCCACCACCCACACCGACCCGGCGCTGACCGACGTGGCCGAGCTGATCGCGCCCCAGGGCCGCTTCGCCATGATCGACGACCCGGACACGCTGGCGGTTGGCGCGCTCAAGCGCAAGTCGGTCTCGGTCCACCTCGAGTTCATGTTCTCCCGGTCGATGTTCGCCACTGTGGACATCGCCGCCCAGGGCGAGCTGCTGAACGAGGTTGCGCGCCTGGTGGACGAGGGCGCGCTGCGCTCCACGGCCACCGAGCGGCTGGGGGCGATCAGCGCCTCCACCCTGATCCGCGCCCACGCCATGAGCGAGAGCCACCGCACCCGCGGCAAGATCGTGCTCCAAGGCTGGCCCGAGCCGGCCGGACTCTGACCCAGAAGACAGGAGACACCATGCCCCCTTCAGACATCCCCCGGTCTTTCACCACCGCCAGCGTGTCGCGCGAAGCCGCCGCCGCCCTGGTGGAGGCCGCCCTCGCGGCCGCTCGAGGGTTGGGCTTCGAAGCCGCGGTTGCGGTGACCGACGCCACCGGCACGCTGCGCGCCTTCGAGCGCCACGACGGCGCACCCTTCCTCACCGCCGAGGTGGCGATCAACAAGGCGTGGACGGCGTCATCCTACGGCTACCCGACCCACGTTTGGAACGCCTACGTCGCCGATCCCAAGGTCGCCCCGCTCGCCAACCTGCCCCGCATGATGCCCGTGGGCGGCGGCCATCCCCTGCTCGACGATGGGCGGCTCGTGGGAGGCGTCGGTATCTCCGGCGGGAACGCCGCGCAGGACCAGCAGGCCGCCGAGCTGGCCATGCAGAAGATCGGCTTCCCCGTTCCTGCGTGACCGTCCTCGGAGCCGCTTACGCCTAGCCAGCGTACTTCCAGGGCGGCCCGCAGCTCAGGCCGTAGCCCCGCAATCGTACTCGCGTCTCCTCACCAACCCTTGGCCGTTGGTGAGCGCCGCTATCCGGCCGGTCACGAGGCGCAAGGCGCGGGGCGGCTCGGCGCCAGAAGCGGCCGTCGGGGTCGCTCCGGAAAATCGACCTTCAGCCCAGAGGGTAGCAGGCGACAGCCGCAGCCTGGGCTGAGTGGGTTCCAAGAACGTCTTTCGCGAACCCACACGCCCTTGTCAGGCCTGCTCGACTTTGCGAGCTCCTGAAGGCCGTAACAGCCGTCACGCGCGTTGGAGGTGTTAAGCCTCTCCACCGGCGCGCCGATGGCGGCTTCCGCGATCTGAGCGGAGCACGCGGCCGATGCACTGGTACCGCAAGCGCAAATAAGGCCCGAGATGATCAAATTCGGAGCGTGGAGCACAATCCTGGCCGCGGCGGCCGGATTCGGCCTCGTCGTGGCGCTCCTGCTTCTGACGACGCACCACAACCGAGGGGCCAATCGGCTCTTGGCTGCGCTGATGATCGTCGTCCTGCTGCGGCTGATGCCGTACGTCCTCGGGTTCGCCGGCTTCTACGAAGCCTACCCGTGGCTGTCCTTCGCTCCCTTCGACCTGGGTCTGGCGATCGGGCCGCTGCTCTACTTCTACGTCCGCAGGCTGGTCAGCGCCGCCTTGCCGAGTCGCTGGACAATCCAGTTCATTCCGGCCGGCATCGACCTCGCCTACAACCTTTGGGCGTTCGGCCTCCCCTTCGCGCAGAAGGAGCGTTGGAACGACACGGTCCACGTCCGCTGGATCGACCCGGCTGAGACGCTCGCCGGCATCCTGTCCCTGGCGATCTACCTCGTCGCGGCGGCCCAGGTCCGCCACCACTACCTCGCCTGGCTGGCCGCCCACGTCAGCGATCGCGACCGTCACCGTCAGCCCTGGATCGGGACGATCCTGGCGGCGCTGGGCATATGGCTGGCGGTGACCGTCGGCTTCGACCTGGTCGATCGCTTCGGCGGCCACCTGAGCTACCGTAGCCGCTTTCCACAGTACTTGGCGTTCTCAGGCATCCTGCTTTGGCTGGGCTTGGAGGGGTGGCGGCACGCCGGCCACGCCTTTCCGCCGATCACAGCCTCTCCTCCCGTGGTGACACCCGCTGCTCGGGACTGGCGGACGACGGGGCGCGAGTGGGCGGAGACGATCCGTCGGGAGGAGTGGTGGCGCGAGCAGGGCCTCAGCCTTGCGGAGGTGGCGCGGCGGCTCGCGACCAACGAGACCTACGTCTCCCGCGCCTTCAACGAGGGGCTCGAGCTGAACTTCAACGCCCTG
>CAXSHO010000050.1:3713-18492 GCA_964237305.1 uncultured Caulobacteraceae bacterium
CTTCCGCGTCGAGGCGGGGAAGGCCGCGCTGGCGGAGGACGGCGGCGACGTGTTGGCCCTGGCGCTGGAGTGCGGCTTCTCATCAAAGGCCAGCTTCAACCGTGTGTTCCGAGCGCACGCGGGGCTGAGCCCGACGGCGTGGCGTACGGCTCATCTCCAGAAAATCCTGCGTTCTCCGAGATCTGAGGCGACCGGGGCAATGGCGGCCCGCTAGCTCCGACCTGTCCTCGAGGGGTTCTCGGCGGCGCCTGGAGCTCCAATGGTCGACCGCATCCTCCTACGCATGGCGACGGCCTGCGCCGTCTGCACGCTCGGTTTCGCTGCGCCCGTGGTGGCGCAAGCTCCAGTCGCGTCCCCCACCGTCGCCAGCAGGATGGGCTACCAGCCGGTCGGGTTGACGTCCCACCAAGCACGCGCCGATGTCGCCCTGATGCGCCGGGGGCTGGAGACCATCCACCCCGGACTCTACCGCTACCGCTCCCGCGCCGAGATCGACGCCGCGTTCTCACGCCTGGAGGCGGTCGCGAGCAGCGGCCCCAACGACCTCCAGCTGTGGCGCGCCGTCGCCGTGATGCTGGCCGAGATCCGCTGCGACCACACGAGCCCGAGATGTCGGCGGCGATCGAGCGCTTCCGCGCGACCCACGCCACACAGCTGCCGGTCCGCTTCACCTTCCTCGAAGGGCGGATGATCGTGGTGTCCAACGACGGGCAGCCCGGCGCACCGCCAGTCGGCGCCGAGATCGTCGGGATCAACGGCGTGCCGGTCCCCACGGCGGTGACGACGCTTGGCACGGCAGTGGCCTATGACGGCCTGACCGACCCGTCGATCCTGGCCAAGCTCAGCGCCGACAGCGACCTCACCGGCGACGATTTGAACGAGTACTGGCCGGCCTTCTACGGCTTTCCCACCGAGTGGCGGCTCGACTGGAAGGCGACCGCCGAGCTGCGTCTGTCGCACTCGATCCTGGCCCCCATCGGCTTCAAGGCATGGACAGCGCTGACCTGGCCCGGTGAGGCCTACCGTGACGAGTTCTACAAGGCGATCCGCTGGCGGGTGGCCGGAAAGAAGGCGTCCCTGCGCATCGACACGTTCGTGAACTACCGCAACCCGGTGGACGCGACCGCCTTCCTCGCCGGCTTCTTCCGTGCCCTTAAGACGCAGGCCGTCACGGATCTCGTGATCGACCTGAGGGCGAATGGCGGCGGGTCGGAGGACGTGTCGGTGGCCCTGGGCCGCTACCTGCTGCCGGCCCGCTTCACTTGGTCGAAGCCGGTGCTCCTGAAGGCCATCCGCTACGGTGATCTCCCGGCTCACATGGAGAGCTGGGGTGACCCGAAGACGCTGTTCGAGCCCGCGCTCGATCATTTCACCCGCACGTCGGACGGTTGGTGGGAGCGCCGGCCCGGTGCGGAGCCCGACGATGAGAGCGTGCTGCCGCAGGACGTCTCGCCCGACAGGTTCACGGGCCACCTCACCCTCCTGACGGGGCCGCGCAACGGCTCGGGCGCGACCCGGACCATCGCTCAGCTCAAGGAGAAGCTCGGCGCGACCCTCGTCGGCGAGGACAGCTCCGGGAGTGCAGAGGGCCCGACCGCCGGGCACATCTTCCTGCTGACGCTGCCGAACAGCGGGCTCAAGGTCCGCATCCCCAACGCCTGGAACAGGACTGGCGTCGAGCACTTCGTCCCTGGCCGCGGCGTCTCGGTCGATACGCTGGTCACGCCCACGCTGGCGGACTTCGAAGCCGGCGTGGACCGGCCGTTCGAAGTGGCCAAAGGAGCCGCGAGCGTGCTTGCGCCTTCCCTGGCCACGATCTTCGGCGGCCGATGGAGCGGATCCCTGGACTACCGTGACTACGCGAACGATCGGCGCGTCGTTCTGCCGACGACTGCGGTCGGGAATGCGCAGGGTGACGGCGCGACCCTGGCCTTCACCTTCGACGACGGGCCGGGCAAGACGGTCAGGAGCAGCGAGCGCTGGACCGTCACCCGCGATGGCAAGACCGTGACGGTCGGCGAACAGGGCCAGGCCGAGGTCATGACCGTGGTGGAGCGCCGAGGCGGGCCGAAGCCAGGTGACATGACCTTCGTCGCCGAGGGCGCGGGTCGGGAGAATGGGTCAGCCGTCGCCGTCAGGGTGGTCGTGACCCGACGAGGCGACCGGCTCTCCATCGCCCGACTGACGCGTGGTCAGGCCGGCCCTTTCATCCTCCGGCATGCATATCAGTTCCACAGCTGAAAGCGGCTAACGCTGTGACCGCCGCAGTCGGGAGCACGCCTATTCTGTTGAAAAAGGCCGAAATGCACGTCCCTAGAAAGGACCGCTTTTCCAAGGTACAGGGCTCAGGTCGCCGTGAACGTCCTTTCAGACAGCGTATGGCGATCACAGGCGGCAAGACTAGGCGAAGACGCCTCCCCTCGCATCAAAATTGCTGACGTTGGCCAGCGGCCAGGAAAAGCGAGGCTTCGGCCTTTTCAACTGTATGCGCCACTTGCAGTCATTCGGGTCCGTGCGGTTTCCGGACCTTCGGGCTCGCGCTCAAACGTCGCCTTTGCGGCCGGATGCACTTCCGCTCGCGTCCCAAGCGCCACCTTTAAAGCGAGGCGAGGAAGAGCGGCTCCGTCGTGTTTCCGCGCTCCTCTCCGCTATCGCCCTCCGATAGGCTGCCGGCGTCCCAACGTGCGAGGCACGCCTCGCATCCATCCTCTCGACCGCGCGACCGGCTTGGCGCGCCTCGCCGGCTTCCTCCCCGCCGCGGGCGGGCGCTACGCCGCCACGCGCAACACCGACCACGGCCTCGACCGGGAGTCGAGCACCTCGGCGCTGTCGCCGTACCTACGCCGTCGCCTGCTCACCGAATGGGAGGTGGCGGCCGCGGCCGTCGATGCACACGGACGCCGCGGGGCGGAGCGCTTCGTCGAGGAGGTGGCCTGGTGCAGCTACTTCAAGGACCACCTCAAAACCCGGCCCTTGATCTGGCCCGACTACAAGCATCAGGCGGGCGAGGCGCGGGAAGTGCTGGAGAGGAACGCAGGCCCGCGACGCGCCTACACCGAGGCGGTCGCTGGCCGTACGGAGATTGATGGCCTCGACGACTGGGCCCGCGAGCTCGTCGAACACGGCTGGCTGCACAATCACGCGCGCATGTGGTTGGCCTCCATCTGGATCTTCACCCTGCGCCTGCCCTGGGCCTTGGGCGCCGACTTCTTGATGCGCCACCTCCTGGACGGCGACCACGCCAGCAACAGCCTGTCGTGGCGCTGGGTGGCGGGCCTCCACACGCGCGGCAAGGCCTACGCCGCCAGGGCTGACAACATCGCCCGCCACACCGACGGGCGCTTCCGGCTGCAGGGCCTGAACGAGCACGTCCAGCCACTGACCGAGGAGTCTCGTCGCCCTCCGCGGGCGCGAGCGCGTGGAAGCGTCACAGTCCTCGACACACGCGCGGGCCGGGCTTAGCAGACTCTCACCTAGAAAATGGGCTGGTCATATAGCTAGAGACGATCAACCAACCTGACGCCGCTCGAAGCATAATCAGCTCGTTCCTCATCCACACTGGCCTGATGCAGCCACTCGCGCGCTCCTTCATCGCTGAAATGCAAACGTCCACTGTGGCGATGACGACGTCGCGGCTGACAAAGCGTAGATTGCGGACAGAAAGTGTGAAACACTGTGATGGAGGGGTGCCTTCCAACATGATCGTTTGCGCGGCCAGACAAGCTTCGAGCCCGACATAGGTCTCGCCTGAGCCGGTAGTCAGAACGCAGTCGGCATCGACGTCCGCGCTGAGGCTGGCCGCTTCCCTTCGGTTCCAAGCGGCGGCTTGACGTTCGATCACATCGAAGATGGCCCCCCGATCTTCTTCCTGGTGGTCTTGACCACGGAGCGGCGGCGCAAGGTTGTTCCAGGGCGCGGACATGGATCAAAAGGCGAGCCGAAGGCCGACGTCCAGATTGTGCGAAGCGATTTGAGTGCGGAACGTCTGGTTAGGAGCGCCGCTGCCGACGCCGTTCAGCGTGCCGGCGTCGAGGTAGCGGTACTGGGCCGTCAACGACAGGCGCCGGCTGAGGGGCAGAGCCACCCCTCCCATGGCCTGCCAGGCGAAACCCTCCAGGCTGTCGTCGATCAGCTTGGCGGGCGCGGTCGGCGGGCCGAAGGGGCGAGACGCGGTGGTCCTGACGTGGACGTCGACCTGACCCACGCCGACGCCGACATAGGGGTGTAGCCTCCACCGGCTGACCGGGAGGTCGTAGTACCCGTTGGCCATGAACCGGTTGACGGTGTCGCCCCCCGTTTGCGGGAGCGTCACGACGATCGGAGAGCGGACACGATAGGTCTCGGCGTCGGTGTCGGACCGCCCGATCTCGGCCTCCAGCCGCACCGGGCCGAGGCGCCGGCCCACCGCGATCTGCCCGCCGAACCCCGCGTCCTCGACGCCGTTGGTGATGAACAGGTTCGCTCCCGGCGTGGGCGCGTTCCGGATTACGGAATCAGGGTCTCTCAGGAAGGTGGACGTGACGCCGCCCGCCACATACCAGGGTTGCGCCTCTTGCGCGTGGGCCATTCCGCAGATCAAAAGTGCGAGCGCTGATCCCGCAATCAAGTCTGTAGTTCGAAACATGCCGGCCTCCATTGCTTTGTCACCCATACGGGCTGATCTGGGCGCATGTAGATCTACGGCAAGGCGTCGAAGGCTTCGATCCATCGGACCCGATGCTTAGCCGAGCGGGGCCCGATGAAACACCGATGGTCGGCGGTTTCGATCGTAAGCTCCTTCGTGGCCCCGCCTGTTCGCAGCAATGGCGGTGAGCTACAGAGGGCTCTGGGAAGCCGAGGGGCGCGCATCATGGTCGTCCGCCATCCGGTCGCGGCGGGCCCCGCTCGGTGAGCGCTCCTGACCCGACCCGATCGTCGTCGGAGCGGATCGTACTGGCGCAGCGACCCGACTTCGCCCTGGGTCCTCTCACCGTGCGCCCGTCGCGCGGCGTCGTGGTGAGCGCAGGCGGCGAGCGCCGCCTGGAACCGCGGGTGATGCAGGTGCTGGTGGCTCTGGCGGACGCTGGCGGCCGGACGGTCGGACGCGAAGAGCTCATCGCGCGCTGCTGGCGGGGTCTCTCGGTCGGCGCCGACGCCGTCGACCGCGCCATGGGCCTGCTCCGCCGACTATGCGAGCAGGAGCCCGCCGCCTTCCAACTCGAGACCCTGCCGCGCATCGGCTACCGGCTCGTCGCGGGCGATCCGATCGTCCACGACCTGCACGCCCGCGCGCTGCTGGCCATGGAGCAGCCCTCGCGCGAACCCCTGGAGCAGTCGCGGGCCTACCTGGCGGAGGCGGTTGCGCGCGCGCCGGCGTTCGCCGAAGCCTGGGCGGCGTTGGCCGAGGCGCAGCGGCTCCTGCTGCTGTACAGGCCGCCTCCTGAACAGGCCCCCGCGATCGCCGAGAGCCGTCGTTCGGCCGAACGCGCCGTCGCGCTCGATCCGCGGCTCGGCCAAGCCTTCGGCGTGCTCGCCATGTTGACGCCGCGCTTCAATCGCTGGGACGAGGTGGAGGCGCAGTTCGCGCGCGGTCTAGCGGCGGCTCCCGATCATCCTTCGCTCTCTCACCAGCACGCCCTGTTCCTAGCGTCAGTGGGGCGCACCCGTGCTGGGCTCGAGGTTCTGCTGCGCCTGCAGGCGCGCAACCCGCTGAGCACGGTGCTGGCCGTCGACGCGGCCCTGGCGCTGTTCGACGCCGACCGGCCTGAGGAGGCGTTGGCGAGCATCGAGAGGGCGCGGCTCCTCTGGCCCGCATCCCTGCGCGTCTGGTCGGAGAGCGTGCGTCTCCACGCCGTCACCGGCGACCTCGCCCGGGCCGGCGCCCTGCTCGCCGCCCCGCCGCCCTCCGTCGCGAAGGGAGACGTCAACCTGAGCCGCCGTAAGCTCCATCTGCGCGCGCTCACGGAGCGACGGCCCGACGACATGGCCGCGGCGGTCGACAATTTCCAGCGCTTCGCCGATATCGGCGTCGAGCCTGCCACGGTCGCCATCCATGCGCTGACCTCGCTTGGCCAAACCGCCGAAGCGATCGCGGTCGCCGAGACGCTGTTCGGCCCGGCCGCGCCGCAGGGGTTGCGCACGGGGGTGAACATGCTTTCCACCTTCGGCGCGACGCCGCCAACATCCGGGAGTCACCGGAGATCGCGGCGGTGTTTGAGCGCATCGGCCTGACAGCTTTTTGGACCACTTCAGGACCCCCTGATTTCTGGACATAAGCGGCGCCCAACCTGCGCCAGGAGAACTTGGCTCGGCCCGACTGCGGACGGTCACAGACCCTGGGATGTTGACGATGGGAGGTCGCCTGGCAGGCCTCCTCGACCGGACGGCAGCGAGCAGACTACTCAAGGATGACCTAGCAAGCTAAAGCGATCCATCCACTCATGATTGAGCGGTGAGATCGCACTCGCACTGGTGCAGTTCACGATCTGTGCTAACGCTGCCGCGTGACTGACGACTCGCAACCGGCAACGCAAAAGCCCTACCGCATCCTCAGCCTCGACGGCGGTGGAGCGAAAGGCTTCTACTCGCTCGGCGTTCTTCGCGAGATCGAAGGCCTGATCGGCAAGCCGCTCGCCGAGGGCTTCGATGTCATCTTCGGCACGAGCACCGGCGCGATCATCGCGGCCCTCCTCGCGCAGGGCCGCTCGGTCGACGAGATCCACGGCCTCTACAAAGAGCATGTGCCGCGCATCATGCAGCGCAAAAAACCGTCGAAAAACCCGTGGCCTTGAGCGTGCTGGCCGACGAGGTGTTTGGCGACGCCATGTTCGACGCGGTCAAAACGGGCGTCGGCATCGTCACCACTAAGTGGGTGATCGAGCGGCCGATGATTTTTAAAGGTAGCGTCGCCCAGGCACACGGCCGGACCGGGACGTTCGTGCCTGGCTTTGGCGTCCCTGTCGGAGAGGCTGTCCAGGCGTCCTGTTCGACCTATCCGTTCTTCGAGCGCAAGACCGTTGTCACGGCGGCCGGCGATCATGTCGAGCTCGTGGACGGCGGCTACTGCGCCAACAATCCGACCCTCTATGCGATTGCGGGTGCAACCCGCGCGCTCGGGCTGCCGCCAGAGTCGCTTCGCGTCGTGAGCGTGGGCGTTGGAAACTACCCCGAGCCCAAGCCGGCGCTCTTCGACAAGATGCGCTGGGCAAAATATCTGCTGAGCGTGCAGCTCCTGCAAAAGACGCTGGAGATCAACACCCAGTCGATGGATCAGCTCAGGGCCATTCTCTGCAAGCACGTGCCCACCGTCCGGATCAGCGACACCTTCGAAAAGCCGGAGATGGCGACCGACCTGTTCGAGCACGACGCGGTGAAGCTCAGCATCCTGCGCCAGCGCGGCGTCGAGTCGTTCGCTTCGCGTGAAGCTGAAATCGCACAACTGATGCTGGGCTGACGACTAGGCTGCAAACGCGGCCGGCGCTCTCGCCCGCGGCCTACGCCGAGGCGGTCGAGCGCCGGCGGGCGCTGCGCATCCCCGGCTACACCACGATGGCTGAGGTCGGCTTCGACGGGCCGTGGGTCACGCCGCTGCAGATCACCGGCGGCTCGCTCAGCGGGCCCGTGCTGATCGCCCTGCACTGGCTGGAGGTCGACGCCGTCGAGGCCAACCGCGCCGAGCTGGAGCAGGTCGGCCACCTGCCGCGCATCACCTTCAACCGCGTGCTCGACCGCGCGCTCGCCCTGGTCGGACGCTCGCGCGCCGACGTCTATCTGACGCAGTGCTTTCACGTGCTGCCTCAGCGGCGTTCGCAGTCGATCCCGGTCGCCGCGCTCGACCGCAGCTTCGCCGAGGTGACCGCGCATGAAATCGCCGGGCGAGCGGTGGTCACGCTCGGCGCCGCCGCCGCCGGAGCGTGCCGGCGCGCGGAGGTCTCCCACCACGCCACGCTGCACCCAAGCGCTCGAGGCCTCTCCTTCGACGCACGAGCGAAGGAGATCGCCAAGGCGTTGGCCACGGTGTTCTGACCGGGTGCTCCGCGTGGTCGTGCTTTGTCTGCGCAGATTTGCGAACAAGTCCCGAGGGGATTAGACAGGCGCGCCCGCGATGTCCCCCCCTCAGCAAGCCTGGTGCTGCTGAGACCCGGGACGGCGCCGGGGGCGTCGGGACGGCTGGCCCACACCGACATTCGGCATAGCGACCGGGCCATGCGGCAGGTCGTGACGAGACCGAGTGCGTCGCGCCGCCGGCCGCCCGCAGACCTGAACGACGTGCGCCCGCCGCACGCTTCAGCCCTGCTCCCCCTACGCCCTTCTCAGGAGCAAGCCGCCATGGCTGAGCCGACCCAGGTGGAGTCCGTCCGCACCGACGCCCTCCATGCCAACCCGCGCAATGCGCGCACCCACTCGAACAAACAGCTGAAGCTGATCATCGCCAGCATCGAGGCCTTCGGCTTCCTTGTCGCCATCCTCGCGCTGCGCTCGGGTCAGATCATCTCAGGCCACGCCCGCTGGCTCGCCGCCAAGCGGCTCGGCCTCGAACTCGTGCCCGTGCGCTACATCGACCACTTGTCCGAAGCGCAGGTCCGCGCTTTCGCAATCGCCGACAACCGGCTCGCCGAACTGGCGGGGTGGGACAAGGGGGTGCTCGCTCAGGACATCATCGAGCTCCAGGAGCTCGAGATCAACCTGGACCTGACCGGCTTCAGCGTCTCCGAACGCGACCTCATCATCGACATGGCTGAGGACGCCTCGCCGACGCGGCGCACCCGCAGCGAGGACACGGTGGTCGATCCGGCCGAGACAGCGGTGACGCGTCCGGGCGATCTGTGGCGGCTGGGCCGGCACCGCCTCCTCTGCGGCGACGCCCTCAAGCCCGAGAGCTACGACGACCTGATGGACGGCCGCCGCGCCCGGATGGTGTTCACCGACCCGCCCTACAACCTCCCCAACGAGGGCTTCACCGGCGGCCTCGGCGGGATCCGGCACCGCGACTTCAAGATGGCGGGGGCGAGATGAGCGAGGACGAATTCACCGGCTTCCTCGCCACCTTGTTCGAGCACATGGCGACCCACAGCGAGGACGGCGCCATCCTCTTCGCCTGCATGGACTGGCGCCATGTAGGCGAGATGACCGCGGCGGGTCGTCACGCCGGCCTGGAGCACAAGCAGCTGTTAGTCTGGGTGAAGAAGAACGCCGGCATGGGCACGTTCTACCGCTCACGTCACGAACTCGTCTTCGCGTTCAAGTCGGGCGCCGCGCCGCACATGAACACCTTCGGCTTGGGCGACACCGACCGCTACCGGACGAACGTCCTCGAGTACGCGGGCGTGAACAGCTTCAGGAAGGGCCGCATGGAGGAGTTGGCCAGCCACCCGACGGTCAAGCCCGTCGCTCTCGTGCGCGACCTGATCCTGGACGTCAGCGAGCGCGGTGACCTTGTGCTCGACCCCTTCGCCGGCTCGGGCACCACGGTGATCGCCGCCGAGACCTGCGGACGCACGGCCCGCGTCATGGAGCTGGATCCGCTCTACTGCGACGTGATCTGCCGCAGGTGGGAGCGCGTCACCGGCCAGACGGCCGTTCGGGATGGCGACGGCCTGCCCTTCGGCGAGGTCGAGGACCTCGCGTCCGGCGCGCAGGAGGCGGCGTGATGGACGACGACGCCCCCGCCGGGCCCGATTACACCGTGGGCTATGGCAAGCCGCCCGAAGAGCACCGGTTCAAGCCCGGGCGCCCGTCCGCCAATCCGTACGGCCGCAAAGGCAAGCCGGAGAACCGCGAGCGAATTCTCACGACTAAGAAGGCCAGGTCGGTCCGCGACGTGATCCTCAGCGTGGCTAACAAGCCGCGGCGGGTCAGCACGGCGGACGGGCGCTCTAGGAAGATGTCGACGACGGAGGTCCTCACCGAAAAGCTGGTGAGCTATGCGATGACGGGCAGCGCCACCGCAGCCCTCAAGCTCCTCGAGCTCATGAGCCGTCAGGAGCGCGCGGCCGCCGAGGCTGAGCCTGTCACCGACACGGGGGTGATGGTGATTCAGGCTACGCCGCCGACCATGGAGGAGACGCTGGCGCTCGTGAAGTGGCGAGATGATCAGCTGCGGCGTGAGGAGGCGCAGCGTGATGTCTCCAACACGCCCTCGCCGGGCGCGGAAGACGAGGGAGGCGGCCGAAGGATCTCCGGGTCCGAGCCCCAGGTCACGTCTCGAGAGACCCGAGCCTATGGCGAGGAGGGTGGGACGACCCGTGCAGCACCGACACCTGGCCGCAGCCTGAAAGCCGACGGCCTCTACCGCTTAACCTTCAGGGGCGGCGCTTCAGCGAGCGTCGTCCTGTCTTTCCACTCGACTCCGCGGCGCGCCGGAGCGCTACTGCGTCTCGCCGCAGCGACCCTGATCGTACGGCTCTTCTCCGCCCCGCCCCGGGGCTTGTCTCAGTGCGGCGCGGCCCATCGCCCGCGAGATCAGCAGGAGACGACCATGCCCAAGCGCAGCTCCAAGACACCCTCCCCCGAACCCGAGGCGCCCACGCCGCCGCCGGCTCCAGCCAAGGCCGCCACCAAGCTCGCCGCCCTGACTGCGCTGCTGCAGCGACCGCAGGGCGCCACCCTGACCGACATGATGGCCGCCACCGGTTGGCAGGCGCACTCGGTCCGCGGAGCCCTGGCCGGAGCCCTGAAGAAGAAGGCGGGACTTGCGGTCACCTCAGCCAAGGCGGACGGCGTGCGCACCTACCGAGTGGAGGCGGCGGCGTGAGCGGCGCCGACGCGGTGACGCTGCAGGTCCGCGCGCTGGAGCCGCTGGACCTGGAGGGCGTGCGCGCGGCGTGGCTCGCCCGCTACGGCGAGCCGCCCCGGCTGCGCGCGGTGGAGCTCCTGAAGCGCCTCCTCGCCTGGCGCATCCAGGCCGAGGCCTACGGCGCGGGCCTTTCGCCCGAGCTGCGCCGCAAGCTCCGCAGCGCGGGCTCGCCCCGCGAGCGCGCCCTAGGTCCGGGGTCCGGGTGGCTCGCGAGTGGAAGGGCGTGCGCCACGAGGTCGAGGTGACAGACGCCGGCTACCTCTACGCCGGCGAGACCTTCGCCAGCCTGTCGGTGATCGCGCGGCGCATCACCGGCGCCCGCTGGAACGGGCCGCGCTTCTTCGGCCTTCGCGATAGGGAGCCGGCGTGAGCCGGGCCAAGCCCACTCCGAAGCTGCGGTGTGCGGTCTATACGCGCAAGTCGACCGACGAGGGGCTGGACCAGGCCTACAACAGCCTGCACGCCCAGCGGGACGCCTGTGAGGCCTACATCCAGAGCCAGGCGGGCGAGGGCTGGGGCGTTCTGCCTCAGCTCTACGACGACGGCGGCTTCTCCGGCGGCAACATGGAGCGGCCGGGTCTGAAGCGTCTCCTGGCGGACATCGAAGCCGGCCGGCTCGACGTGGTGGTCGTCTACAAGGTCGATCGCCTCACGCGCTCGCTCGGTGACTTCGCGCGCATCGTGGAGGCGTTCGACAATGGCGGCGTGTCGTTCGTCTCGGTGACGCAGAGCTTCAACACCACCACCAGCATGGGCAGGCTGACGCTCAACGTGCTGCTCTCCTTCGCCCAGTTCGAGCGCGAGGTCACAGGCGAGCGCATCCAGGACAAGATCGCCGCGTCCAAGGCGCGCGGCATGTGGATGGGCGGCAAGCCACCGCTCGGTTACAGCCCCTCCCCCGACCCGAACGAACGCACCCTGGTCGTCCAAGACCAGGAGGCCGAGCAGGTCCGGCGCCTGTTCACGCGCTACCTCGAGCTCGGCTCGGTGCACGCGCTGCAGCGTGAGCTGGAGGCTTCGGGCGTGCGCTCGAAAGTCCACGTCACCGCCACAGGCAAGACCCTGGGCGGCGCGGTGATCAACCGGGGTGCGCTCTTCCATCTCCTCAGAAACCGCATCTACCTGGGCGAGATCGTCCACCGCGATGCGGTCCATGCGGGCCTGCACCCCGGCATCATCGACCGCGAGCTGTTCGACGCCGTGCAGCGGATGCTGGCCACCCACACCCGCGGCTCGGTCGCGCGGCCCACGCACGCGTCGCAGGCGCTGCTCAAGGGCCGGCTGTTCAATGCGGACGGTGCGCCCATGAGCCCCACCTTCAGCCGCACCAAGTCCGGCCGACTGTACCGCTACTACACTTCCGCCCCGCTGCAGCAGGGGCGCGCTCAGCCCGAGTCCGACGCCCTGCGCCGCCTCCCCGCGATCCAGACCGACCGCTTCGTCCTCGACCTGCTGCACCGCCTGACGGGCGCCTCTGATGCCGCGCCGCTGCTGCGCGCCGAGGTGAAGGCGGACGCAGTCCACCTGCTGCTGCGGGCCGAACACGAGGGCGATGCGCCGGGCGAGGCCGTCCGGCGGCGGACCCAGCTTCTGCCCGGCGAGGGCGCGATCGCGGAGGGGCTCGACGCCGTGCGCGTCATCGCACCCGTCCGCCTGAAGTTCTCGGGCGGCCGGACATGGTTGATCGGAGCCGCCTGCAAGGGCGCGGCTCGCCGTCCCGACAAGGTGCTGGTTGCGGCGCTGAAGTCTTCCCACGCCAAGCTCTGCGCTCTCGATGCGGCGCCCCACCTTCCCCTCGACCGCCTGCGCCAAGCCAAGGGCGCGCCGGACCCGCACCTGCGCATGCTCGCGCGGCTGAGCTTTCTTGCTCCCGATCTGCAGGCCGCCATCCTTGCGGGCGAAGTTCCGCCGGGGGTCACCGTCGGCCGGCTCACCGCCGCCGAGCTTCCCCTGGCCTGGGCCGATCAGCGTAGGTTTCTCGCCTCCCACGCGGGATGATCTTCGTCGGTTAACGCCGGCGATTTCCCGGTTAGGGCTCGACCGTTCCCGGTTCGCATTTCCCGCTTCCGCTGCGTTCAGCCGGACTCAGCCCCAGGCGTACTCAGCGCTTAGGCGGGCCCGCAGGGCTCGCCGCACGTCGGCATCGGGCTCAGAAGCGGGAATGGCGCTCGCAACCGGGAACCGTCGTGCCGGCTGACGGGCGGAGACCGGCGGGTGCAATCGGCCGACGAGCGGCTCTGAACGGCGGTGCGGCCGGCGGGTCAGGCACAGATTGTCGCGGAATGCCCGGCGTCTCAGCGGGGGTGCGGCCGCTCCCAGGCGGCGGGAGCTGAACTTGCGGACTGGGTGGCGGTGACGGTGGGATTCGAACCCACGATACCGTTTCCGGTATGACGATTTAGCAAACCGTTGCCTTCAGCCTCTCGGCCACGTCACCCCTCGCCGACGCAAGGCCCGCCCGCTTAGCCCGTCCGCCCGGCGGAGGCAACGGCGAGGCGTTAACGCGGTGATCAGTGCGTCCGTGCCACGCTTGCGCCGTCGCGGCCCGTCGGGGTCCGCCCCTGGAGCCGCCGCCGCCGTGACCGTCGTGTCGCCCTTGGACGCCTCGCCGGAGCCGGGCGTGATGCGCGGGCCGTTCCGTCCGGAGCGCCTGGCGCCCGTGCGCGAGCGGCTGAGCGGCGCGGTCCTGCGCCGGGTGTTCCGCATGGTGGACGCGGTGAGCGCCACGGGCGGCGCGATCGCCGCGGCCGGGTGGGCGGGCGCCGGGCCGCTGGCGCTCCAGCCCACCGGAACCGTGGCCCCGCTGGTGGCGGGCCTCCTCATCACGCTGACCGCCCTCGACGGGCTGGACGCCTACGCCTTCAGCGGCCGCGAGCCGCTCTGGATGCAGCTCGCACGGGTGTGGGCGGCCGCCGCGGCTGGCTGCGCCGCGGCCTTGGTCCTGGCCTGGATCTCGCCGGCGGGCCGCGCGGACGAGGCGCTGGTCACCGGGGCGGGGGTCGCAGGCGTCCTCAGCCTCGCCCACGCCGGGGCGTGGCTGCGGGTGCGCGCGTGGCGGCGCGCGGGGCGGCTCACCCCCAACATCGTGGTCGTGGGCGCCACGGAGAACGCCGCCAAGCTGATCGAAAGCGCGCTGGCCACCCGCGAGGTCAACATCATCGGCGTGTTCGACGACCGCGCGGGGCGCGTGGCGCCCACGCTGCACGGCGTGCCGGTGCTGGGCGACACCGCCTCGCTCCTCGACCACCGGCTGCTGCCTTACGTGGACCGCATCGTCATCACGGTGACCGCCACCGCCCAGGCCCGGGTGAGCGCCCTCATCGAGCGGCTGCGGGTGCTGCCCAACACCATCACCCTGTTCGTGGACGTGGCGGGCGAGCGCGAGCAGGCGGACGCGCTGGCGCGGCTCACCGCCTCGCCCCTGGCCCACGTCTCCGGCGTGCGGCAGGACGAGCGGCGGGCGCTGGCCAAGCGTGCGCAGGACGTGGTGCTGGCGGGGCTCGGCCTCGTCCTGGCGTCACCGCTCCTGGCCGCCCTGGCCGTGGCGGTGAAGCTCGACAGCCCCGGCCCGGCGTTGTTCCGCCAGAAGCGGCACGGCTTCAACAACGAGCCGATCACCGTCTACAAGTTCCGCTCCATGCGCACGGAGGCGTCGGACGCCACCGCCGCCCGGCAGGTGAGCGTGGGCGACGACCGGGTCACCCGCGTCGGCCGCTTCATCCGCAAGACCAGCCTGGACGAGCTGCCGCAGCTCTGGAACGTGCTCTGCGGCGAGATGAGCCTCGTTGGCCCCCGCCCCCACGCCATCGGCATGCGCACGGGCGACGTGGAGTCGGCCCGGCTGGTGGCCGAGTACGCGTGGCGCCACCGCATGAAGCCCGGCATCACCGGCTGGGCGCAGATCAACGGCAGCCGCGGCGCGGTGGACACGCCGGAGAGCGTGCGCCGCCGCGTGGCGCTGGACATCGCCTACATCGAGCGCTCGTCGTTCTGGTTCGACCTCTA
>CAXSHO010000050.1:18502-20904 GCA_964237305.1 uncultured Caulobacteraceae bacterium
CGCGGCTCCTGGGGGACGGCGAGGCCGGCCGCTGATGTTCCGGCGCGGGGTGCTGGGCTACCTGCCGGTGAACGTCGCGCAGGCGGTGGCGGGCTTCGGCGCCATCGTGGTGTTCACGCGCCTGCTCTCGCCGGCGGACTACGGCGACTACGCGCTCGGCTTCTCGGTGGGCGGGCTCGTCTACACCTGCCTGTTCACGGGGACGGAGGCCGCCATGGCGCGCTTCCACGCCGCGGAGGAGCAGGGCGGCGACCTCGCGCGTCTTCACGGCACGCTGCGGCGGGCGTTCCTGGTCGCGGCGGTGCTCACGCCGCTGGTGACGGCGGCGGCGGTGCTGCTGCTGCCCCTGTCGGCCGGGCTGCGGGGCGCGGTGGCGGCGGGGGTGGGGTCCACCGTCACGCGCTCCCTGCTGAAGCTCGGGCAGGAGCGGCGGCGGGCGGCGGGCGAGGTGGCCGGCTACGCCGTCTATGACATCGCGCAGACGCTGGGCGCCGTCGGCCTGGGGATCGCTTTCGCGCTCCTGGGCCTGGGCGGGGCGGCGCCGCTCCTGGGGGCCGGCGTGGCGAGCGCGGTGCTGGCGGCGATCGCCCTGCCGCGGGAGCTCGAGGCGGCGCGGGGCGGCCGTTTCGACCGGGAGCGGTTCGCCCGCTACGCCGCCTATGCGCTCCCCGTGTCGCTGTCGCTGGTGATGGCGCTGGTGCTGGCGACCACCGACCGCTTCGTGCTGGCCGCCTTCACCGACGCACGGACCGTCGGGGCCTACCACGCGGGCTACAGCCTCTCGAACCGCACGCTGGACATCCTGTTCATCTGGCTCGGCATGGCGGGCGGCCCCGCGGCGGTGGCGGCGTTCGAGCGGGGCGGCGAGGCGGCGCTGCACAAGGCGGCCGCGCCGCAGGCCGAGCTGATGGCGTTCCTGGCGATCCCCGCCGCGGCGGGCCTGGCGCTCGTCGCGCGCCCGCTGGTGGAGCTGATGGTCGGGCCCGAGCTGCGCGACGGCGCGGCGCGGGTGACGCCCTGGATCGCCGCGGGCGGGTTGATGGGCGGGGCGACCACCTACTACCTGCACACGGCCTTCACCCTGTCGCGCCGCACGGGACGGCTCCTGATCGCCATGGCGATCCCGGCGGGAGCGAACCTGGCGCTGAACCTCGTGCTCACCCCCCGCTTCGGCCACCGCCGCGAGCTATGCGCTGGGCCTCGTCGCCTCCGCGGCGCTGGGCCGAGGGGTGCTGCGGCTGCCGGTCCCGTGGTCGGCGCTGGGCCGCTGCGGACTGGCGGCGGCGGCGATGACGCTGGTGGTGCTGCGGCTGCCCGCCTCCGGCGGCGTGGCCGAGCTGGCGCTCAAGGCGGTGGTGGGCGCGGCGGTGTACGGGGCGGCCGTCGTCCTGCTGGACGGCTCGGGCGTGCGCTCCCGCGGCGTGGAGATGCTGCGGGGCTGGCGGGCGCGCACCGCATGACGGCCGTGGAGACCCCCAACGCGCGGTGGGCGGCGGCGCGGCCGCGCCTGTCGGTGCTCGTCCCCTTCTTCCGCGACGACCCGCGCCCGCTCCTGGCCGACTTGGCGGGCGAGGCGCAGGCGCTGGAGGGCGCCGCCGAGGTTGTGGTGCTGGACGACGCCGGCGGCGACCCCGCCCGCTCCGCGGGGGCGGCCCACGCCGTGGGCGCCTCCCCCCTGCCCGCCGTGCTCCTCGCCTCCGGCGTGAACGAGGGCCGCGCCCGGGGCCGCAACCGCCTGGCCGCCGCCGCGCGCGGGCGCCACCTCCTGTTCGTGGACGCCGACATGCGACCGGGCGCCCCCGGTTTCCTGCGCACCTGGCTCGACCTCGTGGAGGCCGCCGACCCGCCCGCGGCGTTCGGGGGCTTCACCGTCCCGCTCGGTCCGCCCGCGCGCGAGCACAAGCTGCACCACGCGCTGCAGGCCGGCGCCGAGTGCCTGTCCGCCGCCGAGCGCGCCCGCAATCCCGCCAAGCACGTCTTCACGTCCAACCTCCTGGTGCGCCGCGACGTGCTGGAGGCCGAGCCCTTCGACGAGCGCTTCGCCGGCTGGGGCTGGGAGGACGTGGAGTGGGGCGCCCGCGCCGCGGCCCGCTTCGGTGTGACGCACATCGACAACCCCGCCGTCCACCTGGGGCTCGACACCGCCGCGGCGCTCGCCGCCAAGTACGAGCAGTCGCCCGCCAACTTCGCCCGGCTGCTGCAGCTGCATCCCGACCTCGTGCGGGCGTTCCCGTCGTACCGCGCCGCCCGGTGGCTCCGCCGCACGCCCGCCCGCGCCACCGTGCGCAAGGCGCTCAGGGCGCTGGTGCTGGCCGACGCCGCGCCCCTGCGCGCCCGTGCCGCCGCCATGCGCCTCTACAAGGCCGCGCTCTATGCGGAGGTGGTCGGGTGAGCGCGGCCTA